>CACJVT010000004.1 GCA_902596925.1 uncultured Pelagibacteraceae bacterium | reverse complement strand
ATACAACCAAACCATTATTTTATAAAATCTCAGGAACTTGGGGTAATCATGAGGGTAGTTTATTGCTATGGTTGCTAGTATTAACTTTGTTTATTTCAATTTTTTTAATAAAATCTAATCAGCAGCCAAAAAAGTACAGAATTTTTACCTTATTATTTCAACAAATAATAATTGTAGGTTTTTTTATTTTTTTGATTAAGACTTCAAGTCCGTTTAATTATATTTTTCCAACACCAAATGAGGGTTTAGGCTTGAACCCGATTTTACAAGATCCTGCTTTAGCAATACATCCACCAATTTTATATTTAGGTTATGTAGGTTCTTCGATAATTTTCTCGTCAGCTCTTGCTGCTATGGTTACGTCTTATGTATCAAAAGAATGGGCGAAGCATATTAAACAATGGGTTTTAGCATCTTGGGTTTTTCTTACATTAGGAATTTTACTTGGATCTATTTGGGCATATTATGAATTAGGTTGGGGAGGTTTTTGGTTTTGGGATCCAGTTGAAAATGTATCTTTAATGCCATGGTTTGCACTAACAACTTTACTTCACTGTATATTAGTTTTGGAGAAGAAGAAAATATTAACTTCATGGGCCATGATACTGTCAATTGCAACTTTTGCTTTGAGTATGAGTGGTACTTTTTTAGTAAGATCTGGAATTTTAAATTCAGTTCATACATTTGCTAATGATCCAGAGAGGGGTTTATTTATTCTAATTTTTCTTTTTACACTTATTTTTTTATCGATTTTTATTTTCATTTTTTTTCATTCAGAGAAAGAAAAATTAGAAAATAATTTTTTTTGGCTTAGCAAGGAGACATCTATTTTAGTAAATAATTGGTTTATGATGTACTTTTTATCAGTAGTTTTAATAGGGACAATTTATCCAATATTTTTAGAAGTTATTACGACAAATAAAATATCCGTTGGACCACCTTTTTATAACAAACTCATATTACCTTTCCTAATTCCATTTTTAATAGCTATGGCAATTGGACCAAATCTTAATTGGGTTAAATCAGATTTTAAAGATAAGTTTTATATGACTATATTTTTAATAATATCTTTTTTGTTATCAGCATTAATAATCAAACAATTTGATATGAATTTTCTGATTAACACAATTTTAGTTGCTTCTGCTTTCTTTTTATTTTTTTCTACTTCTAGAGAATTTTTTGTCAAAAGGTTTAGAAATTTATCTCAGAACATTGCTCATTTTGGTTTTAGCTTATTAATTCTAAGTATTTTATTTAATAATATTTTTTCTAATGAAGTTATTACCAATCTAAAAATTGGTGAAACTTTTGAGACTGAAAAATTTACAATAAATTTTGAGAACATTAAGCAAGAAGATGAAAAAAATTTTAAAGCAATTAAAGGAAAATTTAATGTACAAAATTTGGATGGCTCATCAGATATCCTCAACCCTGAGTTAAGAATTTATAATCAACCAAATATAATTACGAGTGAGGCTGATATAAAAACAAACTTACTCACAGATAAATTCATGACAATGAATTATGTTCAAAACCAGGAATACTTCAATATTAGATATCAAGTTAAACCTTTCATGATCTGGATATGGGTTTCAGTAATATTAATAAGTTTTGGTGGTATTTTAAGTTTTTTTAAAAAAAAATATGAAATCTAAATTTATTCCACTAATTTTAATTATAATTTTTTTAATTACATTTGTGATTTTTTTCAAAGGTTTAAAAAATTCAAATATTTATATCCCGGATACCAATCTAAAAAAAGAAGTTCCACCATTCGAGTTAAAATCTTTTGGAAATGACTCTATTGTTATTTCAGAAAAAATTTTTAAAGATAATGATTATTATTTCATGAACATTTGGGCATCATGGTGTGTCCCTTGTAAGGAAGAACACGAATTTTTAATGGAATTAAAAAAAGACGACAGAGTACAATTAATAGGATTTAATTATAAAGATAACTTTAAAAATGCTTCAAGTTTTTTAAAAGATTTAGGAAATCCTTACAATATAATTGTATCAGATAAAGATGGTACAGCATCAATTGAATGGGGTGCTTATGGTGTACCAGAAAGTTTTTTAGTATTTCAAAATGAAATTATTAAAAGATTTATTGGACCAATAAATAATGAGGATTTATTAGAAATTCAGAAAATAATTAGATGAGATCTATTCATATATTTTTGATTCTATCTATAATTTTAAGTTTTAATTTCTTAAAAGCAGATGAAATTAAAACTGAAAACAAAATTGCAAAAAATTTGAGATGCTTAATTTGTCAAGGCCAGTCAGTGTATGACTCAGATTCAGAATTTGCGGTAAGTCTAAAGTTAGTTATTAAAAATAAAATCAAAGAAGGTCTAAGTGAAGAAGAAATATATAGTTTTTTAAAAATAAAATATGGAGAATGGATATTGTATGATCCAGTTTTCAACAGAAATACTTATTTTTTATGGCTATTGCCTATCTTGATATTCTTAGCGGGTGGTGCAATAATCATTAAAAGGTTTTATAATAAAAAATAATTTTAATTAGAAAGAATGATTTTCAAAAGAATTTTTTTAGTTTTATTAATTTTAACTTTGCCTTCAAAATTAATTGGAGATACTGATATTGATGATAACAACCATCAATTTAATCTATACCTTGGGAATTTTGACTTTAGTGATGACAAACAAAAAGCAACATTACTTGGCTTCCAGCACCAAAATGAAAATTTAAATAGAAATACATTTTTAGGAAATATTTCGCCTATAACTGGAGGTTTCATAACTGCTAATTCCGCCGCTTATATTTATACAGGTGTGGAGTGGAATATGGATATGGGCCCATTTTTTTTTACCCCAAGCTTTACTCCTGGACTTTACCATGAGGGCGATGGAAAGGATCTTGGACATGTTCTTGAATTTAAGTCAGAATTACAGCTTTCTTATAAAACTACAGATACAACAAATTTTGCCGTATCATACAATCATGTGTCTAATGCTAGTTTAGGCGATAAAAATCCTGGGGCAAATAGTTATATTTTTAATTTCCTCAAAAAGTTTTAAGAGAAATCATGAATTTAAAAAATTGCCATAATTTTAGTGACTTTAGAAAATTAGCTCAAAAAAAACTACCATCACCAATCTTTCATTATATTGACGGAGCAGCAGATGATGAGGTTACATATGCTAGAAATACTAGCGCATTCGATGATGTGGATTTGGTTCCTAATGTTTTGCGAGGAGTTGAAGAAGTTGATTTATCTACCACGATTTTTGGAAAAAAATTAGATTTACCTTTTTACTTATCACCAACAGCTTTACAAAGGCTTTTTCATTATGAGGGAGAAAGAGCAGTTGGAAAAGCAGCAAAAAAATTCAATACAATGTTTGGTGTTTCTGCTCTAGCCACAGTTAGTGTTGAGGAAATTTCTTCAATGATTGATACACCTAAGATGTTTCAATTTTATTTTCATAAGGATAGAGGTTTAAACGATTCTTGTTTGGAAAGAGCTAAAGCTGCAAAATTTGATGTGATGGCTTTAACAGTTGATACTATTACTGGTGGAAATAGAGAGAGAGACTTAAGAACAGGATTTACCTCTCCACCAAAGTTAACTTTAGCAAGTTTATTCAGTTTTGCTACTAAACCGATGTGGGGAATTAATTATCTAACAAAAGGTAAGTTTGAATTACCTCATTTACAAGATTTTGTAAAAGAGGGTACCGATGTTAACTCATCAATTGGAAATTATTTTTCAACTATGTTGGATCAATCTATGAATTGGAAAGACGCTGAAAATCTATGTTCTAAATGGGGAGGTCATTTCGCTCTCAAAGGAGTTATGAGTGTAGAAGATGCAAAAAGAGCAGTAGACATAGGATGTACAGGTATAATGGTGTCAAATCATGGCGGAAGACAGTTAGATGGATCTAGAGCGCCTTTTGATCAACTTGCAGAAATTGTTGACGCAGTTGGTGATAAATTAGACGTAATTTGTGAAGGTGGAATTCATAGAGGTACGCATATGCTTAAAGCATTATCATTAGGTGCTAAAGCTTGTTCAGGGGGGAGACTATATCTTTATGCTTTAGCAGCTGGAGGTCAAGCAGGTGTAGAAAGAGCTTTAGAAAAATATAAAGCTGAATTAGTTCGTGATATGAAACTCATGGGGTGTACCAAGATAAGTGATTTAAATAGAAGTAATTTAAGATTCAGAAAATAGTGATTTTAAAGGATTGCTATAACTTTGATGATTTTAGAAAATTAGCAAAAAAAAAACTTCCAGCACCAATTTTTCATTACATAGATGGAGGATCAGATGATGAGTCTACTCTTAGAAGAAATACGGAATCGTTTAATGAGTGCGATTTAGTTCCAAATGTTCTTGCTAGCGTTGGTAAACCTGACTTATCAACAACTTTATTTGGAAGAAAAATAGATATGCCAATTTTTCTTTCTCCAGCCGCAATGCAAAGACTCTATCATATTGATGGTGATAAAGCCTCAGCAAGAGCAGCAGAAAAATTTGGAACATTTTATAGTATGTCATCTATGAGCAACAACTCGATTGAAGAAATATCTAATATTTCTAGTGGTCCAAAATTATTTCAACTTTATGTTCATAAAGATAAATCAATAACAGATGACTTAATTGATAGATCAAGAAGGTCAGGATTTGATGCTATGTGTCTAACAGTGGATACTTTAGTTGCAGGTAATAGAGAGAAGGACCATAGAACAGGATTTACAACGCCACCAAAACTTACTGCTAAAAGTTTGTTAAGTTTTGCCATGAGACCAAAATGGGTTTTTAATTATTTAGCTGGAAAAAAATTTGAACTTTCAAATGTCAAAAAAAAAACAGACAAGGGAACCAATATAGCAAAATCAGTAATTGAATATATAAATGAGCAGTACGATCCATTAATGGGATGGAAGGATGCTGAATATTGTGCAAAAAAATGGAATGGACCTTTTGCTCTTAAAGGCGTTATGTCAGTTGAAGATGCAAAGAAAGCAATTGATATTGGTTGTACTGCAATTATGATTTCAAATCATGGTGGTCGACAACTAGATGGATCAAGATCTCCTTTTGACCAGGTTAAGGCAATTTCTGATGCTGTGGGAGACAAATTAGAAATTATTTTAGACGGTGGAGTAAGAAGAGGTACTCACGTCTTGAAAGCCATTGCTGCAGGCGCAAAAGCTTGTAGTTTTGGGAAAATGTTTTTGTTCTCTTTAGCCGCAGGAGGACAGCATGGGGTTGAGCATTTACTTAAAAACATGCACGATGAGATAAATAGAAATATGGTGCTTATGGGTTGTAAAAATTTAAAAGAGTTGAATAGTTCAAAATTAATATATAGAAAATAGGTAAAAATTATGAAACTAGCAAAAAGTTTAGAAAGATTAGGAACAGAGTCTGCATTTACAGTACTTGCAGAAGCAAAAAAATTAGAAGCTCAGGGAAAACCAATGATCCATTTAGGATTGGGGCAGCCAGACTTTAAAACTCCAAAACATGTTGTTGAGGCAGCAAAAAAAGCACTTGATGATGGACATCATGGATATGTAATGTCGAATGGAATTCCCGAATGTCGGCAAGCAGTTACGAGGTGGATAAAAAAACGTTACAATGTTGACATCAATTTCGAAAGAATTCTAATCATGCCAGGTGGTAAGCCAACAATGAGTTACGCTATTCAATGCTTTGGTGAACCTGGAGCTGAAATTATACACCCAACACCAGCTTTTCCAATTTATGAATCAATGATTAATTATACAGGCTCAACTTCAGTCCCATATGACTTAACAGAAAATAAAGATTTGAAATTCGATCCAGACAAAATATTATCTATGATAACAGATAAAACTCGTTTGTTAATTTTGATAAATCCTAACAATCCAACAGGGAGCTTTGTTGAGAAGAAAGACGTAGATGTTTTAGCTGATGGTCTAAAGAAGCACCCTCATGTAACAATTTTAAGTGATGAAATTTATAGCAGACAAATTTTTGATGGAAAAGAAATGCCAACATTTTTTAATTATCCTGAGTTGAGAGAAAGATTAATTGTATTAGAGGGATGGAGCAAAGCTTACTCAATGACTGGGTGGAGACTTGGTTGGAGTTTTTGGCCAGAGCATTTAGTTGAACATGTTAATAAATTATTAATTAATAGTGTTTCATGTGTTAATGCTGCAGCTCAATTTGCTGGTATCGCAGCATTGGATGGACCAGATGATTCAATTGATGTAATGATGGAAAAATTTACTCAAAGAAGAGACCTAATTTATAAAGGTTTAAATGATTTACCAGGTGTAGAATGTAGTTTACCCGGAGGGGCTTTTTATGCATTTCCTAAAGTAATCGGTACAGGTATGAATGGTGCAGAGTTTGCAAGAAAGGCTATGCATGAAGCAGGAGTAGCAATAGTTCCTGGATCAGCTTTTGGTGAAACTTGCCAAAATTATGTTAGATTTAGTTTTGCTGCATCAAGAGATAATATTTCACAAGCGTTGGAAAATATAAAGAAAATGCTATCTAAATAAGGTATATTTTTTTAGCATTATTTATTAATATCACTTCTTATGAACGATCAAGTACAAGCTGAGTTAAAAAAAATTTTTAATGGAAGATTTTCAACTTCTGTATCTACAAGAACAAATTATGCAAGAGGTGAAGATACTTATGATCCAATTTTATCAAAAGCTGTAGTATTCCCAGAAACTAATCAGGAGGTTTCACAAATATTAAGACTATGTAATGAACATAAAATTCCTGTGGTACCATTTGGTACAGGTACCTCTTTAGAGGGTAATGTGGTTGGTAATGAAAAAGGGATAACCATAAGCCTTGAAAAAATGAATAAGATTTTAAGTGTTAATGCTGAGGACTTCGATTGTAGGGTGCAAGCCTGTGTTACAAAAGAACAATTAAATGAATATCTTAGAGAGGATGGTGTCTTTTTTCCAATTGATCCAGGTGCTAATGCAGCGATCGGAGGTATGGCTTCCACATCGGCTTCAGGAACAATGGCGGTTAAATATGGCACTATGAAAACTGTAATTACTGGTTTGACTGTTGTTTTGCCTAATGGAGATATTATTAACACAGGAGGAAGAACGAAAAAAACCTCAGCGGGTTATAATCTAACCAATTTATTTATTGGTTCTGAAGGAACTTTAGGAGTTATAACGGAAGTTCAATTAAGACTTTCTCCCATACCAGAGAGTATAATGTCAGCTGTTTGTCACTTCCCAACTTTAGAAAAAGCAGTTCAAACTGCCCAACAAGTTATTCAATATGGGGTCCCAATCGCAAGAATTGAAATGTTAAATAAAGACCAAATGGGAATAAGTATAAATTATTCAAAATTAAAAGATATTGAGGAAACGCCAACATTATTTTTTGAGTTTCATGGATCCGAATTATCTAATAATGAAAATATCAAAATAGTCGAAGAAATATCTAAAGATAATAATGGAAGCTCTTTTAAATGGGCAAAAGATTTAGAGGAAAGAAATAAACTCTGGCAAGCAAGATGGGATGTTTACTATTCTGTAAAAGCTTTGATAAATAATGGAAGAGTTTATTCAACAGATGTTTGTTTACCTATCTCAAATATAACAGAATGTGTAAATTATGCAGAGGAACAAGCAAAAAAGTTTGGACTTAGAGCTCCAATGGTGGGCCACTTAGGAGATGGAAATTTTCATGTATTGTTACCCTTTGATCCTGAAGAAAAGGAAATGTATAAAAAGATAAGAGAATTTAACGATTTATTAATAAAAAAGGCTTTAGAACTTAAAGGAACGATTACAGGAGAACATGGTGTAGGCCTTCATAAAAAAGAATATCTCTTAAAAGAGCATGGAGACAACATTCCTGTAATGAAATTAATTAAAAGAAGCATTGATCAAAACAATATAATGAATCCAGGCAAGATATTTGATCTTAATTAACAAAAATATTTTATGAAAAAAATTTTGATTACAAGAAAATTAATCAAAGAAAGTGAAGATAAAGCTTCAAAAACATTTGACCCAATATTCAATTCTAATGATGAGTTATACTCACAATCAAAAGTTATAGAGATGAGTCAAGGTTGTGACGGTATACTATCCTCTTTAACTGATAAGATGGATAAAGAGACTATTGATAAGTTACCAGACACAATAAAAATTATTTCAAATTTTGCAGTTGGTTTTGGAAATATAGATTTGGAAGCAGCAAAAAAAAGAGGAATTGCAGTTACTAATACACCTGAAGTTTTATCAGACGCAACAGCTGAGATTGGTATTCTTTTAATATTAGGAGCTTGTAGAAGGGCTGCAGAAGGAATCGTGTCTGCTAGAGAGGGTGGATGGAAATGGTCTGCAGATTATCTGATTGGTAAACAATTAACCGGAACAAGGCTTGGAGTTTTAGGAATGGGCAGAATTGGACAGAAAATTGCAAGGATTGCAAAATCATTAGGAATGATTATTCACTATCATAACCGGTCAAAACTGAGCGAGGAAAAAGAGCAAGGTGCCATTTATCATGATAATTTAAAAAGTCTTTTTTCAGTATCAGATGTTTTATCTATTTGTTGTCCAGCAACAAAAGAGACTGAAAATATGATAAACAAAGAGACAGTTGAGTATTTCCCTAAAGGAGCAGTAATCACTAACGTTGCAAGAGGTGATATAGTTGATGATGATGCATTGATTGATGCACTTAATAGACGAAAAATTTATGCTGCAGGACTTGATGTTTATAAGAATGAGCCAAATTTAAATCCAGGATACTTAAAGATTAAGTCAGCCTTTATTTTACCCCACTTAGGGAGTGCAACTAAAGATACTAGAATTGCTATGGCAAACCTTGCGATAGATAATATTGATGAATTCTTCAAGACAGGAAATTGCACAAATAAAGTAAATTAATTCTACTTCAGATTGAAATTAATTTAAATTCTGCGACATCTACCCCATTTTTTGGAAAGACTCTAAATTGAATCTGTGCTTAAATTGATCGAGTTAATTAACTTTAATAGGAGTAACAATGACAAAAGAAAATAAATCATTGAAGGTGAAAACATCTTCAAGACGTAAGTTCTTTAAAACTGCTGCGAAAGCTGGTGCTGTAGCTGCAGCTGCGGTTGCAATGCCAAACATAGCAACTGCTGGCGGTCATAAAACTTTAAAGATGCAAGCTGCATGGCCAAGTGGAGCAAACATCTTTTTTGAAATGGCTGGTGACTACTGCAAAATGGTAGATGAGATGTCTGGAGGTACACTTAAGATTGATCTTCAACCAGTTGGAGCAGTCGTAAAGACTTCAGAAATCGGACAAGCAGTAAGTTCTGGTGTAGTAGATATGGGTCACTGGGTGACTGCATATTGGTATGGTAAAAATCCAGCTGCATCATTATTTGGAACTGGTCCTTCATACGGTATGTCATCTCAAGAAGTTATGGGATGGATGGAGTATGGTGGAGGAAGAAAACTGTATGACGAAACTCTTGCAAAAGTAGGTTTCGATTACATTGGTTTTTTCCATATGCCTATGCCAGCACAGCCTTTTGGTTGGTTCAAAAAGAACGTAACAAAAGTATCTGATGTTAAAGGTATGAAGTACAGAACAGTTGGTCTAGCGACTAACGTTTTGACTGCGATGGGAATGGTAGTTAGACAATTACCAGGTGGTGAAATTCAGCCAGCTATGAAAACTGGTTTGATTGAAGCTGCTGAGTTTAACAACCCAACTTCAGACTCTCAATTTGGTATGCAAGACGTTTCTAAACACTATCACTTAGGAAGCTTCCACCAATCTCAAGAGATGTTTGAGATTCCAGTTAACAAAAAAACATACAATAGTTTATCACCTGCGCACCAAGCGATATTGAAAAATGCTGCCTATGCTGCAAACAGTGATAACTACTTTAAAGCTTTAGTAAGATACTCAGCTGACTTAGCTAAGTTGATGAATGAGCATAAAGTAAATGTTTACCAAACTTCAGATGAGATTTTGGCTCAACAATTAAAAGGTTGGGACAAAGTAATTGGTGACTTTAATAAGAAAGATCCTTTCTTTAAGAAAGTTGTTGATTCTCAAAAATCTTATGCGAAGAGAGTAATGAAGTACTTGCTGATGAATCAGCCTAATTACAAACTTGCATATGAAAATGAGTTTGGTCCAATTGCAAAAGTTAAGATATAATTAACTTTTATAAATTTTAAGGAGGGGGCTTCGGCCCCCTTTTTTATTTGATTAATTTAGAACAATTCAATAAGAGTCTATATCTATGATGAGATCTTACATAAAATTCGCTGATCGTTTGAGTGTTTCAATGGGTAAAGCATTCTCGTGGTGTATAGTAATTTTGATGGGTGGAACATGTTACGAAGTTTTTATGGCGTATGCTTTGAATGCCCCAACCTTATGGAATTTCGATTTTAGTCTTCAGATGTATGGTGCAATTTTTATGATGGCAGGAGCTTATACTTTATGCACTGAAGCACATGTTAGAGGAGATGTTATATACAGATTATTTTCTCAGAGAACACAAGCTTGGATAGATGTTGTTTTATATTTTATTTTCTTCTTCCCTGGTGTTATTGCTTTAGCTTTTTATGGTTTCGAATATGCAGCATTAGCATGGAAAATTAAAGAAACAAGTTGGAATAGTCCTGCACAAATTCAAATTTATATGGCAAAATCTTTAATACCATTATCTGGAACACTTTTAACACTCCAAGGAATTGGTGAGGTATTTAGATGTATCATCTGTATTCAAACAGGTAGTTGGCCTGAAAGAGGAACAGAGCGTGATGCTGAGGAAACTGAAAAAGTATTAATGAGAACTTCACAACAAGGAAACAAAGAAGATGTTATTTAGTTTAACAAATCCAGAAGTAGCAATTATGATGATGGGAATATTTCTATTTGCTGTCTTATTAGGTTTTCCTATTGCGTTCACTCTAATGGCAATGGGTTTAGGTTTTGGATACTACGCTTATTTTGATCCAACCAAGATGGAACATCTATTTGATAACAGGATATTTCAACTCTTTGTTCAAAATACTTATACTGTAATGGATAACAATGTGTTGACCGCAGTCCCCCTCTTTTTATTTATGGGATATTTAGTTGAAAGAGCTGGGATTGTTGCAAAGTTATTTTTTGCAATAAGATTAGCATCTCACAAACTTCCAGCTTCAATGGCAGTTGCTGCACTTATTACTTGTGCACTATTTTCAACTGCTACAGGTATCATAGGAGCAGTAGTAACGTTAATGGGTCTTCTTGCTTGGCCAGCAATGATTAAAGCTGGTTATGATAAAAAATTTGCATCTGGAATTATTTGTTCAGGAGGTTGCTTAGGAATTTTAATTCCACCTAGCATCATGTTGATTGTCTATTCTGTTATCGCTCAATTGTCGCCTTTACGATTATTTGCAGCTGCAATTTTCCCAGGATTAATGTTAGCAGGACTTTATATTGGTTATGCAATATTTAGGGCTTGGATGAATCCTTCGATAGCTCCAAAACCTGCAGCAGAAGAGATACCCCCTACTGCGGTAATTATGAAAGAGGTTTTGGTTTCTTTCTTACCATTATTTTCTTTAATAATCCTAGTTTTAGGGACAATACTTGCAGGTATAGCAACTCCGGCAGAGGCGGCCGCTGTTGGTGCATTTGGTTCATTAGTGCTCTCATATTTTTATAAAACACTTAAATGGAAAAATTTTAAAGAGTCAGTTTTTCTTACAGCAAAAACAACAGCTATGATCATGTGGTTATTTATTGGATCTTGGACTTTTGCCTCAGTATTTTCATATTTAGGTGGCCATGAAGTTTTTGAGCATTTTTTTAAATCTTTAAATTTACAACCTTGGCAGTTTTTAGTTATTACTCAATTAATTATATTTTTATTAGGCTGGCCCCTAGAATGGACAGAGATATTAATTATATTTGTACCGATATTTTTACCATTAGTTGAATTTTTTGGTGTTAACCCATATTTTTTTGCAATGCTAATCGCTTTAAACTTACAAACCTCATTTTTGACACCCCCCATGGCAATGTCAGCATATTATTTGAAAGGAGTTCAATCAAAGAATGTTGAACTTATGCAAATTTTTGGGGGAATAATGCCTTTCTTAGGAATTGTAATTTTAGCGATGGTTCTAATGTATTTATTCCCAGGAATAGCACTTTGGTTACCAGAGACATTATTTGCAAATTAATTTTAAATGACAGATATATTTTCTTTAAGTCTCGAGGAATTAGCAAAAAAAATAAAAGATGCCCAACTTACATCAGTCGAAGTTTGTGAAAAATATATTGAACGAATAGATAAGTTTGAAAAAGATGTAAAAGCCTGGGCACATTTTGATAAAAAAGTTTTATTAGAAAAGGCAACTGAGGCTGATGATCATAGAAGATCAGGAAAACCAGTAGGACTGCTGCATGGAGTACCTATAGCAGTTAAAGATATTATCGGAACTGTTGATATGCCAACTGAGTGTGGAACTGTAATCAGGAAAGGAAAATCATATTCTCAAAATGCTGAAATAATTGACTTGCTTCACGCATCAGGAGCAATTGTTATGGGTAAAACAGCAACCTCAGAACTTGCCTACTTAGGACCTCCAGCTACAACTAATCCTCACGATAAAGATAGAACACCGGGGGGTTCATCTAGTGGATCAGCAGCCTCGGTTGCTTCCTTTATGGCACCAGCTTCTATTGGCTCTCAAACAGGAGGATCTGTAATAAGACCAGCGTCTTATTGTGGTGTAGTTGGTTATAAACCAAGCTATGGACTAATTTCAAGAAACGGGGTTCTAAGAACCTCATACAGCTTAGATCAAATTGGTATGTTTGGTCGTAAAGTTGAAGACGTAGCTATGCTAGCAAATGTATTAATAAAGAAAGACAAATATGATCCAGCTACAATCCATTATTCTACAGAAAATATCCTATCTGAAACAAAGAAAGGTCCAATTTTTGAGCCTAAGTTTATTTTTTATAAAACTGATCATTGGAAAATAATTGATAAAAAATCACGAGAGTCTTTTGAATATTTTATTAAATCTTTTAAAAAAAATATTGAAATATTTGACACTCCCTCTTATTTTAAGGATATACACAAATATCACCAAATTATTCACGAAACAGACTTAGCTAATAATTTTTCTATTTATTTTCAAAAATTTAAAAAGAAACTTTCAAAGTACATGCAGGATGCTATTTCAAATGGAAATAAATACACTGCAAAAGAGTATGCTGAGGCAATTGATTTCATGAAAAGAAGTTATGAGTCTTATGAAGAAGTGTTTGAAGATTATCATGGAGTATTATCTCCATCTAGTCCTGGTGTTGCACCAAAAGGATTAAAGAGCACTGGAACAGCAGAATTTAACAAAGTCTGGTCTTATCTAGGTACCCCTTGTATATCACTGCCTTTACTTGAGGGTGAAAATAATCTACCATTAGGAGTTCAATTAATTGGCAACAAATACGACGATCATAGATTTTTAGGTGTTGCTAATTGGCTTGAAAAGGAGTGTCAGGAATAATTGTATGAATAAAATAACAACAATAATAGGTTTGTCATTTGCTGTTTTCTTTTTAATTGGTCTAGCGACTACTCTTACTAGATCAATGATGATCGGTTTTTTAGATGTAATTCCAGTTTATTTGTTAATGGGTGCTGCCATCATAATGATGATTTACGAAGCCTTCTTTGATAAAAGTTAATTTATCGTAAATTGAATAATTCGAAGAAAAATTTTTTTTCATTTTCCTTATTATTTATTCAGCCAATTTTTATGGCTAGTAATCTTGTTGTTGCAAGAGGTGGTGTCGAGTTCGTACCTCCAATATCGTTAGCTTTTTGGAGATGGACAGTAGTTTTTTTTGTATTACTGCCTTTTACATACATAACATTGAAAAAAAATTTTAAGATCATTCAAAAGGAATATAAAAAATTATTTTTTTTAGGCTCAATGGGATGTGGAGTATGCGGAGCCTTTCCATTTTTGGCAGGTGAGACTACAACTGTGACCAATATGGGAATTATTTATACATCTTCACCTGTATTCATAATTTTGATTTCATACTTTTTTTTCCATGAAAAAATAAATTTCACAAAAATAATTGGATTAATTGCATGTTTAATAGGGGTTTTTACAATTATTATAAAAGGAGATTTAAATTTATTAATTAATTTACAATTTACAATTGGTGATTTATGGATGTTGGCTGCCGCTATTGGATGGGCATTATATTCAATTTATTTGTTTTATTGGAATTCAGAACTAAAAATTTTTGAAAGATTTACCTTAATATCATTTTTTGGAGCTTTAAGTTTATTACCATTCTATATAGGTGAGGAAATATTTTATAAACAGACAGTTTTTATGCCTGAATTTTATTTTTGGGTAATCTTTGCTGCTATTTCGCCAGGAATAATTGCTTTTACACTTTACACTGTTGCCCAAAAAAAATTAGGTGCGTCTTTAACAGGCTTCACTCTTTACGTTTTTACAGTCTATGGAGCAATTTATGGTTATTTTTTATTTGATGAAAAATTTGAAAATTATCATTTCATCGGAACAATCCTGGTATTTTTTGGCATATACTTAGCAAAGAAAAAAAATGTTAAAAAAGTTTAGGAATATTTTGTTGTTATTTTTACAAACAGTTATTTTTGTCTATTTTTTAATCTTAGTTTTTTTATATTTTTATCAGAGAAATTTATTATATCATCCTAATGAAAATAATTATTCTGGTGATCAAATATCAGTCCCTATTGAAAAAGTAAAAATTAAGACGGAGGATAACATAGGTTTATTGGGCTGGTTTCATGAAAAAGACTTAGAAAAATATAAAACAGTTTTATTTTTTCATGGAAATGCCGGTTCCCTTGAAAATAGAATTCATAAATTAAACCATTTCCATAAAATGGATGTTAATTTTTTAATAATTGCCTGGAGAGGCTTTAGTGGCAATAAAGGTAAACCATCTGAGGAAGGCCTTTATAAAGATGGAAGAAGTGGAATAAATTGGCTAGTTAGAAAAGGTGTAAAGGAAGAAAATATTGTTATTTATGGTGAGTCATTAGGAACTGGTGTTGCAACTCATTTGTCACAAAATAAGAATTTTGCTGGCGTTGTATTGGAAACTCCTTTTACCTCTATGATTGATGCAGCCAAAACTTTTTATCCGTATGTACCTGTAAGTTTATTATTGAAAGATAAATTTGATAATAAAAGCAAAATTAAGAATATAAATGTTCCAATTTTAATAATGCATGGTGAGGCTGATCAAATTGTTCCATTTTTTATGGGAAAAAAAATGTATGAAAAAGCTAACGAACCGAAATATTCTTATTTTACAAAACATGACAATCATATGATGGAGTATGATGAGAACCTTGTTAAAGCTCTTAACTCATTTTTAAAAAGTTTAAATTAAGCCACAATATCAACAAATATACTTCAGAATTTGATTTTATTAAAAGATAGTGAAAAGATTATCTGTTTTGTTTATTGCGTTCTTTGTTATTACTACCAACGTTTATTCACAAGATGAATTTTTTCAACCTGACGATTTATTTCACATAGATCACATGGATTCACATAACAAAGAATTTAGCTTATATTTTAAAGGTAGAGAAAAATCTATTTTAGCAAGAGGCGAAAATGAAAATTATATAAATGATTATCCAAAGGATCTTTATATTTATAATCATTTAACAAAGTCCTCTTCACCTCTAATTTCATATGAGTGGTTTCCTTCGCAAGCTAAATATCTTTTACAAGAATATGATTTTCCAGTGTTTCCAGATGATT
This sequence comes from uncultured Pelagibacteraceae bacterium, assembly GCA_902596925.1. Taxonomy (GTDB): domain Bacteria; phylum Pseudomonadota; class Alphaproteobacteria; order Pelagibacterales; family Pelagibacteraceae; genus Pelagibacter. The sequence continues at coordinate 93,672 of CACJVT010000004.1, read as the reverse complement.
TTGCATATTATTTATTAAAAGACGATAAAACATTAGTATTAATTAGCGCCGTGAAAAGTGTAAATGCTAATTTTAAATATGACATTGCTAGTAAAAAACTAGAGCTTTACCCAAGCACCGGTAAATTCGACTTTATAATCTCCTCATTTTCTAAAGATTGTGGTCATTATAAATTTGATGATAATTATAAATGTAATATCTACAAACCTTTGATCTCTAGCAATTTAATCAATTAATTTGAGTAAAAGCCTCGGCAAATTTTTCTGCTTCGAACAACTGTAAGTCGTCTTCTTTTTCACCCAAACCTAGTGCAATAATTGGAATTTTATATTTTTTTGCTAGCGCTAACAAAATTCCTCCCTTGGCTGTGCCATCTAATTTTGTCATCACGATACCAGTTATTGGGATGATTTTATTAAATTCTTCGACTTGATTTAATACATTTTGTCCTGAGGTTGCATCTAAAATTAAGATAACATTATGAGGCGCGTTGGGATCTATTTTTTTTGTGACATTCGCTATCTTTTTATATTCTTCCATTAAATTTTTTTTATTTTGGAGTCTTCCCGCAGTATCTATTAAAACTTGATCAAAATTATTTTTAATAGCTTCATCTACTGCTTTAAAAGCAACTGAGGCAGGATCAGCTCCTTGGGATGATTTTACTATTTGAACATCTACTTTACTTGCCCAATTTTCTAGTTGTTCAATTGCAGCAGCACGAAATGTATCTGAAGCTGCAAATATGACTTTACTGCCGTTGTTCCTTAATATCTTTCCTATTTTACCGATAGTTGTTGTTTTCCCAACGCCGTTTACCCCAGAAATTAATGTTGCATTAAGCTTTTCTTTTTTCTCGAAAAAGGATTTATTTTCTAAAGGTTTCATCAAAGAAATTATGTATTCTTTTAAAATAGAGTTTATCTCTTTAGATAGTTCTTTATTTGGATCAATTTTTTTTCTAGAAATTATTTCTTTTATTTCAGAGGCAGCTTCAACCCCCACATCTGATTGAATTAAAAATTCCTCAATTTTATTTAAATTTTCGTCATTAATTTCTTTTTTGACAATTATTTCTTTAAGTCCTGATGTAAACGCTGATGCACTTTTCTTAAATCCGATTTTAAATTTATCAAAGATTCCCATTACAATTTTATATTTATTTCTTTAATATTTGAAACAGGTCCTTTCATGTGAATAGAATCATTTTCATCTATAGAAATTGATAATTTTCCAGTTGCAAACTCTATATCAGTTTTATTTTCTGTAAGATTATTTAATTTACCTGCATATGCTGTAGCACACGCTGCAGTTCCGCAAGCTTTAGTAAGACCAGCCCCTCTTTCCCAAACTTTTACTTTGATCAAATTTTTATTAAAAATTTGCGCAATCGTTACGTTACATTTTTCCGGGAAGATTTCGTGATTTTCTATCTCAGGGCCAATTTTCTCTATATTGAAATCCTCAATCTTTTTAACAAAAAAAACAATATGTGGGTTACCCACATTAATTGCAGTGCCACCTAAGTGCTCATTATTATTTGTATCAATAATTTTGATATTTAAGTTTTTTGTATCCATTTCTTTTGACAAAGGTATTTCATCCCATTTTAACTTTGCTTTCCCAATTTCTGTTGTAACAATTTTTTTTTCTAAAATTTCAGATTTTAGTTTTCCAGATAGCGTATTTAAAATTATTGACTTGTTATTTTTTTCATTTGAAATCAAATTTGCAACACATCTAGTTCCATTTCCACATGCTCCAGATTCTCCTCCATCTGAATTAAAAAATTTTAAATTTGCATCTGCAGAACTATCTGTCTCAATAAATATCAGTTGATCACAGCCAATAAAATTTCTGTCACAAATTTTTACTATCTGATCTTTCGTCAAATTGGTAATTTTTTCTCTATTATCGATTATCACAAAATCATTACCCAATCCGTCCATTTTAAAAGCTTTGATGTCCATATATAGTTATTTAACTTATTTATTGACTTTTTGAACCTCTATTATAGTTTGTGGCAGTTTCCGCAAAAACATTAAATTTGCGGTGTCTTTGGAAACAAAGAGATCGACACTAGTCAGCGAGGGTTCGCCCACTAGTGCGATTACTGCTGTGTGTAATAAATATGTTTGAAAATTTAACAAATAAATTTGAGGAAGTTTTTTCCTCTCTAAAAAAGGCCCCATCACTTGATGAAAATCAGGTTGATGAGGGATTGAGAGGAATAAGACAAGCTTTATTAGAAGCTGATGTGTCTCTTGAAGTTGCTAAAGATTTTATTGAAAAGGTTAAACCAAAAGCATTAGGTCAAGAAATTATTAGATCAACATCACCTGGCGATATGGTGGTAAAAATTGTTTATGATGAATTAGTTAATCTTTTAGGTGAAAAAAATAATGATGTAAATTTAAATGCAGTTCCACCAGTGCCAATGATGCTGGTCGGGCTTCAAGGTTCTGGTAAAACAACAACAACTGCTAAACTTGCGAGATATTTAGAGAATACAAAAAAAAAGAAAGTAATGATGGTCAGTTTAGATATTTACAGACCAGCCGCTCAAGAGCAGTTAAAATCTTTAGGTGAACAAAATAATATATTAACTCTTCCAATAATTGAAGGTCAACAACCCGGTGATATTTGTCAAAGAGCAATTAGTGCAGCAAACTTGAATGGTGCAGATATTATCTTATTCGATACTGCTGGTAGAACACAAATAGATTTGCAGATGATGAGTGAAATTAAACAAATTGAAAATACCATTAAACCTGCGGAGACGTTTTTAGTTGCTGACTCTCTCACTGGACAGGTGGCTGCATCAGTAGCAAAAGAATTTAATAATACAGTGAATTTATCAGGAATTATTTTAACAAGGGCAGATGGTGATGCAAGAGGCGGAGCTGCTGTGAGTATGAAATTTGTTTCACAGGTTCCAATTAAATTTTTAGGTATTGGGGAAAAGATCGAAAATTTTGAAGTTTTTCACCCAGATAGAATTGCAAATAGAATTCTTGGGATGGGAGATATTGTTTCTCTTGTTGAAAAAGCAGCCCAAGATCTTGGGGAAGAAAATATAAAAAAAACAGAGGAAAATTTAAAAAAAGGACAATTCTCTATGCAAGATTATTTAACTCAACTGAGACAAATGAAAAAAATGGGAGGGATTGAAGGCATCATGTCTTTCATGCCAGGAGTTTCAAAGGTTAAATCTCAAATGGATGCTGCGGGTATTGATGAGAGTGTTATTACAAAAAATGAGGCTATAATTTTATCAATGACTAAAAAAGAAAGAGAGAACCCAAAAATAATTGATGGTTCTAGAAAAAAAAGAATTGCTAATGGCTCAGGAACTGATCCAGCCACTATCAATAAATTGTTGAAACAATTTAAAATGATGTCTGAAATGATGAAGAAGATGTCAAAAGGAAATCTGAAAGGTATATCTGATAAAGGAATACCTCCAGAATTATTTAATCAATTAAAATAAAAAGGAGAGTAAATGTTAAAATTAAGATTATCTAGAGGTGGCACAAAAAAGAGGCCTGTTTATAAGGTTGTTGTAGCCGACAGTCGATTTGCTAGAGATGGAAGATTTATAGAGAAAGTAGGTTTTTTTAATCCATTGTTACCAAAAGAAAAAAAAGAAAGAATTGGATTAGAGGCTGAGAGAATAAAGTATTGGTTGGGTCAAGGTGCACAACCTACAACAAGAGTAGCTAGAATTTTAGGTGAGAATGAATTGATGCCTATGCCTGCTAATGGAAATAACCCACAAAAAGCAATTCCAAAAAAAGATAGAAAAAAAGAAGGTTCGGAAGAAACTAAAAAGGAAGAGTCTTCAAAGGCAGATGCTGCTCCAGCTGGAGAAGCTAAAAAAGAGGAAGCACCAAAGGCAGAAGCTAAAAAAGAGGAAGCACCAAAGGCAGAAGCTAAAAAAGAAGAGAAGAAATAAAGTAAAGGATATTAATGTTGCAAGCTCAAGTATTTACACTTTATCCAGATATTTTTCCTGGGCCTTTAGGAAAAGGTCTTTACGGAAAAGCAATGTCTAAAAAATTGTGGAGTTTGAATGTGATAAATATTAGAGATGCAGCTACAGACAAACATAAAACAGTTGATGATACTCCTTACGGTGGTGGAACAGGCATGTTATTAAAACCTGATGTTTTAGCAAATTCTATCGATCAAAACATAAATAAAGGAGATAGGATTTTATATCTTTCACCGAAAGGCAAAGTATTTAATCAAAAACTTGCACAAGATCTATCATCAGAAAAATCCTTCTCATTAATTTGCGGTCATTTCGAAGGTGTTGATGAGAGAGTATTATCTACAAGAAATATTGAAGAGATTAGTGTGGGAGACTATGTGTTGTCAGGTGGAGAAACTGCTGCGCTAGTTGTGCTTGATAGTGTATTGAGACTTTTACCTGGTGTCTTAGGGAATGATAAATCAGCTTCAGAAGAAACTTTTGAAAATGGCCTTTTGGAGTATCCACAATATACCAAACCCCAGATTTGGGAGGAAAAATCAGTTCCAGATGTGTTATTATCTGGTGATCACGCTAAAATTAAAGACTGGCGTTTATCTCAATCTGAGGCTATAACACGCGACCGAAGACCAGATTTGTGGCATAAATATAAAAAAAATTAATTTGTTAAATATTAAAATGAAAACAATAGAGGAAATAAACCAAAATAACGTTAAAAAAATTCTTTCAGAAAAAAAGATCCCTGATTTCTTTCCTGGTGATGTTGTTAAAGTTGGCGTCAGAATTACAGAGGGAAAAAAAGAGAGAATTCAATATTTCGAAGGTGTTTGTATAGCTAAAAAAAGTAGAGACATAAACTCCTCTTTTACTGTTAGAAAAATATCTTTTGGAGAAGGTGTTGAAAGAACTTTCCCGTTGTATGGAACTGTTATTGACTCAATCAAGGTAATTCGTTCAGGAAAAGTAAGAAGAGCTAAACTCTATTATTTAAGAGATAGAACTGGAAAATCTGCGAGGATTGCTGAAAAAATAAGAAAAAAAATTGGTATTGATATTGACGTTAAGCCTGAGACTGTTACTGAAGAAAATCTAGCGCCAGCTGAAAAAGAAAGTGCACCAGAATCTGCAAAAGAGGCTACCCCAACTGTAGAGCCTAAAAAAGAAGAAGCCCCAAAAACAGAGATGAAGAAAGAGGCACCCAAAGCTGAAACTAAAACTGAAAAAAAACTTGAAAATTTACAGGAAAAAAAATAATTTTTTTCTCAATGCCCAATACTCTTTACGATAAAATTTGGAACGAACATTTAGTTCATCAGCAAGAAGATGGAACAGCTTTATTGTTTGTTGACAGACATTTAGTTCATGAAGTCACTAGTCCGCAAGCCTTTGAGGGATTAAGAAATTCTAAACGTAAAGTAAGACACCCAAAATTGACATTAGCTGTCGCAGATCATAATGTTCCAACAACAGATAGGTCAAAAGGTATTTCAGACCATGAGTCTAAAATTCAAGTTGAAACTTTAGAGGCTAATTGTAAAGAGTTTGGTATTAAACTTTTTGGAATGAGCGATAAGAGACAAGGAATTGTTCATGTCACAGGGCCCGAACAGGGCTTTACTCAACCTGGTACAGTTATTGTTTGTGGTGATAGTCATACAGCAACACATGGAGCATTTGGTGCATTAGCTTTTGGTATTGGAACTTCAGAAGTAGAACATGTTTTAGCAACTCAAACATTAGTTCAAAAAAAAGCAAAGAATTTTAGAATAAATGTCAACGGCACACTTCCATTAGGTGTTACATCAAAAGATGTAATTCTCCAGATAATTGGAAAAATTGGAACTGCTGGAGGAACAGGATGTGTAATAGAATATGCAGGTGATCTAATTAAATCGCTTAGTGTTGAGAATAGAATGACAATTTGTAATATGACAATTGAAGGTGGCGCAAGGGCAGGATTAATTGCTCCTGATGAAAAAATATTTAAATACTTAGAAGGTAGACCAATGTCTCCTAAGGGAGATGATTGGGATAAAGCACTAGATAATTGGAAAAATTTAAATACTGATGAAGGTGCCAAGTTTGATAAAGAGGTAAACCTAACTGCCAATGAAATTTCGCCAATGATAACTTGGGGAACTTCACCTCAGGATGTTATTACGATAGATGAAAGAGTACCAAATCCAAAAAATGAGAAAGATGAGGATAGAAAAAATTCTTTGGAACGAGCCTTAAACTATATGGGCTTGAAACCAGATATGGCAGCCAAAGATATTAAAATTGATAAAGTTTTCATCGGGAGCTGTACTAATGGGAGAATTGAAGATTTAAGAGAGGCTGCAAAAATTTTAAAAGATAAAAAAATTGCCTCTCATGTTCATGCAATGGTTGTTCCTGGATCAGGGCTAGTTAAAGAACAAGCGGAACAAGAAGGATTAGATAAAATTTTTGTAAAGTCAGGATTTGAATGGAGAGAGCCAGGTTGTTCAATGTGTTTAGCTATGAATGCAGATAAATTAAAACCAGAAGAGAGATGTGCCTCTACATCAAACAGAAATTTTGAAGGTAGGCAAGGTAGAGGTGGAAGAACCCATTTAGTAAGCCCAGGTATGGCAGCAGCAGCAGCAATATCTGGAAACCTTGATGATGTAAGGAAATATCAAAATTAACATGCAAAAATTTAACACTTTGAAGAGTATACCAGCGCATTTGCCAATAGTTAATATTGATACAGATATGATTATTCCAAAACAATTTTTAAAAACAATTAAAAGAACTGGACTGGGCAAAAATTTATTTTTTGAGATGAGATATGATGATCAAGGTAAAGAAATAAATGATTTTGTTTTAAATAAAGATCCTTACAATAATTCAAAAATTTTAATTGCTGGAAAAAATTTTGGTTGTGGTTCTTCAAGAGAACACGCTCCATGGGCATTATTAGATTTCGGTATCACGTGTGTGATAAGTTCAAGTTTTGCAGATATTTTTTATAACAACTGTTTTAAAAATGGAATTTTACCAATAATTTTAGATGATGATAAAATTAAAGAACTATCAGAATATGCAAAAAGAAAAGAGGAAATTTTTATAGATCTTAAGGAAGAAAAAGTTATTTTTGGAAATAATGAATTAAAATTTAAAGTAGATTCGTTTAAAAAGAAGTGTTTGTTAGAAGGATTGGACGATATAGCTCTTTCATTAAAAAAATCTGATAAAATAGAAATTTTTGAAAAAGATTTAAAAGTCAAAAAGCCCTGGGTGTTTAATGATTAAAGTAAAAAAAAGAAGAGTGTTATTGCTACCAGGTGATGGAATTGGTCCTGAAGTTATTGCAGAGGTTAAAAAAGTAATCAATTGGTTTAATGATAAAAAATCTTTAGATTTTGAAATCGATGAGGATTTAGTTGGAGGAATTTCATTTGATAAGCATGGAACACCTCTTACTGATGAAGTTTTTTATAAAGCATTAGAGAGCGCTGTGATAATGTTAGGTGCAGTTGGTGGACCAAAGTGGGATGGTGTAGAATTTTCAAAAAAACCTGAGAGAGCCCTTTTAAAACTTAGAAAAGAACTAAAACTTTTTGCTAATTTAAGGCCAGCAATATGCTTTGAACAATTAGTAAATGCTTCAACTTTAAAACCAGAAATTGTATCAGGTTTAGATATTTTAATAGTTAGAGAATTAACTGGTGGAGTATATTTTGGTGAACCAAGAGGAATTAAACCAATAGAAAATGGAGAAAGAAAAGGAGTAAACACTCATACTTATACTAGTAGTGAAATTATTAGAGTAGCTAGGGTTGCTTTTGACTTAGCTAAAAAAAGATCAAATAGAGTCATATCTTGTGAAAAATCTAATGTAATGGAAGCGGGCCAACTTTGGAAAGAAGAAGTGCAATCATTACATGATAAAGATTATAAGGATGTTGAGTTAAGTCATATGTTAGCTGATAATTGTGCGATGCAATTAGTAAGAAACCCAAAACAATTTGATGTAATCTTAACTGATAATTTATTTGGTGACATGTTATCTGATGAGGCTTCTATGTTAACAGGTTCTCTTGGATTACTACCTTCTGCATCATTAGGTGCAAAAAATAAGGATGGCGAAATGAGAGCTATGTATGAACCTATTCATGGTTCAGCTCCAGACATTGCTGGAAAAGGAGTTGCAAACCCTATTGCCTCAATTTTGAGTTTTGCTATGGCACTAAGATATTCTTTAGATTTAGATAAAGAGGCAGAGGCCTTAGAAAAGGCTGTACAAGAGGCTCTTAATGATGGATTGAGAACAAAAGATATAATGTCTGATAAAATGAAAGAGGTTTCTACTTCTCAAATGGGTGATGCGATCATTTCAAAATTGCAATAATTAATTAATTATCTTAAAGTCATACTATGCCAAGCTATACCGCTCCTGTTGATGATATGATGTTTCTATTCGAGAAACTTAGAAATAATCAAAAATATAATGAGTTAGAAAAATATAAAGAGGTAACAACTGATTTAGTAAAAGATATTTTGCAGGAGGCAGCGAAGATTAATCAAAATTTAATTTTACCATTAGCTAAAGCTGGTGACGAAAATCCTGCAGTTTTAGAAAATGGAGTAGTAAGAACTCCACCAGGTTATAAAGAAGCTTACAAAAAATATATTGAGGACGGATGGACTTCACTATCTTGTGATCCAAAATATGGGGGTCAAGGTATGCCAAAAACTGTAAGTGCATTTTTTGATGAAATGCTTTCCTCAGCAAGTCTGTCTTTTAAATTATACAGTGAACTAAGTATTGGTGCATATAATTGTATTAATCATCATGCTACAGACGATATAAAAAATAAATATTTACCTAAAATAGTTGAGGGAAAATGGAGCGGCACTATGTGTTTAACTGAACCAGTATGTGGTACCGATTTGGGTTTATTAAGAACAAAAGCCAGGAAACAAACTGACGGAACTTATAAAATAAGTGGTCAAAAAATATTTATTACATCTGGTGATCATGATTTAACCGAGAATATTATTCATCTAGTTTTGGCTAGAGCAGATGACTCTCCAGCAGGCACAAAAGGAATAAGTTTATTTTTAGTTCCAAAATTTGTGGTTAAAGACGATGGAACAATCGGACCAAGAAATGGGATATCTACAGGATCTATAGAGACTAAGATGGGAATAAAGGGATCAGCAACTTGTGTATTAAATTTTGATAATGCTACTGGATACATGATAGGTACTAAAGAAAAAGGATTAAGTGCAATGTTCACTATGATGAACCTTGAAAGAATAGTTGTTGGTATACAAGGTTTAGGTATTTCAGAAATTGCCTATCAAAATTCACTTACTTATGCAAAAGAGAGAAAACAAGGAAAATCAAATAATTCTAGTTCAAAAAATGGTGCAGATTTTATAATTGAACACGCTGACATAAGAAGAACCCTTCTTAATATGAAATCAATTATTGAAGGTGAAAGAGCTTTATGTTTTTGGCTATCACAGCAAACTGAAGTAAGTTTAAATCATCCAGATGAAAAAACACGTCAGGAAGCCACAGATTATGTTTCCCTAATGACTCCTGTGGTAAAATCTCTATTCACAGATTTAGCAATGGAAATAACAAGTGATGCTATGCAAATTCATGGTGGATATGGATACACTAAAGATCAAGGAATAGAACAATTATATAGAGATAATAGAATTACACCTATCTACGAAGGCACAAATTCAGTCCAAGCTTCGGATCTAGTTTTCAGAAAATTATCAAATAAAAATGGTAATATAATAAATAAATTTTTAGATCAGGTTAAGTCAGAGTGTAAAACTGACAATGAAAAAATTAAACCATTTTTATTAGAATTTAATAAGAATTTAGACACTCTTAAAAAATTTAGTGATTGGATGATAGATAAAGCAACCTCAGCAAAAGATGATGTTAGCGCAGCGGCTAATGACTATCTTAAAACTCTAGGTTATGTATCTATTGCATATGCATGGATTAAGGTTCTTGAGGTAAGTTTTAAAGATTATGAGGAAAATAAAAATTTTTATAATGATAAAATAGATACTGCTAGATTTTATTTTGACAAAGTATTACCTAGAGCCGAACACCACTATAAGTCTGCAATTTCTGGAAGTTCAAATATAATGAATTTCAAGTTCAATTAAATGAGCCATTACGAAACTAATCTTGATAAAAATAATGCAAATTATGTTCCATTAACACCTTTGACTTTTTTAAAAAGAGCTTATGAAATTTATCCCAATTATGAAGCAGTTATTTATGAAGATAGGAAATATACTTGGAGTCAAGTTTATAAACGAACTGTAAAATTTGCTAGCGCACTTAACAAAATTGGAGTTAGCAAGGGTGATACTGTCTCATTTTTAGCTTTTAATACCCCTGAAATTTTTGAAGGACACTATTCAGTTCCGATGACAGGTGCAGTTCTTAATACTATTAATATAAGATTAGATGCTAAGACAATTGCGTATATTTTAGAACATAGTGAGGCAAAAGTCTTAGTTGTTGATAGGCAACTTCATGTTGAGGTAAAAAAGGCCCTAAATACTTTAAAAAGAAAAATAATAATAATTGATATCAACGATAAATTTGCAGACCAATCTAAGTGTGAGAAAATTGGAGAATTAGAATATGAAAGTTTTTTAAATACTGGTGATGAAAATTATAATTGGGAAATGCCGGAAGATGAATGGCAAGCATTATCACTTAGTTATACTTCAGGAACTACTGGAAATCCTAAGGGAGTGGTTTACCACCACAGAGGATCATATTTGATGTCAACTGGAAGTGCAGTTGCATGGAATATGCCAAACAGATTAAATTTTTTGACTATTGTGCCCATGTTTCATTGTAATGGTTGGGGTTATCCGTGGACTGTTCCCATGTTAAATGGAAGAACTATTTGCTTAAGAAATATTGATGTTAAGAAAATTTTTGAATTAATTGATAAATATGATGTCACTCATTTTGGAGGGGCGCCAATAGTGTTGAATATGATTACAGGAGCTCCTGCGTCTGACAGAAAAAAGCTAAAACAAAAAGTTTATGTATTGACTGCTGGAGCACCACCACCAAGCATTATATTTAAAAAAATGAAAGAACTTGGATTTGAAGTAATGCATGTTTATGGATTAACAGAAACCTATGGTCATGTTACTCAATGTGCTTGGAACGACTCTTGGAATGAATTTGATGAAGAAAAGCAGAATGAGATAAAGGCAAGGCAAGGAGTAAGATACCCTAATACAGAGGGAATTACAGTTATGGACCCTGAGTCAATGAAAGAAGTGCCAAAAGACGGAAAAACGATTGGTGAAATTATGATTAAAGGAAATGTCGTTATGAAGGGCTATTTCAAAGATAAAGATGCTACAGATAAAGCTATGGGTGGTGGATGGTTTCATTCTGGAGATTTGGCGGTCATGCATCCAGATGGATATGTTAAAATTCAAGACAGATCCAAAGATATCATTATTTCTGGAGGGGAAAATATTTCTTCAATCGAAATAGAAAACACTTTAGCAAAGCATCCATCAGTTTCTATTGCAGCAGTAGTAGCAAAACCAGATGAAAAATGGGGCGAAGTTCCATGTGCATTTATTGAGATGGTCCAAGATAAACCGGTTACAGAAAAAGAATTAATAAGTTTTTGTAAAGAAACCCTTGCTGGTTTTAAAGTGCCGAAACAAGTTGTTTTTTGTGAATTACCTAAGACTTCAACAGGTAAAATTCAAAAATTTGAGTTAAGAAAAAAATTTTAGGAAAATAATTGATATTCCAACTAGAAAACAAAAACATTCATGCATCCGACTCTGGTCAGGGTATAGATATAAATAAAGATACGATAGTATTTTTACATGGAAGTGGTCTCTCACACATTGTTTGGTCGCTAGCTGAACAATTTTTTTCATCAAAAAATTATAATGTATTATCTATAGATTTACCTGGACATGGAAATTCAGATGGTCCTTGTTTAGATAGTATTGAAAAAATTGCTGATTGGATGGAAAAAGTATTTGATAAATTAAAATTAAAAAACTTAATTTTAGTTGGTCATTCTCAAGGATGTTTAGAAATACTCGAATATTCTTCAAGATATAAAGAGAGACTCAAAAAATTAGTTTTTGTTGGAGGTTCAAATAAAATGCCGGTACATCCGGATCTAATTGAATTAGCTCAAAGCGGACACTCAGACGCTGTTAAATTAATGATGAAATGGGGATATGAGGGTTCAAAAAAGTTTATTGGTGGTAACCCAGTAGAAAAAATCATTCAATCGCCGAGAGATATAAGTGAAATTTTGGCTGTTGATTTAAATGCATGTAACGATTATTCAAATGGCTCTGAGGCTGCAAAAGTAATTGATCTACCATCGATGCTTATATTTGGAGAATTAGATAAAATGGTTAATTTAGAAGCAGGAAAAAAATTCTCTAATTTGATTAAAAATTCAACTACTCACGTGATTAAAGGATGTGGCCATATGATAATGATTGAAAAAGCATTCGAAATGAGAGAAAAGATTTTAGAATTCTTAAATAAATGAAAAGTTATCCAATAGCTAAATCAAGAAGAGTGAGAAGTACTCCGTATACTTCAAGAATTGAAAATCAAGGTGTGACTGCCTACACAGTTTATAATCATATGCTGTTACCAGCAGCATTTGGATCTTTAGAAGAAACCTGTGATCATTTAAAAAAAAATGTTCAAGTATGGGATGTATCAGCAGAAAGACAGGTTGAAATTTCAGGCAATGATGCAGCGAAACTTGTTCAACTTATGACCTGTAGAGATTTATCCAATTCCAAAATTGGTAGATGTTATTATTGCCCAATAATTGATGAAAGTGGAAATTTAGTAAACGATCCAGTTATTTTAAAGCTAGCTGAAGATAGATGGTGGATCTCAATTGCTGACTCCGATGTCATTTTTTTTGCAAAAGGATTAGCATCAGGAAATAAATTCAATGTAAAAATTTTTGAGCCTAATGTTGATATCTTAGCAATTCAAGGACCCAAATCTTTTGATTTGATGGAAAAAATTTTTGGTAAGGAGATAAAAGAGTTAAAATTTTTTGGATTTGATTATTATGATTTTGAGGGTGTAAAACATTTAATTGCTAGATCTGGTTGGTCAAAACAAGGAGGTTTTGAGATCTATGTTGAAAATACTAAATCCGGATTAGATTTATATGATCAACTCTTTGTATTAGGAAAAGAATTTAATGTAAAAGCTGGATGTCCAAATTTAATTGAAAGAATAGAAAGTGGTTTACTTTCTTATGGAAACGATTTTGACAATAATGATAATCCATTTGAATGTGGTTTTGAAAAGTATGTAAATCTAGATACAGATATAGATTTCTTAGGTAAGGAAAAATTGAAAAAGATTCAAAAAGACGGGATCAAAAGAAAATTAATGGGTGTTCAGATTGATATTAGCAAAATTAATTTAACTAAATCTCTTAATATCAAAGATGAAAAAGGAAATTTAATTGGGGATTTAAGATCTGCCTGTTATTCACCTCATTTTAAAAAGTCTATAGGTATTGCAATGATAAATGAGCCGCATTGTAAAGCATCTGCTACAGGATTATTGGAAATTGATGGAAATTTAATAGCTGTAAAAGTTTGCGATTTACCTTTCATCTAGTATAAACCCTACATCATGAATATAGCAATAGTAGGAGCAACAGGTAATGTCGGAAGAAAAACTCTGGAAGTTCTCGAAAAAAAAGGACTTACTTTAGGAAATCTTTACTTAGTTGCTTCGTCTAAAAGTGCTGGAAAAAAAATTCATTTTCAAGGTAAAGATATTGTAGTGAGTGAATTAGAAAATTTTGATTTTTCCAAAGTTAAAATCGCTTTTTTTGCAGCAGGCGGTAAAATTTCTGAAAAATTTGCTGAAAAAGCAGCCAAGCATTGTTTAGTAATTGATAATTCTAGTTTTTTCAGAATGGATCCGGATGTTCCTTTAATAGTCCCGCAGGTAAATTCAGATGCTTTAAACAATATTAAAAAAAATATTATTGCAAATCCTAATTGCTCAACAGCACAATTAGTAATCGCATTAAAACCATTACATGACTTATTTGTAATTAAAAGAATAGTTGTTTCAACATACCAATCTGTTTCTGGTGCTGGTAAAGCCTCTATGGATGAACTGATTAAACAAACTAAATTAGCTTTAGAAGGTAAAGATATTAAATCTGAAAATTTTACAAAACCGATTGCTTTTAATGCTATTCCACATATCGATGTTTTTTCAGAAGATGGCTACACGAAAGAAGAGTTAAAAATGAGAAATGAGACTAAAAAAATCTTAGATGATAAAATCGATCTAACAGCAACATGTGTTAGGTTACCAATATCTGTCTCTCACTCGGAGTCGGTAAATATTCAATTTGAGAAATCTTTTTCATTAGAACAAATTAAAAAAGCATTGAATAGTTTTGATGGTTGCAAAGTAATTGATGAAAGAATTGATGGAGGTTACTCGACACCATTAGAGGCAGAAGGAAAAGATGAAACTTTTATTTCAAGGATAAGAGAAGATAAAACAGCAAAAAATGGATTAAATTTGTGGATTGTATCTGATAATCTTTTAAGAGGCGCTGCATTGAATGCAGTTGAAATAGCTGAAACATTAATTAAAAATAATTTTTATGGAAAATAAAACTCCTCTATCGCCACATATTCAAATTTATAGATGGCATATTTCTTCTTTGGTTTCAATTACTCATAGAATTACAGGAATAATAAATATTATTGGAATTACTTTTATTTGTATTTGGTCTTGCTTACTTCTTCTTGGCGAAAATAATTATGAAGCAATTAATTTATTTTTAAAATCATTATTTGGAAAATTTATAATTTTGGGAATCACATGGTCTTTTTCATTTCAAATATTAAGTGAAATCCGACACTTAATAATGGATTTAGGTTATGGTTTTGAACTTAAGATAACTAGGATTACGGGTTTAATAGTAATATTTGGATCAATAATTTTGACGATTATTTTTTTTACATTAGGAAAAAATTTTATTTAGTATGATTAGCGCGACTAAAAAATGGATTTTTTTAAAGATAAGTGGAGTTTTGCTAGTGCCATTGATGACATGGTTTATTTTAAATTTCACAATGATTTATGATAAAGAATACTTAAATTTAATAGAATTTTTTACAAAGCCTTTATCTAAATTTTTGTTTAGCATTTTTATAATAAATGCTTATTTTTTTTCAGCTTTAAGTATAAGTGAGGTTTTTGAGGATTATATTAAAAATGATAAAATCAAAAGTGTCGCAAATAAGCTTTTATATGCATCAGCAGTAGTAATTCCTCTAATTACAATTATATTAATCTCTAGCTTATGAGTTCATATAAAATAATAGATCATGAATATGACGTTGTAGTCCTTGGTGCTGGTGGTTCCGGCTTAAGAGCTGCTGTTGGTTTAAGTGAGGCAGGATTAAAAACTGCATGTATTTCAAAAGTATTTCCAACAAGAAGTCATACTTCTGCTGCGCAAGGTGGAATTTCAGCTGCCCTTGGAAACATGGGTGAAGACGATTGGCGTTGGCATATGTATGATACTGTAAAAGGAGCAGATTGGTTAGGAGACCAAGATAGTATCGAGTACCTTTGCAAAGAAGCCCCTAAGGCAGTTATAGAATTGGAAAAATATGGTGTCCCATTTAGCAGAACAGAGGATGGCAAAATTTATCAAAGACCTTTTGGTGGTATGACCAAAAATTATGGAAATGGAATAGTTCAAAGAACATGTGCTGCAGCTGATCGAACAGGACACGCAATTTTGCACACTCTATATGGTCAAGCTTTAAAACATAAGACAGAGTTTTTTATTGAGTATTTTGCTCTCGATCTTTTAATGAAAGATGGGGAATGTAAAGGATTGATAGCATGGAATTTAAATGATGGAACTATTCATCGATTTAGATCTCATATTGTTATTATTGCTACAGGTGGCTACGGAAAAGTTTACTATTCTGCAACATCTGCTCATACATGTACTGGTGATGGAAATGCAATGGTGTTAAGAGCAGGTCTACCGTTACAAGACATGGAGTTTGTACAATTTCATCCAACTGGAATTTATGGACACGGCACCTTAATAACAGAAGGAGCGAGAGGTGAAGGAGGTTATCTTACAAATTCTAAAGGTGAAAGATTTATGGAAAGATACGCTCCTAAAGCTAAGGATTTAGCATCACGTGACGTTGTAAGTAGGTCAATGTCAATTGAAATTAATGAAGGAAGAGGAGTTGGAAAAGATCAAGATCATGTTCATTTGAACTTAAGCCATCTTGATAAAGAAATTATAGAAAGTAGATTGCCAGGTATAACAGATGCAGCAAGATTATTTGCTAATGTAGATGTTACTAAAGATCCAATTCCAGTTGTACCCACAGTTCATTATAACATGGGTGGTATACCAACTAATTATAAAGCAGAAGTTTTGACTGTAAATGGTTCTGAAAAAACTGTTCCAGGACTTATGGCTATAGGAGAAGCAGCTTGTGTTTCAGTTCATGGAGCAAATAGATTAGGGTCTAACTCTTTAATTGATCTCGTTGTTTTTGGAAGAGCAGCTGCAAAAAGAGCTGCTGAACTAATTAAACCTGGTACACCACATGAGGAGATTAGTGAGTCAGAAACTCAAAAATGTTTAGATCGTTTTGATAAGATTAGAAACTCCGACGGAGATATTGGTACTGCTGAACTAAGATTGTCCATGCAAAAAACAATGCAATCAAAATGTGCGGTTTTTAGAACAGAGAAAACACTTAAAGAGGGTGTTGATGAAATACGACAAACATTTGATGGGTTAGACTCTTTATCGGTCAAAGATAAATCATTAATATTTAATACTGACCTAGTAGAAACTTTAGAATTTGATAATTTAATTAGACAAGCAGTTGTGACAGTTGACTCAGCTTATAATAGAAAAGAAAGTAGAGGAGCTCATGCAAGAGAAGATTATCCAAAAAGAGATGATGAGAAGTTTATGCAACATACATTAGCTTGGTGTGATGGAAAAAAATCAAAAATAAGTTATAGAGATGTTCATAAGTCTACATTAACCAATGAAGTACAGTATTTTCCACCTCAGGAGAGAGTATATTAATGGTGCAAATCAGTTTACCTGAGAATTCCAAAACAAAAAAAGGTAAATATTTTAAGGACAAAACCGGCTCAAAAAATTTAAGAAAAGTTAATGTATATAGATGGGATCCATCATCAGGAGAAGGTCCGAGAATCGACACATATGAGGTCGATATGGATAACTGCCCATCTAAAGTATTAGATATTTTAAATAAAATTAAAAATGAAATAGACCCCACTCTTGCTTACAGACGATCATGTGCTCACGGTGTATGTGGATCGTGTGCAATGAACATGGGTGGTAAAAATGGTCTTGCTTGCACAACACCTCATGAAAATATTGATGGAGATATTGATATTTATCCGTTGCCACACTTAAAAGTTAAAAAAGATCTAATCGGAGATTTAGATGGATTATACAAGCAATATAAATCTATTGAGCCATGGTTAAAATCGAGTTCAAAATCTGAGTCAGCTGAATTAATTCAGTCAAAAGAGGATAGAGCTAAGCTTGATGGTGCTTATGAATGTATTATGTGTGCTTGTTGTTCTACTTCTTGCCCAAGTTATTGGTGGAATGGAGATAAGTATTTAGGACCAGCAGTTTTATTACAAGCTTATAGATGGATTATCGATAGTAGAGATGAGGAAAGACAAGCTAGATTAAAAAAAGTAGCTGATGAACTTAAATTGTATCGTTGTCATACTATTTTGAACTGTACTAGCGCATGCCCTAAAGGTTTAAACCCTGCAAAGGCAATTGCTGAAATAAAGAAAATGTTAGCAACAGCTAATATTTAAACAATAGACTAATAAGAATTTTTACTCTAAAAGATCCTATTCATGAAATTAATTGAACATTTTGTAGGTGGAAAGATAATTCCCGGAAGTTCAGATAAAAAAGGAAAAGTTTTTAACCCCGCTACTGGTGAACAGGAAAAGCAAGTAAGACTTGCCTCCTCAAGTGATTTAGATCAAGCAGTAGAGATTGCAAAAAAAGCTTTTGAGACATGGTCATTAAAACCTTCACTCCAAAGAGCAAGGATAATGTTTAAATTTAAAGAGTTGATTGAAAAAAATTCTGATGAACTTACACAATTAATTGTTTCTGAACACGGAAAAGTTTATGAGGATGCAAAAGGTTCATTAACACGAGGATTAGAAGTTGTAGAATTTGCTTGTGGAATTCCACATTTACTTAAAGGAGAATTTTCAGAAAATGTAGGGACAGATGTTGACAGCTGGTCAATGCGTCAACCACTCGGTGTTGTTGCCGGAATAACACCATTTAATTTTCCAGCTATGGTTCCGATGTGGATGTTTCCAATTGCTATTGCATGTGGAAATACATTTATATTAAAGCCATCAGAAAAAGATCCCTCTTGTGCAATCAGATTAGCAGAATTATTGAAAGAAGCCGGTGTTCCAGACGGTGTATTTAATGTGGTAAATGGAGACAAAGAATCAGTAGATGCAATTTTAAATAACAAAGATATTAAAGCAGTTAGTTTTGTTGGTTCAACTCCTATAGCTAAATATATTTATGAAAATTCAGCAAAAAATGAAAAAAGAGTTCAGGCATTAGGAGGAGCTAAAAATCATTTAGTAGTGATGCCAGACTGCGATTTAGATGGTGCTGTGAATGGCTTAATGGGTGCAGCTTATGGCTCCGCTGGAGAAAGATGTATGGCTCAGTCAGTGGCTGTAGCAGTTGGTGATATTGGAGATGAACTAGTGTCTAGATTATCAAAAAAAGCAGAGGCTTTAAAAGTTGGACCAGGAATGGACAAAAACTCAGAAATGGGCCCTTTAGTTACTAAAGAACACTTAGAAAAAGTAAAAAGTTATGTTGATTTGGGCGTAAAAGAGGGTGCGAAATTAGTTGTCGATGGAAGAAATTTAAAATTACAAGGATATGAAAATGGCTTTTATATTGGTGGCTGTTTATTTGATCATGTAACAAAAGATATGAGGATTTATAAAGAGGAAATATTTGGCCCAGTTCTATCTGTTGTAAGGGTTAAAACTTTTGAGGAAGCTTCTAAATTAATAAATGATCATGAATATGGAAATGGTGTAAGTATTTATACAAGAGATGGAGATGCAGGTAGAACTTTTGCAAGCAAGATTCAGGTTGGAATGGTTGGTATAAATGTACCAATACCTGTGCCAATGGCTTTTCATAGTTTTGGTGGTTGGAAAAGATCTTTGTTTGGAGATAGTGCAATGCATGGAATGGAAGGAATAAAATTTTATACTAAATTAAAAACGATAACCTCAAGATGGCCCTCAGGAATTAGATCTAGTGCTGAATTTGTGATGCCAACAATGAAGTAATTAACAATGAGTAAAATATCTTTAATTGGTGCAGGTCAAATAGGAGGGACTTTAGCTCACTTAATTGGAATAAAAGAATTAGCAAATGAGGTAGTTTTATTTGATGTTGCAAGTGGTATTGCAAAAGGAAAAGCTTTAGATATTGCACAATCATCATCTGTAGATGGTTTTGATGTTAAATTTTCAGGGACTGATGATTACAAAGACATAAAGGGCTCAGATGTTATAATAATTACAGCTGGAGTACCAAGAAAACCTGGTATGAGCAGAGATGATTTACTTGGCATAAACTTAAAAATTATAAAGCAAGTTGCAGAAGGAATTAAAGAAAATGCGCCTAATTCTTTTGTAATTTGTATAACAAATCCATTAGATGTAATGGTAATGGCTTTTCAAAAATTCTCAGGACTTTCTCCAAATAAAGTAGTTGGGATGGCAGGTATATTAGATAGCTCTAGATTTAAGTTATTTTTATCTGAAGAATTTGGTGTCCCGGTTAAAGAAATTGAGGCAATGGTGATGGGTGGTCATGGTGATACAATGGTACCTCTTCCAAGATTTACTAAAGTTTCAGGAAAACCTTTATTAGATTTAGTTAAAGAAGGAAAAATTTCTCAAAAAAGATTAGAGGAAATAAATCAGAGAACTAGAGATGGTGGAGCTGAAATTGTAAAGTTTCTTGAAAAGGGTTCGGCTTTCTATGCCCCAGCAGCTTCAGGAGTTGAGATGGCTAAAGCTTATCTTAAAGATGAAAAAAAAATGCTTCCATGTGCTGCGTATTTGAATGGCGAGTATGGTATCAAAGATATATATGCTGGAGTTCCAATTATAGTTGGAAAGAATGGTGTCGAAAAAATAGAGGAAATAAACTTAGATGAGAAAGAAAAATCTGAATTTCTTCATTCAATTGATGCAGTAAAAAAACTCTGGGAAGCAGCGTCTAAAATAGATCCAGATTTAAATAGATAATGAATATACACGAGCATCAGGCAAAACAAATTTTAAAAAAATTTGGAGCGATTGTACCAGAAGGTGTATTTGGTTTAACGGTTGAGGAACTTTTAAAGAAATGTAAGTCATTAAAAACAGAAAAATATGTTTTAAAAGCTCAAATTCATGCAGGTGGAAGAGGGAAAGCGGGAGGTGTTAAAATTCTGAATAATCTCGAAGAACTTGAGAAATCGGCCAAAGAGCTTTTAGGAAAAAAATTAATAACTCATCAGACAGGACCTGAAGGAAGAGAAGTTAAAAGATTATATGTTGAAGTTTCATCACATATCGAGAAAGAATTTTATTTATCATGTTTGGTAGATAGAGCTACTTCAAAAATTGCTTTTATCTCTAGCGACCAAGGTGGAATGGACATTGAGGATGTAGCAAGCAAATCACCTGACAAAATTTCGACAACTAAAGTAGAATTAAAAGAAGAAATTTCAAATGATGAGTGTGAAAAGATTATTCAAATATTTAAATTAGAGAACAATCTAAAAAACGAGGCAATATCTTTAATTAAATCAATCTATAAGATGTTTGTTGAAACTGACGCAAATATGGTTGAAATAAACCCTTTAATACTCACAAAAGAAAAAAAAATTATTTGTTTAGACGCAAAGGTAAATTTTGATAGTAACGCTTTGTTTAGACATCCCGAAATTTTAGAACTTAGAGATTTAAATGAGGAAGATCCTACTGAAATTGAAGCTAGTAAACATGACCTAGCTTATATCAAATTAGATGGCAGCATTGGATGCATGGTTAACGGAGCTGGTTTAGCAATGGCTTCTATGGATATAATAA
Source organism: uncultured Pelagibacteraceae bacterium (assembly GCA_902596925.1). Classification (GTDB taxonomy): domain Bacteria; phylum Pseudomonadota; class Alphaproteobacteria; order Pelagibacterales; family Pelagibacteraceae; genus Pelagibacter. Next base: position 72,400 of record CACJVT010000004.1, on the reverse strand, counting down.
AATTATATGGAGAAGAGCCAGCAAATTTTTTAGATGTTGGCGGGGGAGCATCAAAAGAAAAGGTCTCAGCGGCTTTCAAAATAATTTTGTCAGATAAAAATGTAAAAGGTATATTAATCAATATTTTTGGTGGCATAATGCGATGTGATGTTCTAGCTCAAGGCGTTGTAGATGCTGCAAAAGAAATGAAAATCAATGTTCCTTTGGTAGTTAGACTAGCTGGTACAAATTTTAAAGAAGGTAAAGAAATATTAGATAATTCAGGTTTAAAATTAATATCTGCTGAAAATTTAGATGATGCAGCCAAAAAAATTGTTGAGGCAATTAAGTAAATGTCAGTTTTAGTCAATAAAAATACTAGATTAATCTGTCAAGGATTTACAGGTTCCCATGGAACATTTCACTCTGAGCAAGCAATCAAATATGGAACAAATTTAGTAGGTGGAGTGACACCAAAAAAAGGTGGCCAAAAACATTTGGGCCTTCCAGTTTTTAATACAGTGAAAGAGGCAAGAGAATCCGAGGGAGCTAATGCAACTATGATATACGTCCCAGCCAAATTTGCAGCCTCAGCAATTATTGAAGCAATAGATGCATCTGTAGAACTAATTGTATGCATAACTGAAGGGATTCCTATTCAGGATATGTTAAAAGTTAAACAGAGATTGAATAATTCGAAAAGTAGATTGATAGGCCCCAACTGTCCAGGTGTCATAACTCCTGATGAGTGTAAAATTGGTATAATGCCTGGCAGCATTCATAAAAAAGGAACAGTTGGGATAGTTTCAAGATCAGGAACTTTAACTTATGAAGCAGTAGCTCAGACTACAGAAAATGGATTAGGACAATCAACTTGCATTGGAATTGGAGGTGATCCTATCAATGGTACAAATTTTATAGATTGTCTAGATCTATTTTTAAACGATGAGGATACTCAATCAATTTTAATGATTGGTGAAATTGGAGGGACAGCTGAGGAAGAGGCTGCAGATTTCATTAAAAATCATAAAATAAAAAAACCAATCGTTGGATTTATAGCAGGCGTAACTGCCCCACCAGGACGAAGAATGGGTCATGCAGGAGCCATAATCTCAGGTGGTAAAGGTGGTGCGAAGGAAAAGATTAAAAAAATGGAGGATTGTGGAATAACCATGGCCAACTCTCCATCAAAGATTGGAAAAACATTATTAAATAAATTGTCTAATTGAAAAATTTCTTTCTAGGTCTATATTAACTAATAGCGATGTCATCTTCTAAAAATCTTGAATTTGAAAAGACTGCTTTCTTAAGTAAATCCAATAGTGCTTTTATTGAGGAGATGTATCTTAAGTTTGTTAATAATGATCCATCTTTGCCTGATAGTTGGAAAATATATTTTAATCAGATCGGTGATGAGGCAGACATAATTGTAAATGAAATCAATGGTCCATCATGGAGTCCATCAAAAAAAGTATCAATCAAAAAATTACAAAATTTGAATAATGGTAACGAAAATCAAGGTGAATTAGTTTCAAAACAATCTAATGCAAATTCTATAAAAGCTGTTGCTATGATTAGATCTTACAGACAGAGAGGTCATTTGATTGCTAAATTAGATCCTCTAGGTCTTTTAAAAGCCGATTATTTAGAAGAACTCCATCCTGAGTCATATGGATTTAAGAAGGAGGAATATAATAATAAAATTTTTTTAGATGGAGTCATTAATAGACAATACTCTAGCATTTCTGAAATTTTAAAATTTTTAAGAGAAAAATATTGTGGATCTTTAGGTTTTGAATATATGCATATTTCAAATCCAACTGAAAGAAAATGGTTTAGAGACAGAGTTGAAAAAGTAGATGATTTTAAATTCACCCAGAATGGAAAAGAAGCCATTCTTAACAAATTAATTCAAGCTGAAGGTTTTGAAAAATTTTTACACACAAAATATGTTGGTACAAAAAGATTTGGTTTAGATGGAGGCGAAAGTTTAATCCCCGCCCTTGAGCAAATAATTAAAATTGGCGGTCAATCAAAAGTAAAAGAAGTTAAAATAGGAATGTCCCATAGAGGAAGATTGAATGTTTTAGCCAATGTCTTACAAAAATCTTATAAAAGAATTTTCAATGAATTTGCTGGAGAGATTAGTTTAAAATCAGAGGACGATACAGGAGATGTCAAATATCATTTAGGGGCTTCATCAAATAGAGAATTTGATGGAAATCAAGTGCATGTAAGTTTAACAGATAATCCATCACATCTTGAAGCAGTAAACCCTGTAGTTTTAGGACAGACAAGGGCTAAACAATATTTCCATAAGGATAGAGAGAGAAATAAAGTTATACCAATTTTAATTCATGGAGATGCAGCCTTTGCAGGCCAAGGAGTTGTAGCAGAATGTTTTGCAATGTCTGGTCTTCCAGGACATAATACAGGTGGAACTATCCATATTATAGTGAACAACCAAATAGGATTTACTACAAGTCCAAGATTTGCAAGATCATCACCTTACCCTTCTGATATTGCTAAAATGGTTGAAGCGCCAATAATTCATGTTAACGGTGATGATCCTGAGGCAGTTGTTTATGCTGCAAGAATAGCAACCGACTTTAGATTAAAATTTAACAGGGATGTTGTTATAGACTTAATTTGTTATCGAAGATTTGGTCATAATGAGGGGGATGAACCGTCTTTTACTCAACCATTAATGTATAAAAAAATCCGTTCACACCCTTCACCCATCAAAGTTTATGGTGAAAAATTAATAAATGAAGGATCAATTACTGATGATTATTTTAAAAAATCTATAAAAGAATTTAAGGAATTACTTGATGATCAATATAAGAATGCAAAAAATTACAAGCCTAAAATTGAATGGTTTGAGGGTACATGGTCAAGATATAAACCAGCGAGAGGAAAAGATAAAAGAGGCGTTACGGGTTATGATATTAAAAAATTAAAAAATATTTCTGAAAAAATAAATACAATACCTAAAGAAATTAACATCCATAAAACTATCGCTAAAGTCTTAGAAAACAGAAAATCAAACGTTAATAATGAGGAAAAAATTGATTGGTCCACAGCTGAAGCTTTGGCGTTCGGATCTTTGTTGGAGGAAGGTTACCCAGTAAGATTGGTTGGTCAGGACTCGGGAAGAGGTACATTTAGTCAAAGACATTCAGTATTAAGAAATCAAATAGATAATTCTAGATATGTTCCGTTAAACAAAATATCTAAAAATCAAAAGAATTTTGAAATTGTAGACAGTTTCTTATCTGAATTAGCTGTTTTAGGCTTTGAATACGGTTATAGTTTAGTTGAACCTAATACACTTACAATTTGGGAAGCTCAATTTGGTGATTTTGCTAATGGTGCTCAAGTAGTCATAGATCAATTTATTGCTTCAGGAGAAAGAAAATGGTCAAGAGCTTCTGGGTTAGTTATGTTATTGCCTCACGGCTATGAAGGTCAAGGTCCTGAGCATTCTTCTGCTAGATTAGAAAGATTTTTACAATTATGTTCAAATGACAATATGCAGGTGATGAATTGCACAACACCTGCAAACTATTTTCATGCACTAAGAAGACAGATGCATAGAGATTTCAGAAAACCTCTAATTATAATGACTCCAAAATCTTTACTTAGACATAAACATTGTGTTTCAAGCTTAAGCGATTTTAGTAAAAAAAACACATTTCATAGAGTTTTATGGGATCACGCAATAGATCCAAAGGTAAAAGGTTTTATTAAATTGAAAAAAAAGGAAAAAATTAAAAAAGTAATTTTATGTTCAGGAAAAATTTATTTTGATTTGCTTGAGGCTAGAGAAAAATTTAAAAGAGATGATCTTATATTTTATAGAATTGAGCAACTTTATCCTTTTCCAGCTAAGGCACTTGCAAAAGAGCTAAAACCTTATGCAAAAAAAGCTAAATTTTATTGGTGTCAGGAAGAGCCAAAAAATATGGGAGCCTGGTTTTCTGCTAGAGATTATATCCAATGGACATTAGATAATATAAAGGCTAATAATAAAAAGATTTCTTATATTGGAAGAAGTCCAGATGCGTCACCAGCTACTGGTTATGCAAAAAGACATATTTCACAACAACAAGAAATTATTAAGAAAGTTTTTGAATAATTTAAAATGAGTGAAAAAATATTAGTTCCAGTTTTAGGTGAAAGTATTACAGAAGCTACAGTTGCAAAATGGTTAAAGAATAAGGGAGAAACAGTAGATGCAGATGAGCCTATTGTAGAATTAGAGACTGACAAAGTTAATTTGGAAGTACCATCTCCTGTTACAGGGAAATTAGTTGAAATTAATTCTCAAGATGGATCAACTGTTAAAGTGGGTGAAATTTTAGGTTTAGTTACTGAAATTGAAGGTGAAGTTAAAAAATCGAATAAAATAGAGAAAATTCAGCCCTCAAGTTTACAAAAAAAAGAGGAGATTAAAGAAAAAGATAATGTAATCAAGTTAGATCCAATTAAAGAACAAGCGGAAATAGGTATATTCGAAGAAGAGAATGATAGTAACGATCTAAAAGAGGAACCACTGGTTTTAACAGAGGAAATAAAAAACAGTCACATAGAGGAAAATTCTACTGAGGAAAGTCAAACATTATCTCCAGCTGTAAGAAAAATGGTAGATGAAAACAATATTGACGTTAAGTCAGTAAAAGGATCCGGAAAAGATGGACGAATACTAAAAGGTGATTTGATAAGTCTTATGGGAGTTAATCCTCCACCTTCAGAGAGAAAGATTAAATATGGTCAAGAAGAGCGTATTAAAATGACTAGGTTAAGGCAAACTATAGCAAAAAGATTGAAGCAAGCTCAGGATAATGCAGCATTACTTACTACTTTTAATGAAGTGGACATGACAAATATAATTAACATGAGAAAAGAAAACCAGGAGGATTTCCAAAGTCGATATAGTATCAAGCTTGGCTTCATGTCGTTTTTTGTTAAGGCTTGTATAGTGGCTTTAAAAAATTTTCCAGCAATTAATGCTGAAATAGATGGAGACACAATTGTTTACAAAAATTATTATAATATAAGTTTTGCAGTTGGAACAGATAAAGGTCTTGTAGTTCCGGTTTTAAAAAATGCAGACGAACTATCTTTTGCAGATATTGAAAAAAATATTAAAGAAATTTCTGAAAAAGCGAAAGATGGGAAACTTGTAATTGAAGATCTCCAAGGAGGTACTTTTACTATTAGCAATGGTGGAGTTTATGGGTCAATGCTTTCAACTCCAATTCTAAACTTACCTCAATCTGGAGTATTAGGGATGCATAATATTGTTGATAGACCTATTGTAGTGGATGGTGAAATCAAGATAAGACCAGTAATGTATTTAGCTTTATCTTATGATCATAGAATTATTGACGGTAAAGAGTCTGTATCCTTTCTTAAAATGATCAAAGAAAGCCTTGAGGACCCTAGAAGGTTATTTTTGGATATTTAGGATGTCGGAAAAATTTCAAGCAGTAGTTATAGGAGGTGGCCCAGGAGGTTATGTTTGCGCAATTAGACTTGCCCAACTAGGGTTAAAAACTGCATGTATAGAGTCCAGAGGATCTCTTGGTGGCACATGCCTGAATATTGGTTGTATCCCCTCAAAAAGTTTACTTAATTTATCTGAGGAATTTCATAAAGTTAAAGGCTTGGCAAATAAAGGTATTGAAATAGGAGAAGTAAAACTTAATCTTGATAAAATGATGAAGAGCAAGGACAAAGCAGTCACTGTTCTTACAAAAGGTGTAGAATTTCTTCTAAAAAAAAACAAAGTTACCTATTTTAAAGGGCATGGAAGTTTTAAATCAAAAAATGAAATCTTAATAAAAGATGATCAAAAAAAAGAAACAATAATTCAAACTGAAAAAACAGTTATAGCCACAGGATCTGTACCAGTGTCTATACCGGGTATCGAAATAGATGAAAAAATAATAGTTTCATCAACTGGAGCTTTAAAATTAGAAAAAGTGCCCAATAAAATGGTTGTTGTTGGTGGAGGTTATATCGGCTTAGAGATGGGATCAGTGTGGTCAAGACTTGGTGCAAAAGTAGAAGTTGTTGAGTTTTTGGATCATATAACACCTGGTATGGATAAAGAAATTTCGTCAGAGTTTATGAAAATTCTTAAAAAGCAAGGAATGAAGTTTAATATGCAAAATAAAGTTGAAACAATTCAAAAAAATAATTCAGGTGCAGTGGTCTCAACAATTGATAAAGATGGAAATAAAAATAATTTTGAATGTGATGTAGTTTTAATTTCAGTTGGCAGAAAGCCGAATACAGAAGGTTTAAATTTAAAAAATGCTGGGGTGAGTTTAGATGAAAAAAATAGAATAAAAACTGATAAGAAATTTAAAACAAATGTTGAAAATATTTATGCAATAGGTGATGTGATCGTTGGACCCATGCTTGCACATAAGGCTGAGGATGAAGGTATAGCAGTTGCAGAAAATATTGTAGGTCAATCAGGTCATGTAAACTATGATACAATACCAGGTGTGGTCTATACTTCACCAGAGGTTGCCTCAATTGGGAAAACAGAGGAGCAATTAAAAGAATTAAATAAAAATTATAAGGTTGGTAAATTTTCATTTATGGCCAACTCTAGAGCTAAAGCTATCGATGATGCGGAGGGTTTTGTAAAAATTCTTGCAGATGCGAAGACAGATAAAGTTTTAGGTGCACATATAATTGGCCCCCATGCAGGAGAATTAATTGCTGAAATCGGTGTTGCAATGGAATTTGGTGCAAGCGCCGAGGATATAGCAAGAACTTGTCATGCTCACCCAACTTTTTCTGAAGCTGTCAAAGAAGCTGCGTTATCAGTAGATAAAAGAGCAATACACTCTTAATTTTTTTTCATATTATAAAAATATGAAATACCCGATTCTACTACCTAATATTTTTAATCATCCTTTTACTTATGAAAGTGAAATTAATCTTAAGGTAGGTGAATTTGTTCTAGTCCCTTTTGGAAAATCTAAAATTACAGGTGTGGTATGGGATGAATTTGAAAAAAACGACAATAAAAAATTTAAAATAAAAAGTATTCAAAAAAAATTAGATGTAGTTCCACTAAAGAAAGATACAATAAATTTTTTAAATTGGTTTGCTCAGTATAATTTAATACCAAAAGGAATGGTGTTAAAACTAGTTTTATTAAGCAGTAATGTAATAGAGAAAATGGAAAAAAAAATTTATGAACCGTATAATAATAAAATAAAAAAAAATTCCTTTAAACTATCTATCAATCAAATCAAATCCTTAGAAAAAATGAGTTATTCAAATCAAAAATTTAGAGTTCATGTTTTACAAGGAACAACAGGATCGGGTAAGACTTTAGTTTATTTTGAGGCGTTAAAATCTTTAATAGACAAGGGTTTTCAATCATTAATTCTTTTACCAGAAATAGGTTTGACCAGTCAGTTTGAGCAAAAATTTTCAGAATATTTCGGATTTAATCCAGCGATTTGGCACTCTGGTATCTCAAAAAAGAAAAAAGAAATAATTTGGAGTGGCATTTCCTGTGGTGAAATTAAAGTTGTCATTGGTGCAAGATCTTCTTTATTTTTACCGTTTAAAAAATTAGGAATAATAATTGTTGATGAGGAACATGATCAATCTTTCAAACAAGATGAAGGTGTTACATATAATGCACGAGATATGGCAATTTCAAGAGCATCATTTGAAAACATTCCTGTCAATTTGATCACAGCAGTTCCTTCCATAGAAACTTTTGAAAATATTAAAAAGGGAAAATATGAAGTCTCTAGACTAAATGAAAGGTATAGAAATGCTGCACTACCTAATTATGAAATTATTAATTTAAATAATACAAAACTTGAGAAGCAATCATGGTTATCAGCGAAGATAATTGAAAAAGTTAATCTACACCTTGAAAAAAAAGATCAAGTTTTGTTTTTTTTGAATAGAAGAGGTTTTTCACCTAACGTATTATGTAACAAATGTTTTTCAAGCTTCACATGCCCAAATTGTACAATAAATTTGGTTTATCATAAGAATAAAAATAATTTGATATGTCATTATTGTGGTTTCAAATCAGAGTTAAAAAGAAATTGTAGAAAAGGTGATAATTGTGAATTTGTTTTTAGCGGACCAGGTGTTGAAAGAATTTCTGAGGAAGTAAAAAAGAAGTTTCCTGGTAAAAAAATTGAAATTTTCTCAAGTGACACAATTAATAAAAAGGACTCAAAAGAAAAAATTAGAAAAATAATAAATAATGAAATTCAAATTTTAGTAGGAACTCAATTAATATCAAAAGGTTTTCATTTTCCTCACTTAAATTGTATTGTTGTTGTAGATATTGATCTTTCATCTCATGGCCATGATTTAAGAGGAGCTGAAAAGAATTTACAACTTTATCATCAGCTTTCAGGAAGAGCTGGAAGAACTGGAAGTCCAGCGACAGTTTATTTTCAAACTTATGAAAATAATTCAAAAATGATCTCTGAAATAACAAATGAAAATCCAGATATTTTTTTAGAAAGAGAGCTAGAAATAAGAAAAAAAAATAAACTTCCTCCCTATCAAAGATTTATTTCTTTAATCCTCACAGGAGAAAATGAGAAAAAATTAGAAAAAGAAGCTTTTAACTTTAAGAATTTTATTGAAAACAAAATTAATGGAAAAATTTTGGGCCCTGTGAATGCACCAATATTTAGAATAAAAAAAAAATTTAGGATAAGACTTTTAATAAGAGGATCAAAATCTATGAAAATGCAGAATTCTTTAGCTAAAATTATTCCAAAATATAAATTTTTTAAGGGAATAAAACTTTCAGTTGATGTTGATCCAATAAACTTCAATTAACCAATAAAAAGAGGCATTTTTGACATATCAGTCACTTGAAGACACAAGTGTCATATGTTAATTAAAGCCTGAATTTTTAATAATCTTCAACATTATATAGGAAACAAGTTGAGCAAAGATACAGGATTTTCAATTTCATCAGCTGAAAGGTATTCTCTCGCACTTTTTGAGCTTTCAGAAGAAAATAATTTATTGAGCCAGATAGAAGAACAATCTTTATCTGTATTAAATCTAATTAATCAAAGTAAAGATTTTTTTAATTTGATTAAAGATCCTACTACTAGCCAAGAGAATCTCTCAAAAGTGATAAACAAAATAGCTGATATTAATAAATTTGAAAATTTATTTAAAAATTTTTTAAATTTCTTAATTCAAAAGAGACGTTTCTTTTTTATAGAGCGAATTCTAAAAAGTTTTATTGAAATTTGCTCCAAAAAAAGAGGTGAGCTTATAGCTGAATTGAAATCAGCAAAAAAATTATCAAGTGATGAAATTAAAAAGATTACAGATGAGTTATCAATAAATTTTAGCTCTAAAATAAAATTAAACTATAAACACGATGAAAGTTTAATAGGAGGCCTGGTAGTCCAAGTTGGAAGTACTATGGTTGATTCCTCAATTAAAAATAAATTGAAGCAAATCGAAAATAGAATGATAGAGGCATAGATGGAAATAAATCCTTCAGAAGTTACAAAAATATTAAAAGAACAAATCAAAAATTTTGGTGAAAAAGCCGAAGTTGCAGAAGTAGGGCAGGTATTATCAGTTGGAGATGGTATAGCAAGAATTTATGGTTTGGATAATGTACAAGCTGGTGAAATGGTGGAATTTGCAGATGGATCAAAAGGGATGGCTCTTAACTTAGAAAGTGAAAATGTTGGTGTTGTAATTTTTGGTGATGATAGAAATGTAAAAGAGGGTGATGTAGTAAAACGTACGGGTAACATTGTTGATACTCCTGTTGGAAAGGAATTGTTAGGAAGAGTTGTAGACGGTTTAGGTAATCCTATTGATGGAAAAGGTCCATTTGATAAAAATATTAAAAAAACTAGAGTAGAAGTAAAAGCACCAGGAATTATTCCTCGTCAATCAGTCAATGAACCAATGCAAACTGGATTAAAATCAATCGATAGTTTGGTTCCAATTGGAAGAGGTCAAAGGGAATTAATTATTGGTGACAGACAAACAGGTAAAACTGCAGTTGCTGTGGATGCAATTATTAATCAAAAAAAAATAAATGAATCTGGTGATGAAAAGCAAAAATTATATTGTATTTATGTTGCGGTTGGGCAAAAAAGATCAACGGTAAGACAAATTCAAAAAACTTTAGAGGAAGCAGGAGCAATGGAGTACACAACTATTGTTGCTGCTACAGCATCAGACTCTGCTCCATTACAATTTTTAGCTCCATATACAGGATGTGCTATGGGTGAATATTTTAGAGATAATGGAATGCATGCACTTATTATCTATGATGATTTATCTAAACAAGCTGTTGCGTACAGACAAATGTCTTTATTATTGAGAAGACCTCCAGGCCGTGAGGCTTATCCGGGAGATGTATTTTATCTACATAGTAGATTACTTGAAAGAGCTGCAAAATTAAGCGACGAGCACGGTGGTGGTTCATTAACAGCACTTCCAATTATTGAAACACAAGGGGGAGATGTTTCTGCATTTATTCCTACTAATGTAATTTCAATTACTGATGGTCAAATATTCTTAGAAACAGAATTATTTAACCAAGGTATAAGACCAGCAATTAACGTTGGATTATCAGTATCTAGAGTCGGATCATCAGCTCAAACAAAAGCAATGAAAAAAGTTTCGGGATCGATGAAACTAGAATTAGCACAATACAGAGAAATGGCAGCATTTGCTCAATTTGGATCTGATTTGGATGCATCTACACAGCAACTTTTAAATAGGGGCTCAAAACTAACTGAACTTCTAAAACAAAAACAATACTCACCATTGACTGTTGCTGAGCAAGTAATATCAGTTTTCTGCGGTGTTAAAGGTTATCTCGATGATATCGATTTAAAAGATGTATCGGAGTTTGAAAGCAAAATTATTAATAAATGTAAATCAGATAAACCCGAAATAATTGAATCAATTCAGAGCACTGGAAAACTTGATGAAGATAAAGAAAAGCTATTGGTAGAAGTAATTACTCAGCTGAAAGGAACATTTAAATCTTAATATAATATGGCAAGTCTAGATGATCTCAAAAAAAGGATAGCTAGTGTAAAGTCTACACAAAAAATCACGAAAGCTATGAAAATGGTTGCGGCAGCAAAATTAAGAAGAGCTCAAGAAAGTGCCGAGAGAGGAAGACCTTATTCGGAAAAAATGAATAATATTATTTTAAACTTATCTAATGGTATATCTGATAAGGAAAATGCTCCAAAATTATTGTCTGGTACAGGCGAAAATAAAGTTCACTTATGCGTAGTAATGACATCAGACAGAGGCCTGTGTGGTGGTTTTAATTCTAACATCATTAAAAAAGCGAAAAGTTATTTTTCAAAAATTTTAAACGAGGGTAAACAATTAAAGATTATTACTGTAGGGTCAAAGGGAAATGACCAACTAAAAAGAGTTTATGGAGATAAAATTATTGAAAATATATCTTTTAAAGAATCTAAAAATGCAAATTATTTTGATGCAGATAAAGTTGGAAGGATCATAATTGAAAAATTTGAGGCTGGAGAGTTTGATATATGCACTATTTTTTATAATCAATTTAAAAATGTAATCACTCAATTACCTCAAGCTCAACAGATTATACCCTTAAACAATGAAGAGGATCATAATAATTCAGACGAAAGTTATGAATTTGAGCCAGATGAAGATGAAATTTTAAGCAATTTACTACCAAAAAATATTTCAACACAAATATTTAAGGCAATGTTAGAGAATTCAGCTAGCGAACAAGGGTCCAGAATGAGTGCAATGGACAATGCTACCCGTAACGCAGGTGAAATGGTTGACAAACTTACTATCGAATATAATAGAAGTCGTCAGGCAGCAATTACAAAAGAACTAATAGAAATCATATCAGGAGCAGAAAGTTTATAATTATGAGCAAAGGAATAATTACACAGGTTATTGGAGCAGTAGTAGATGTTAAATTTGATGGAGAACTTCCAGAAATTTTAACAGCATTGGAATGTAAAAATGGAAACAACAGATTAGTTTTAGAAGTAGCGCAACACTTGGGTGAAACTACAGTTAGAACTATTGCAATGGATGCTACTGAAGGTTTAAAAAGAGGTGATGAGGTAATTAATACCAATGCTCCTATACAAGTTCCAGTAGGACCCGAAACTCTTGGAAGAATTATTAATGTGATTGGAGAGCCAATAGACGAAAGAGGAGAAGTAAAAACTAAAGAAAGCTGGCCAATTCATAGAGGTGCTCCTGAATTCAATGATCAATCGACTGAAACTGAAATACTTGTAACTGGTATTAAAGTAATTGATTTGCTTGCTCCTTATGCAAAAGGAGGAAAAATTGGTTTGTTCGGCGGTGCTGGTGTTGGAAAAACTGTTTTGATTATGGAGTTAATCAATAACGTTGCAAAAGCACATGGTGGCTTTTCAGTTTTTGCAGGTGTAGGAGAAAGAACAAGGGAAGGAAACGATCTTTATCATGAAATGATTGAGTCTGGTGTTATCAAACAGGACGGACCAGGATCTAAAGCAGCATTAGTTTATGGACAAATGAATGAACCCCCAGGCGCTAGAGCTAGAGTGGCACTTACTGGATTGACTGTAGCAGAATATTTTAGAGATCAAGAGGGACAAGATGTACTTTTCTTTGTTGATAATATTTTTAGATTTACTCAAGCAGGCTCAGAAGTTTCGGCCCTTTTGGGTAGAATTCCATCTGCAGTTGGTTATCAACCAACATTAGCAACTGATATGGGTAATCTTCAAGAAAGAATTACCACTACTAACAAAGGATCAATTACCTCAGTACAAGCAATTTATGTACCTGCAGATGATTTAACTGACCCTGCTCCGGCTACATCTTTTGCTCATTTGGATGCAACAACTGTGCTTTCAAGACAAATAGCTGAAATTGGAATATATCCTGCTGTTGATCCGTTGGACTCGACTTCAAGAATTCTAGACCCTAGAATTGTTGGTGATGAACATTATAGAGTAGCTAGAGATGTGCAAAGAATCTTACAATCTTACAAATCATTACAAGATATCATAGCCATTTTGGGTATGGATGAATTATCTGAAGAGGATAAGCTGGTTGTAGCTAGAGCGAGAAAAATTCAAAGATTTTTATCTCAACCATTTTTTGTTGCAGAAGTTTTCACAGGATCACCAGGAAAATTGGTAGATTTAGACTCAACTATCAAAGGCTTTGATGCTATTTGTAAAGGTGAATATGATCATTTACCTGAAGCAGCGTTTTATATGGTGGGTACGATTGAAGAGGCAATTGAGAAAGCTAAAAAAATGGAACAAGAAGCTGCTGCTTAATGAGTGAAGAGTTTAAAATTGAAATTGTAAACCCAGAAAAATCTTTTTTAGTAAAAGAGGATGTTTTAGAGGTTGTTGTACCTGCATTTGAGGGTGAAATGGGGATTTTAAAAGATCACATATCTATTATTTCTTTTTTAAAACCTGGGATAATTAAAGTATTTTCGAAATCAGGTGATGAAAATTATTATGTAGAAGATGGAATTATTGAATTTAAAAAAAATAATTTATCTATCTTAACAAGCACAATATTCTCTGTGACAGATTTAGACAAATCAAAACAAGGGGATTTACTCAAAAAAGCTGAAGCGGAAGCAAGCAAATCTGAGATAAGTGATCAGGCTAAATATTTAGCAGATCAAAAAGTTGAAGTTCTAAGATCGATTAACTAATAATAACTCTAATTTTTTTTTAATTTCTTGATAGACGTGTAATTTAAAATCCACCACAACTTTTGTTAAGGATTCTAAATCAATCCATTTCCATTCAAGAAATTCAGGTTTTTTTGTTTTAATATTTATTTCACTGTCCTCTCCAGTGAACTTCATTATAAACCATTTCTGTTTTTGTCCTTTATATTTACCCTTCCAAATTATACCCAATAAATGATCTGGTAATTCATATGTTATAAAACCATCTAATTCTTTAATTAGTTCTACTTTTGTAATACTAGTCTCTTCCTTTAACTCCCTGTATGCGGCGGTAAGAAAATCCTCACCTTCATCAATACCTCCTTGTGGCATTTGCCAAAAGTTTTTTGGGTTGTCTATTCTTCTTGCAACGAAAATTTTATCTTCTTGATTAAGAACAACTATGCCTACACCACTACGGAGTGGTAGATGTTTATATTGTTCTTTCATTTAACCGTTTAAAAGTTTTAATGCGTAGCTTAGTTGATTATCAGTGTCTGTCTTAATCCTAAATTCATCCGTATCTTCATCAATCTCAATGTCAGGACTTACTCCCACTTCAGAAATTGATTTGCCTGATGGTAGGTAATATTTTGCAACAGTGAGTCTTATTGCTCCTTTATTCTTTAGTGGAATAATTGATTGCACTGAACCCTTTCCATAACTATTTTCGCCTAAAATAATTGCTCTTTTATGATCTTGTAGTGCTCCAGCAACTATTTCTGAAGCAGATGCAGAACCGTAATTAATTAATACAACCAAAGTTTTGCCACCTATCAAATCTCCTTTTTTGGCAAACCATTTTCTATTTTCAGAGGCCTTTCTACTTTTGGTAGATACAATCTCCCCATTATCTAAAAAAAAATCTGATATCCTTATAGCTTGTGATAACAACCCTCCAGGATTATTTCTTAAATCTAGTATATATGAATTTATATTTCCTTTTTTTTCAAATTCTCTAATTTGTTCTCTTATTTGATCACCACTATTTTCATTGAAAGATGTTAATCTAAGATAACCAACGTTATTTTTTAAAAGATCAGCTTTTACTGATTTAATTTGAATTATTTCTCTTACGATTTCAAATGTTAAAGCTTTTTTTTGTCCAATTCGTCTTACAGTTAAAATAATTGATGAACCTACAGGTCCTCTCATTAAATCTACAGCTTCACTTAGAGATATACCTTGTACCTGAATATCATCTATCTTTATGATGTAGTCACCAGCTTTAATTCCAGCTCTAGATGCTGGGGTATCGTCAATAGGGGAAATTACTTTTACAACTCCAGACTCCATATTTACCTCTATTCCCAAGCCACCAAATTCACCACTTGTTTCAGTCTGCATTTCGTTGAAAATTTCAGGTGACATATATGCAGAGTAAGGATCTAATGATTGAAGCAAACCATCTATTGCAGCATCCATGCTTTCAGATTGATTTATTTCATCGACATATTCCTTATTAATTTTTTCTAATACTTCTCCAAATAAATCTATTTTTTTATAAACATCATTTTCAGCTGCAACGACAGGATTAAAAATTGAAAACTTTAGGAAAAATATGCTGATAATAAAAAAAATTTTCCTCATATTATAAGTTTTTCTTTTGGAATAAATTCTGACCACATTTTTTCTAGTTCATAAAATTTTCTTTTTTCGGGATGAAATATGTGGACAATTAGATCTATTCCATCTACCAGTTTCCACTCAGTACTATCTTTTCCCTCGATTTTTGAATCTTTCATTCCATAATCTTTGAATTTTTCTAAAACTTGTTCAGAAAGTGACTGGATATGTCTAGATGACGTACCACTTGCAATAATCATGTATTCAGCCATTGAACTTTTATCTTTAAGATCGATGCTAACAATGTCTAAAGCTTTATTGATATCTAAAGTTTGAATTATGATTTTTTTTAAAGCAGAAATTTTGTCCATTAATTAACTAAACCATATCAAATTTTTCTCAATTGAGAAGAAGAAATATTGACCTTTTCAAATTCAATAAATTTCAAATTTTCTCTATTTAATCTTTTATATGTAGTTGAATTTAATGATTTTTTTTTATAACCATGCCTATCAAATACTATTATTTTACATTTCTGTGAAATTAATTTCCATTTATACCATTTGTGAAATTTTATTAAATTATCAGCACCCATTATAAAATAAATTTTGTTTTTTTTGTTCTTTGAAATGTGTTTTATCAAATCAAAAGTTTTATTCGATTTAATTGTGTCCTCATAAAATTTTACTTTAATCAATTTACTTGATCCAATAATTTTTTTGCAATACTTGATTCTATTATCCAAACTTGTATGCGTCTTTTTTTTAAAAGGATTTTTTTTTGTTATTGCCCAAATAACATTTCGTAATTTAAATCTTTTAATTGCTTCTTTTGAGATAGTTAAGTGACCTTTGTGTGCAGGATCGAAGGATCCACCTAGGATCCCAATTTTATTTCTTCTTGTAACCAATTTACTTTCTAATCTTACCATTACTTGTTACTTGATATTTGTAGGAAATTAATTGTCCAAGTCCTACAGGGCCTCTTGGTGGAAGAACATTTGTCGAAATTCCAACCTCACCACCAAATCCAAATTCACCACCATCTGCAAATTGTGTAGATGTATTGTGCATTGCTATTGAACTTTTAACTCCCATTAAAAATTTTTTAGCAGTTTTTTTGTTTTTAGTAATAATACAATCAGTATGCATAGTTCCATATTTATTAATATGAGAAATAGCCTCTTGTAAGTTTTTGACAGATTTTACAGAAACGGTAGCAGACAAATATTCTTTTGACCAATCTTTGATTGATGCTTTTTTGATTTTACCTTTATAAATTTTTCGTATTTTATTATCACCAATAATCTGACAACCTTTTTCCTCTAATATCTTTAATATATGAGCTCCAAACTTTTTGATTATACGCTCATTAAGCAAAATTGTTTCAGTTGCTCCACAAATCGCTGTATTTCTTAATTTTGCATTTACTATTACTTTGGTAGCAATTTTGGGATCCGCATCTTTATCTACATATGAATGACAAACACCTTCTAAGTGACCAATAGTTGGAATTTTAGAAATGTTTTGTACTTTTTTAACTAAATTTTTACCCCCTCTTGGTATGATTACATCAATAAAATTAGTCATTTTAGTGAGTAAAAAATCTACCACTTTTCTATTCTTTATATCGATGAATTGAACAAAGTTTTGATTAACTTTATTAATCTTCAAAGCTTTTCTGAATAAATTTGATAAAATTTTATTAGAATAAAAGGCCTCAGAACCACCTTTTAAAATAACTGGATTTCCAGATTTAAAACATAATGATGCTACATCCGAGGTTACATTTGGTCTACTTTCATAAATTACACCTATTACTCCTATCGGTATTGATACTTTTGAAAACACAAGTCCATTAGGTCTTTCCCATTTTTCAATAACATTATGAATTGGATCCTTTAATTTAATTATTTTTTGGATTGAATTAATAATATCCAAGATTTTTTTTTCATTTAAAATAAGTCGATTTATTAAATTATCTCTAAGCTTAATTTTGATAGCCCGATCTACATCTTTTTTATTTTCTCTAAGAATTAAATGCCTATTTTTTTTTATCATTTTAAGATAATCACTTAAAACTTTATTTTTTTTATAAGTATTAATTGGTTGAGCAAAAGCTTGTTTTGATCTTTCTCCAATATTAATTAATATCTTTCTCATTAGATTTCTACCATATCATCTTTATGAACCACCTCAGATTTCGACACATATCCTAAAATTTTTTGTATTTCATTCGAATGACAGCCCATAATTAAATTTATTTCTTTGGATGAAAAAGAGCTAAGTCCACGAGCAAACTCTTTTTTTTTATTATCTAAAATTTTAATATGATCTCCCTTATTAAATCTACCAACCACTTTTTTAATTCCAGCCGCTAATAAACTTTTTCCACTATGAAGAGCCTTTTTTGCTCCATCATCAATTATAAGTTCACCCTTAGGAGAAATTGAGCTGATTATCCATTTTTTCCTTGCATGCATTTTAGATATTTTAGAAATAAACCAAGTGCAGTTATTTCCACTCCGGATACTATCGATAGGATTAAGACTTAACCCATTTGCTATTACCATATTGCAACCAGCCAAATTACAAATTTTAGCAGCTTCAATTTTTGTATTCATGCCACCACTTCCTAATTCTGTCATACCTTTGATATTTATACTTTTAACAACTTTGTCTAAATCAATCACTTTCTTAATTAATTGAGCATCTTTGAATTTTTTTGGATTTTTTGTGTATAAACCATCCACATCTGAGAGTAATATTAAGGTATCTGCATTTGTAATTTGAGCTACTCTGGAAGCAAGTCTATCATTATCCCCATATTTAATTTCAGATGTTGCAATAGTATCATTTTCATTAACAATAGGGATGAAATCAAGATCGAATAAGTTTTCAAAAGTTCTTTTTGCATTAATTGATCTTCTTCTTTCCTCGGTGTCATCAAGAGTAAGTAAAATTTGAGAAATATTTAATTTATATTTTGAAAACGTTTCTAAGAACAAATTCATCAATTCAATTTGTCCTATAGATGCAATTGCTTGACTTTTATCTAGCTTGAGATTTTTTTTATTATAATTCATTTTTTTACATCCAAGGGCTATTGCACCCGAAGAAACAATTATAATTTTTTGATTATTCGATCTTAATTTTTTTATATCTTTCGCAAAGCTAGAGAGCCATTTTTTTCTTATTTTCTTTTCCTGGTCAACTAAAAGTGAAGATCCAATTTTGATAACAATTTTTTTTGCGTTTTTAAGATACATAATTCAATAATTTTGATTTGATTTTTGATACTGAAGATTTATTGAATGTTGATAAAGCAATAACTTCTGATTTAGTATTCTTTTTAAAATCTTTAATTATGTGATTAACCTCTTTTTCATCAATAAGATCTATTTTGTTCAACACAATTAATTCTTTTTTTTTAGTGAGTTTGTTACTATATTTTTTAAGCTCATTTTTTACTTGTTGATAGTTTTTTTTTAAATCTTCACTTGTAATATCAATTAAATGTAAAAGAGATTTACATCTCTCAATATGTCTCAAAAACTGAATTCCAAGGCCTGTACCTTTATGAGCCCCTTCTACTAATCCTGGTATATCTGCTATTGTAATTTCTTTATCATCATAACTTGCTACTCCTAAATTTGGATTTAAAGTGGTAAATTGATAGTTTGCAATTTTAGGATTTGCATTAGTAACTGATGCTAATAAACTTGACTTACCTGCATTAGGTAATCCTATAATCCCAATATCAGCTATTGTTTTCAACTGAAGCCAAATTGTAAACTCTTCTCCTTGAGTTCCTTTTGTAAATTTCCTTGGAGCCCTATTGGTAGAACTTTTAAATCTTGTATTACCCAATCCACCTTTACCACCTGCAGCAGCGATAAATTCCTCACTAATTTTAGTAAAGTCGTAAATTAATGTTTTGTTGTCCTCTTCAAAAACTTGCGTTCCTAAGGGAACCTTTAAAATTAAATCTTCACCACTCTTGCCTGTTCGGTTTTGTCCTGCACCGTTCTCACCTCTCTTTGCTTTATGATGTTGTTGATATCTAAAATCAATCAAAGTATTTAAATTCTGTTCAGCTTTTAAAATTACTGAACCTCCTTTTCCACCATCACCACCATCTGGACCACCAAATTCTATAAATTTTTCTCTTCTGAAACTAGGAGAACCATCTCCACCGTTTCCTGCTTTAATATAAATTTTAACTTGATCTAAGAATTTCATAATACAACAACAGTTTAAGTTGTACTATTAATTGGGTTTTACTGAAACAAAAGTTCTATCTGACTTTGTTTTTTTAAAAACTACTTTACCTTTTATTACTGAAAAAATTGAGTGATCTTTACCCATTCCTACGTTTTCTCCAGGAAATATTTTTGTACCCCTTTGTCTTACAATAATGTTTCCAGGTATAACAGATTGTCCTCCATACTTTTTGACACCAAGTCTTCGTCCAGCACTATCACGTCCATTTCGAGAAGATCCACCTGCTTTTTTTGTTGCCATAATTAATTACTAGTTACTTACTAGCCTCTTTTTTTGTTTCTGTTTTTTTTGTTACCTTAGAAACTTTTTCAGCCTCTGAAAGAATTTTACCATCTTTTGAAAAAATTTTATTTATTCTAATCATAGAATATTCCTGTCTATGCCCATTTTTTCTTCTTGAATTATGTCTTCTTCTTTTTTTAAAAATTAATACAGTCCTATTTTTACTATTTTTAATTAAGTCAGCTTCAACTTTTGCACCACTTACCATTGGGGCTCCAACTTCTATTTTACTGTCATCTCCATAAGCTAGAATTTCATTAAATTCTATTTTTGAATTAGCTTTGATATCTGTTAATTTCTCAATTTTCAAAATCTCTCCAGATTTCACTTTGTATTGTTTACCACCTGTTTTTATGACTGCGAATGACATATAAATACTCTAAATTTTGTTATGGCAATATAGTCTGAGCAAGCCTATAGTCAAGTTTTATAAATCAAAAATTATCCTTTAAATCTCTTAATTTTGAAAAACTTTCAACATCTTTAGCTTTAAGAAATATATTGCATTCCATTTCATCAGATAAAATTGATGGAATGGTGGGATGGCCATTTTTTATTTTTTCTTTAATTTCTTTAATTTTGCTTTTCAAATTTGAATTATCAGGATCGTTTGACTCACAAAATTTTGAATTTTGTAACGTATATTCATGGCCGCAATATATCTGAGTATCTTTCGGAAGTTCTTTTATTTTTTTTAATGAGTTGAACATCTGTTCATAAGTTCCCTCAAAAATTCTACCACATCCTAAAGAAAATAAGGTATCGCCAGTAAAAATTATTTTTTCCAAAAAAAAATGAAAGGCAATATGCCCACTCGTATGACCTGGAATGTGATAAATTTTCGCCTCAAAATTTTCGCCTTTCCATTTTTGATTATCTTCCACAAGTACATCAATTTCTGGAATCCGATCTTTATCTTCTTTAAATCCAACTATTTTAGAACTATATCTTTTCTTTAATTCTAAGTTGCCAGCTACATGATCATAATGATGGTGAGTATTAAGAATATATTTTAACTCAATATTATTACTTTCAATATATTTTATAATTGGAGTTGCCTCACCAGGGTCAACAACACATCCAATATTCTTAGTGTCATCGATTAACAGGTAACTATAATTGTCTTGTAAACACTTAATTATTTCTATTCTCATATTATTTTTCAATTAAGAATATACCTAATTCTGCAAATAAATTTTTATAAAATAAATTAGAATTATTAATATTTGATATATTTTTATTTGTCAGAGCTAAAGATTTAAAGATTTTAAAGTTTATAATTTTTGAAAATTTAACAAAATCTTTAATCGTACACATATGAATATTTGGAGTGTTATACCAATCATTTGGTAATGATTCTGTGATTGGCATTGTTCCTTTGATAAGCAAATTTAATCTTACTTTCCAATGACCAAAATTTGGAATTGTTATGATTGTTTTCTTTCCAACTCTTAAAAGTTCTTTTATGACAATTTCAGGATTTACGAAAGCTTGTAAAGTTTGACCTAGAACAACATAATCAAAAGAATCATTTGGAAATTGTTTTAGATCCAATTCCGCGTTTCCCTCAATTACAGTAAGTCCTTTTGATACGCAGGTTTGAACTTTATCCTTTGAAATCTCAATCCCTCTCGCATCAACATTTTTATTTTTTTTTAATGACTCCATTAATGTTCCATCATCGCAGCCAACATCTAAAACTCTTGTTTTTTCCTCTATTAAATCGACTATTATTTTATATTCTGTTTTCACTATTATCTCTCTATGTAAGATTTATCTAAAAAATTTTTAAGGGTTTTCAAAAAGTCTGGAACATCTAATAAAAAAGAATCATGACCTTTGTCAGATTTTATTTCAACAAATCCAACATCAGCACCAATTGCATTAAGAGCGATAACTATATCTTTATTTTCTTGAGTTGGATAGAGCCAGTCTGAGGTGAAAGATATTATAAAAAACTTAGCTTTAGTTTTTTTAAATGCATTAGATAAATTACCATCAAATTGTTTAACTAGATCAAAATAATCCATTGCTCTTGTAATATAAAGATAACTATTAGCATCAAATCGATCTACAAAAACGGATCCTTGATATCTTAGATAACTCTCTATTTGAAAATCTGCATCAAATCCAAATTTAAGAGCATCTCTTTCTTGAAGTTTTCTTCCAAATTTTTCTTGTAAACCTTTTTTAGACAAATAAGTTATATGAGCAGCCATTCTCGCCACTGATAACCCTTTATCAGGAAGAGTATTATTAGATAAATATTTTCCGTCTGACCAATTATGATCCGATGCTATCGCCTGTCTACCCAACTCATTAAAAGCAATATTTTGAGCAGAATGACTAGAGGTACATGCAATCGGCACTACTGTACTAGCTTTATCCGGATAATTACTAATAAATTGCAAAACTTGCATTCCTCCCATTGATCCACCAACAACTGAAAAAAGTTTTTTTATCTCAAAATGATCTAATAAATTTAATTGTGCATTGACCATGTCATTAATAGTAATTACAGGAAAATCGGTTCCATAAATTTTATTTGTATCAGGATTTTTGTGGCTTGGACCAAATGAGCCCATACAACCACCTATTACATTCGCACAAATAACAAAATATTTATTTGTATCTATTGATTTGTTAGGACCCACTGCATAGGACCACCAACCATCTTTTTTTGTAACGGGATTAATACCCGTAACAAATTGATCACCAGTAAGCGCATGAAAAACAAGGATTGCATTATCTTTATTTTTATTAAGCGAACCATAAGTTTCATACGCGAGTGGAAAATTATTAATAGTTTTACCACAATCAAGTTTCAATGGTTTTTTAATAACAAGCGTTTTTATATTCTCTTTAATATTCATAATTATTAATGCTAATTATTGAATTGTGAGAAAAAAAACTTTTTTAGCGGTTTTTTTAAAGCGCTCGCAATTCAGGTAAATCAGCGCATAAATTTTGTACAAGATGTTATTTAGTATGTCAATTTTTTAAAATATTTGAACTAATTCTATATGAAAAATTGTTATTTTATTTATAAAGAGGCTAAAATTTAAAAGATGACAACTATAAAATTTAAAAAATTTAATGTTGAGGCATATCAACCTGGCAAATCAACTATTAAGAGTTTTAATAAAATCATTAAACTTTCAGCAAATGAATCAGCTCTAGGAGTAAGTGCCAAGGCTAAGAAAGCAATATCAAATAAAAAATTAAGTCTTTTCAGATATCCTGATGGAAAGTCTAAAAAATTACGAAGTCAGATCTCTAAAAAATTTAGTTGTGACAAAGAAAAAATAATTTGTGGAGCTGGTTCAGACGAAGTTATTCAAATGTTATGCCAACTTTTCCTTAAACCAAAAGATGAAGTAATTCTTCCTCAGTTTAGTTTTTTAATGTACAGAATATATGCAAAAATAGTTGGTGCAAAAGTTGTTTTTGCCAAAGAAAAAAATTTTAAAGTTTCTGTCTCTGAAATAATTAAAAAAGTAAGCAATAAAACTAAAATTGTATTTCTTGCTAATCCAAATAATCCAACTGGTACTTACTTGAATAGTTTTGAATTAATTGATTTAAGAAAAAGATTAAGAAAAAATATCTTACTTGTTGTAGATGATGCTTATGCAGAGTACATGCAAAATAGAGACTATAAATCTGGTTTAGATTTATTCAAGAATAAGCAGAATGTTTTTATATTAAGGACATTCTCAAAAATCTACGGACTATCATCTCTAAGAATTGGTTGGGGATATGGTTCAAAAAAAATTATTGATGCTTTGAATGTTATTAAACCTCCATTCAATGTTAATGAAGTAGCTCAAAAAGCAGCTATTGAGTCACTTAAGGATAAAAAATTTATTTCACGTTCAGTAAAACATAATCATATTTATGCAACAAAACTGAAAAATTTTTTGAGCAATTATGATATTAGCTCAAATAAAGTTTCTGCTAACTTTCTATTATTGAATTTTAATAAATGTAAACTAAGAGCTAATAGTTTCTATGAAAAATTAAAAAAAAAGGGAATTATTTTAAGGTCTACTGAAGAAGGTTATAAAATAAAAAATATGCTACGATTAACGATTGGGTCAAAGGAGGAAAATATGAAATTTATCAAAGCAACACAAAATATATTTAGAAAATGAGAAATATATTAATTATAGGCTGTGGGTTATTAGGCTCTTCTTTAGTAAGGAGGATTTCAAAAAAAAAAATAGCAAAAAAAATATTTATTTATGAGAAATCAAAATCTAATATCGCTAAAATAAAAAGTCTTAGACTATCTGGAACAATTGTTAAGTCTCTTAAAGATGGTTTGGTAAATTCAAACTTAGTGATTGTTTGTACATCAACAAGTGAATATAAAAAACTTATTCTTAAAATTAATAAAACTATTTCGCCAAAGACACTGATTACTGATGTGGGATCTTCAAAAATAGAGTCATCAAAAATAATTAAAAAATTTTTGAAGCGTGGTATAAATTGGATTAGGAGTCACCCTATCGCTGGATCAGAGGTGAGTGGACCAGAATTTGGAAAAGCTGATATGTTTGAGGATAAATGGTGTGTATTAATTAAGGATAAAAAAACAAGTTCTAAGAATTTAAAATTTTTAATTTCTTTTTGGAAAAAGATGGGCTCAAAAACTGTTATTATGAACTCTGAAAAACATGACAAAGTTTTTTCTATCACAAGTCATTTACCACATTTAATTGCCTATAATTTGGTTAAATCGGCTCAAGATTTTGAAAAAATACTCAAATTTGGGCTTATCAAATACAGTGCTGGGGGGTTGAGAGATTTTTCAAGAATAGCTGCTTCAAATGAAATTATGTGGAGAGATATTTTTTTTGATAATAAGGTTAATGTTACAAAAGCTATAGACTTATTTATTAAAAACTTAAAATCTTTCAAAAAAGATATAAATTCTAAAAATAATAGATCAATTTTAAAAAAATTATCTCAGACTAAAAAAGTTAGGTCTAAAATTATTAAATTAAAACAGGATGTAAACAAACCTGACTTTGGTAGAGATTAAATATTACTAATATTACTTACTTTTTTAACTTTCAGATTTGCGGTTTTATCAATTAATTTAATTGTTTGTACTGTTGGCATTATTAACACCTTCTTTTTTGGTCCATAAGCATGAATAAATTTAGACTTATTTAGACATATACCAACATGTCCTTTCCAAAATACGATGTCTCCTTTAAGTTGATTTCTACCTCTTTTCCTTTTGCAAAATCTTATTTGATCTTTTGTATCTCTTGGAAAAAATATTCTATTGTAATAAAAATAGATTTGAATTAATGCTGAACAATCAATTCCAACACAAGTTTTTCCGCCCCATAAGTATTTTGTGTTTAAAAAACATTTGAATATTTTGATATAATTTTTTTCATGATGATCAATATTTTTGACATCAGTTTTTTTGATCCATTTATTTTTTTCAAATTCTATATAATTTTTATTTTCATTTCGTTTACAAACACCAGATCCATAATATAGATAATGGTTTGAAGACAAAAATCTTTTACCTCTTTTAAAGAAAATTCTAGATTTAATTTTTGAAATTTTATGTGAGGGTTTAAAATTTTCTAAAAACTTATCTTTTTTTATATATCCAATATAATTGTCATAATGAGTTTTTATTTTTATATATTTTTTTCTTTTCAATAGAATCTTAAATTTCTCTCCATATAAAATTTGTGAAACTACCTCAGAATTGGGAGACGGTTTAAAGTAAATGTTAGCTACAGATTTATTTAAAAAATTATTTTTCACTTAGTTGTAGTTTATTTTTCATAATCCATAGGATTATTAATGAAGGAATGACCATTAGCGCAGTTAAAATAAAAAATATTCCCCAATCACCATTTAACCAATCGACAAGTGCACCAGAGGATGAGGCTAAAGTTGTTCTACCAGCGGTGCCTATCGACGCTAGGAGCGCATATTGAGTTGCTGTATAGGCTCTGTCTACGAGCATAGATATAAAGGCTACAAAAGCTACTGTTGCAAATGCAGCAGCTATATCGTCAAAAATAACTGCAATAGCAAATAAAAATTCTGATTTATCGCTCCAGGCCAACACACTAAATAAAAGGTTTGTGCTTGCCATCATTACTCCAGCAAAAAACATTGCTTTTAAAACCCCGGATCTTATTACAAAAAGTCCACCTAAAAGAGTAAACGTCACAGTAGTGATCCAACCTAACGTTTTAGAGTAAATAGCGATATCCGACTTACTAAAACCTATTTCTTTATAAAAAATTATAGACATCCTTCCAAGAAATGCTTCCCCCACTTTAAATAAAAAAACAAATCCTAAAATTCCTAGAGCAATCGAAAAGCCATTTTTTTTAAAAAAACTAATGATTGGACCACTAATTGTTCCAGCAATCCAGGTTATCAATTTTGTAAATATATTTTCTTTTTTAAATTGAGATGATATCAATTTATCATTTTCTTTTTGTTGATTTTGTCTCTCTAAATTTCCAGACTCGTCAATGAACATTAAGCCAATGTTCATTAAAATTACTAAAATCCCCAAAATTAAGAAAGTTAGTTGCCAATAATTTTCAAAACCAATGTTTTGTAGAATATCTGCTGCAAATAATGATAGTACTCCTCCTAACTTGTATCCTGTCCACCAACCGACAACCGCCATTGCGGCTCCAGCGGCCATGGATTTTCCTTCATTCTCACCAATCTGTTCAATTCTTAAAGCATCAACTGTTATATCTTGAGTTGATGATGCTATAGCAATTATTAAGCCTACTGAAACAACTAAAGCTAAATTTTCAGATGGATCGAGTAAACTCCAAAAAGCAAGTGAGAGTAAGATGATAATTTGCATCAAAACAATCCATCCTCTTCTGTGACCTATTTTTTTTGTTAAATATGGTATTTGTATTCTATCTATTAAAGGTGCCCACAAATAATTAAATGCGTAAACTGCAAAAATTAATCCAGCCCATCCAACAGTTGATCTACTTAGTCCATCTTCTTTCAACCATAAACTTAGACTACTTCCAATCAAAACCCATGGAAAACCTGATATTGCACCAAGTAATAAAATTTTCAGCATTCTTCTGTCAAAATAAACCGAGAACATTTCAGACAAAGAATTTTTTTTAATTTCTATCAAATTTAATTCCTCCAAAAAGATGGTAAAAATAATACAAGGATTGCAAATAATTCCAATCTACCCAAAATCATACCAAAGCTTAAAATCCACTTAGAGATATCAGGTAGTGATGAAAAATTTCCGTTTGGCCCAATAGTTGAACCTAGGCCAGGTCCTACATTTGAAATAGATGTTGCAGCACCAGAAATTGAGGTAATAAAGTCAAGACCCGTCAAAGATAATAATGCTGTAATCGCAAAAAAAATTACCAGGTACATATAAATGAAAGAAATAATTGATGCGGTAAATTTATCATCAACAGGACTTTGATTATATTTTAGAACGAAAATTCCCTTAGGATAAACAATTTTTTTAAGTTGATTCAAAACAAATGAATAAAGTATTTGAAATCTAAATATTTTTATACCACAAGTTGTTGAGCCAGCACATCCACCAATAAACATTAGACCTATAAATATAATTAAAGGAAACCCACCCCAGTTATCAAATTGTGCATTTACATATCCAGTTCCTGTCAAAATTGATATTACATTGAATAAAACTGTTCTGAAGTTTAGTTCAGACGATTTATCTAAAAATAAATAAATTGATAAGATCAGAATACTTATTAAGATTATTTTCAAAAAAGTTCTAATTTGAATATCTGAAAAAAATATTCTTCTATTACCGTTTAAGAATTTGATATAAGCGATAAAAGGTAAACTTCCCAAGATAATAAAAATCATTGCTGAAATTTCTATTGAAAAACTGTTAAAGAAACCGATTGACTCGTTATAGTTTGAAAAACCTCCAGTTGCTATTGTTGTCATAGAATGGGTTATACTATCAAAAGTATTCATCCCAAGAATTTTATATGATATTGCGCAAAGAGTAGTGAGACCTGAATAAATATAAATTAATCTCAATGCAATTTCTTTTGATTTAGGAAGAATTTTTTCCGATGAGTCACTGTTAGAAATTTTGAATAATTGCATACCACCAACATTCATTATTGGCATCAAAGTGATCGCCATAACAATTATTCCAATACCACCCAACCATTGAAGAATTGCTCTCCAAAGCAAAATTGCTTTGGGCATCTCCTCTAAGTTTGGAATGATTGTTGAACCAGTTGTTGTAATGCCTGACATACTCTCAAAAAATGCATTGGTAAACGAAAAATTGACTTCAGAAAATATTAGAGGAAGTGAGCCAAAAATTGCGATACTTAGCCAAGATAACGCGGTCAATAAAAAAGCTTGCTGTAAATTTAACTTCTTATCATGATCAAGATTAGATAAAAAAAATAGCGTACCAAAAATAATAGTAATAATTGAGGCACCAAAAAAAGAGGAGTCAATTTCTTTAAAAAAAAATTGAACAAATATTGGGATCAACATAAAAATTCCAAGAATTATTTGAAGAATTCCAAGTGTAAAAAAAACAGTTTTATAATTAGACATTTTGATAGAACATTATTTTATGGTAAATAAATTTCAACTCTATAAGAATAAGTTAAAGCGTTAATTTAAGATTTTATTTGAATTAATCATGATTAAAAAAGAGAATTTTGATAAAACAAGTGCATGGCCTTTCGTTGAAGCAAAAAAAATGCTTCGAGAAAGAAAATCTTTTATAGAAAAAAAAGGCAAAATAATTCTCCAAACAGGTTATGGTCCCAGTGGTCTTCCACATATAGGAACTTTTGGAGAAGTTGCAAGGACATCAATGATTGTAAATGCATTAAAACATTTGACTGATTTACCAACCGAAATCATTACTTTTTCAGATGATATGGACGGTCTAAGAAAAGTACCTGACAACGTTCCACAAAAAGAATTATTAGAAAAAAATTTACACAAACCGCTTACTAATGTGCCTGATCCTTTTCAAAAATATAATAGTTTTGGTGAGCATAATAATGAAATGTTAAAAAAATTTTTAAACAATTTTAAATTTAAATATAATTTTAAAAGTTCAACATCACTTTATAAATCAGGTTTCTTTAACTCTTCTCTCCAAGTTATTTTAAAAAATTATGATGGTATAATGAATATAATACTTCCTACACTAGGAAAAGAGAGACAAAAAACGTACAGCCCATTTCTTCCAATTTGTCCGGTTACAGGTCATGTTTTAGAAATACCTGTAAAAAATATTAATAAAGAAAAATCTATTATTGTTTTTGATAATAATGGAAAAGATTTGGAAACAAGCATTTATGATGGAAATTGTAAATTACAGTGGAAAGTTGATTGGGCTATGAGATGGTATGCACTAGATGTTGATTTTGAAATGTATGGAAAAGACCTTATAGAGAGCGCAATACTTTCAACAAAAATTATCAAATTGATTGGAAAAACAAATCCCTCAGGGTTTGCATATGAACTATTTTTGGATGAAAAAGGAGAGAAGATTTCAAAATCAAAGGGAAACGGCATCACTATTGATCAATGGTTAGAGTACGCTTCTCCTGAAAGTTTGTCGCTGTATATGTATCAAAATCCAAAAAGAGCAAAAAAACTTTACAAAGAAATAGTTTCAAAAACTGTCGATGATTATTTGGATCTGATTGAGAAAGCAAAAAATCAAAATGAGTTACAGCTACTTATGAATCCTGTATGGCATGTTCATAATAGTTTGGTGCCTAAAGAAAATATGATTATGTCGTTTTCAATGTTATTAAACTTAGTCGAAACAAGTAATGCTGACAGCAAAGAACTCCTTTGGAAATTTGTTAAAAAATATAAAAAAGACATTTCGGAGAAAGATAATCCTATCTTTGATAATTTAGTAGGCTATGCAATAAAATATTTTAACGACGTAATAAAATTGAAAAAAAAATACAAAAAAACCTAATGGTAAAGAAAAAAAAGCTTTAGAAGCTCTAGTAAAAACTTTAGATAAATGTGACGACAAAATGAAACCAGAGGATATTCAAACAATGATATATTCGACTGGTAAAGAAAATGGATACACTGAGAACCTTCGAGATTGGTTTAAATTAATTTACGAAGTAGTTTTTGGAGACGAAAATGGACCAAGGATGGGTTTTTTTATAAGTTTTTTTGGTGTGAAAGAAACAAAAGATCTTATATTAAACAAAATTAAATAATGTTTTCAAATTTAAGATCTTTAATTTTTAAATTAGATCCCGAGACGGCTCATAGTTTAGCGATAAAGTCACTAAAATTTAATTTTATTCCAAATATTTTAGATGACGAAAAAAATAATCCTCTTTTTAAGACTAAATTATTTAGTAAAGAAATAGAAAATCCAATTGGTATGGCAGCAGGATTTGATAAGAATGCCGAGGTATATAATTCATTGTTCAATTTAGGGTTTGGTTTCGTCGAAGTAGGAACTGTTACACCATTAGAACAATACGGAAACCCCAAACCTAGAGTTTTTAGACTAGTAGAAGATGAGGCCCTGATAAATAGACTTGGTTTCAATAATCTAGGTTCAAAAAATATTGTAGATCGAATTAAAAGAAATAATCCAACTGGATTACTTGGAATAAATATTGGACCTAATAAAGATTCAGAAGATAGAACAAATGATTATATACAGTGTTTAAAAATGTTTAATGGGGTCTCTGATTATATTGCTATTAATATTTCCTCACCAAACACCGAAGATTTAAGAAACTTTCACGATCAAAAAAAATTAGATGATCTTTTAAAACTAATTGAAAAAGAGAAGAGAGATCTTAACTCTAAAACACCTATAGCGGTAAAAGTATCACCAGATATTAATGATAAAGAAATTATGAAAATTTCTGAAGTGCTTTTAGATAACAAGATAGAAGCTGCTATTATTTCTAACACATCTGATACAACAAGAGAAAATTTACAAAATACTCAAAGCCATCAAAAAGGAGGATTATCCGGGAAACCTATTGAGTTAAAGTCTTCAGAATTAATCAGAAAATTTTATAAAGTTTTAAAAGGTAGAATCAAAATTATAGGTGTAGGTGGTGTGGACTCTGGCAGATCTGCTTATCAAAAATTTTTAGCAGGAGCTGATTATTTACAACTTTATACAGGCATGGTTTTTAGAGGTCCAAATATTGTTGGTCTAATCAAAAAAGAACTGAAGGAAATACTATTAAAAGATGGTGTAAAAAACTTTAATGAAATAGTAGGAAAAAAGGATTAGAATAATCTAATAAACTTGACGCCATCAATATCTCACTTTATATAGTCGAACAAATTATGACAAAAAAATGCGAATTAACTGGGAAAAATCCAATGAAAGGTCATAACGTTAGTCATGCTAACAATAAGACAAAAAGAAGATTCTTACCAAATTTAAAAAAAGTAAAATTTACAAGTGAACTTTTAAAAAGAAGCTTAAAATTAACAGTGAGTAATGCAGGGGTTAGATCAGTAGATAAAAAAGGTAGTTTTGATGAATTTCTAAAATCTGTAAAAAATAAAAATTTATCTCCTAGATTAAAAAAACTAAAAAAAAGTTTATTAATTAAATCTCCATTTCAAAAAAAACTGCACAATCTAAAACAGCTTAATGAGTAAATCATTTTTACTTCTATCATTTTTGATGGGTGTTGTTGTCCTATCCTCTAATTATCTTGTTCAATTTCCAATTAATTATTATGGTTTAAATGAAATATTAACCTACGGAGCTTTTTCTTATCCGATCGCTTTTTTAATTACAGATTTAGCTAATAGATCTTATGGAAAAAGAGTAGCAAGAAAAATTGTATATTTTGGCTTTGTACTAGGAATTGGTTTTACAGTTTTATTTTCTACTGATTTTGCAGATCTTATATCTATTCGTATAGCTATTGGGTCTGGAATTGCATTTTTAACCGCACAATTATTAGATGTCCAAATATTTGACAGATTAAGAAAGAAAGAATGGTTTGTTGCACCTTTAACATCCTCAATGATTGGCTCAACAATCGATACATTTTTGTTTTTTTCAATATCATTTTATGGGACTGGCGTGCCATGGGTTACACTTTCTCTCGGAGATTTGATTGTGAAAGTAATAGTGGCTTTAATCATGTTAATACCATTTAGATTACTCTTAAAAACTTTTAAGCCAATTAAAGCTTAAATCAAAAACTTATAAGACAATATTTTATAAGCAAGCTTTGCAACAAGAAAGTTATATGAATTAAAACCTTTAATAGGTGCTAATTCATTGATGTCAGCACCAACTATGTTTGAATTTTTTGCAGCAATTTTAATTATATTGAGTGTCTCATCCCATAATAATCCACCAGGTTCAGGAGTCCCTGTAGCTGGCATGATACTTGAGTCGAAACCATCGACATCAAATGTTAAATAAACTGTCTTATTTTTTATAAGTTTTTTAAATTTTGTTAAATCCCACTTTGATTTATCTTTTGCCCAAAAAATATTTATTCTCGATTTATTCTTTTTTAAAAATGGAATTTCACTCTCTGATATATTTCTGATCCCAAAAGATATTAATGATATATTTTTATGGTCTAAGCACCTTCTTATTGCTGATGCATGAGAAAACTTTTCACCATTGTAACTATTTCTTAAATCAGCATGGGCATCGAAATGTAAGAGACAAATTTTTTTGTATTTTTTAACGAATGGATAAATACATCCAGGTGTAATTGAATGTTCTCCTCCAAACGTGATTGGAAAAAGTCTTTTATCTAAAATTTCTCCATTAATATTTGACATTTTCTCGAGAGCTTTTTTGATATTTCTATGAATTTTAAAGGGCTTTAATGTTTTAATCCCAATTTTTTTATAAGGTTCACAATTTAGCTCTTCATCATATAATTCCACCTGATGAGAGGCCTTTATAATTTCTTTAGGTCCGTTCCTGGTGCCACCACCATAACTAACAGTTTTTTCAAGTCCAAATGGAACTACAACAACTTTTTCTTTGAAATTAAATTTATTGTCGACTCCTAAAAATCCATTTCTGTTTGATAAATATTTCAATTTTTACTCAAAAATTTTTGTGAATTTTTTCTTATCCCTATTTTTCCACTCACCCCTGTGATAAGCGTCGCTAGCTATTAGAGGAAGTACACTAGTGGCTTCAGCAAATACCATTTGTTCTTGAGTAACATCAACTTTACCCCATGAACTTGCTTCTTTTAATGTTGAACTACTACATGCGCCGTCTCTAGAGTCAGCAACTGTGATTTGCACCGCATATTTATGCATGTCAACTTCCTTGCCTAATAATTCAGCACAAATTACGGTGTCTTGAATAAAATTTTTTGGAACACCACCACCGATCATAAATAAGCCTGATCCTTTTGAGCGTATTTTAATTTCAGTCAATTCTCTAAACTCTCTAACAGAGTCAATAGTCATATGTTTTTTTGGATTTTTTTCTTGATGAATAACTAGACCAAATCCAGCACTGGAGTCGGTGAAAGCTGGGCAAAAAATTGGAACATCATTATCGTATGCTGTTTCAATCAAAGAGTCTTTTTTTTTAGAATTTTTTTTTAAATATTTACCCATCTCTTTAATAAATTCTCTTGACGTGTAGCTTCTAGGTTCCAAGGTATCTGCAATTTCACATATTTTTTTATCACAAATTTGTAATTCATCTTCATCTATGTATGTGTCGTAAATTCTATCGATATAATTTTTTCTTAATTCAGTATCATCTTGGAATTGAGACCCTTGATAATGCTTAAAACCAAGAGCTTCAAAAAAATCCATATCAATTATTGAAGCGCCAGTCGCTACTATTGCATCAACCATATTATATTTAACTAAATCTTTATAAATATTCATACAGCCGGCAGCAGATGTTGAACCTGCTAATGTTAAAAAAATTGTGCATTCTTTGTCTTTCAACATTTCATTATAAATATTGGCTGCGTTTGCTGTTTCTCTTGAAACAAAAGACATTTTTTCCATGGAAGAGATAATTTTTCTAGAATCGAATGATGTAATATCAATATGTTCTACAGGTTTTTTTAAGAAATCTTTTTTACTGTTGTGACCAAGATTTTTATTTTCTGACATTAAGCAACTAGAGTAGCTTTGTCTGAATTCTTATCATACATAGACATTATTGGTTTATCCTCAACCTCATAAATCTCATCGGAGTAATAACCATTAAATTGAGTTCTAAAAGTTAAACCATATGATCCTAATTGACCAAGTTCAATGTAATCATTTTCTTTAATATTATTCGGAAGTAGGAAAGGACCTTTCATATAATCCATACTGTCACATGTTGGTCCATAAAAATCAAACGCAGTCATTTTCTTTGAAATAATCTTACTTGAATTTTCTTTAATTAATTTTGATGGAAAAACTATATTAGGTGTTCCAGCATCAAAAAGTGTACCGTAAGTACCATCATTAATATAAAGTTTTTGTTTTTTTCTTAAATTAACTCTCACAATAGTTGATCCACTTTCTGCAACCAAAGCTCTTCCAGGTTCACAAATTATTTGAGGCATGTTTTTTAGATTTAAATTTTCTAAACTTTTTTTAATTTCCTCCATATAAATTTCCAAAGATAGAGGCACAAGATCAGGATAAACTGTTGGGAAGCCTCCACCGATATTAATATAATCTGGAATTATTTTAGTTTTTTTAATTATATTTCCCATTTCATTAATTCCTTTAGAGTATGAAATTGGGTGCATACATTGGGAACCAACATGAAAACTTAAGCCAATTTTTTTTGAATGAAGTTTTGCAAGTCTTAACAATCCTGAAGCTTCAGAATTCAAAGCACCGAATTTTTTTGATAAATCTATTTCAGCATGTTCATTGGAAACAGCAACTCTAATAAATAATTCTAAATCTTTAGCGTTGTCTGTTGTTTCGATAATTTTTATTAATTCATCTTTAGTATCTAAAGCGAAAGTTTTTATTCCAAAGTTAAAATATGCTTCTTTAATACTTTCTCTACTTTTAACTGTATGCATAAAAGAACATTTTGCAGTATTATCAAATTTCCTTACTGCCTTGATTTCTTCGATAGACGCAACATCAAATTGATTGATTCCACTTTTTATCAAAGTTTTGATAACTTCAGGATGGGGATTAGTTTTTACAGCATATAGTATCTCACCTGGAAACTTCTTTTGAAAGAATTTTGAAGCAGAAAGAATAGAATTCTTTCTTATACAATAGACAGGTTTTTCCGGTTTCAGTTGGTTGACTAATTCTTCAACTGACTTAAATTTTTGCATTTCAAATGCCCCCCAAAAAAAATTTAACAAAAAAAAAGTCTTTTATTTAAAAAAAACTTTAATATTCGAGCAATTAATTCAATAGTTATTCAATGTAAAGCAAATAATGGCCTATTGAATTGTGGAAAAGAATATCCATATGAGATCCATGAAAAACCAAGCTCCATTACAAAATCTGGCTGATTTTGACAATAAATCCTTATTAATCGTGGATGATGACAATCCTTTTAGGGAGAGATTAGCGAGAGCGATGGAAAAGAAGGGGTTTGAAGTTTTACAAGCTGAGAGTGTGCAAAAAGGTAAAGACATGGTTAAAGTGAAAAAACCAGGTTTTGCAGTAGTTGACCTAAGGTTAAATGATGGAAATGGATTAGAGGTTGTAAAGGAAATTCAATCATCAAATTCACTAAGTCGAATCATAATGTTAACTGGATACGGAAATATTCCAACCGCTGTAGCTGCAATCAAAGAGGGTGCTATTGACTATTTAGCTAAACCAGCAGATGCGGACGATGTAGAAAAAGCGTTATTAGCAGATCCATCAAAAAAAGCTGCACCACCTGAAAATCCAATGTCAGCAGATCGGGTTAAATGGGAACATATTCACAGAGTATTTGAATTATGTAATAGAAATGTTTCTGAGACTGCAAGAAGACTTAAAATGCATAGAAGAACTCTTCAAAGAATATTATCTAAAAGATCGCCTAAATAAATTTTCTAAATTTAATAATTTTTTTTGCTATTAAAGTAAGTAGACAAATTTTGAAAATTTCAGCAACTAAAAAAGGTAATACACCTAATTTTAAAATAGGTTTATCCCAACCAATTAATGTACCTAGCCACAGAATACCTAGTATATAAATTGTTGAAACTGAAAATATTAATTTAAAAAAAATTAAAAAATAATTATCATCATTTTTTATGAATGAGGCTAAAAAACACGCTGATAGAAATCCAATTAAATACCCCATTGTTGGACCTGTGAAATAAGCCAAACCAATTCCTCTTTCAGGAGAATTAGAAAATACTGGTAAACCCAATATACCTTCTAATAAGTATAAACTTACAGTGGCTAGAGCTATTTTATATCCGAAGCTAATACCTAAAAATAAAACTATGAATGTTTGCATAGTCATTGGAACTGGATAAAAAGGTATCTTGATTTTGGCGGAAATTGTAAGAATTATTGAACCTATAAAGATAACTAATAATGATTTTACAAGCTGGTTTTGAGTATTTTGCTTTATAAGTTCCATAAAAAATAATACTCTTATTTTTATCTTTAATCTATATTAAATTTTAATGAATAAGATTCAAAAAACAGATCATTTTTATCTAATTGATGGATCAGGTTATATATTTAGAGCTTATTATGCCTTACCACCATTAACTCGAAAAAGTGATGGATTACCGACTGGAGCAGTAAGTGGTTTTTGCAGCATGTTATTTAAACTTCTTGAAGATTCAAAATCAAATGAAAATCTACAGAAACCAACTCATTTTGCTGTTATTTTTGACTCAGCGAGAAAGACTTTTAGAAATGAAATCTATAGTGATTACAAAGCCAATCGATCTGAGGCACCAGATGACTTGGCACCACAATTTGAATATATAAGAAAATCAGTTTTAGCCTTTAATTTACCCTCTGTTGAATTAGTTAATTATGAAGCAGATGATTTAATAGCAACTTATGTTGATCAGATTTTAAAAAAAGGAGCAAAGGTAACAATAGTTTCATCAGATAAAGATTTGATGCAATTGTATAGAAAAGATGTTCGTATTTTTGATCCAATGAAAAATAAGTTCATCTCTAATGAGGATGTAAAAAATAAATTTGGAGTAGATCCAGATAAAGTCATAGATGTTCAGGCTCTAGCTGGGGATAGCAGTGATAATGTTCCTGGCGTTCCCGGTATTGGTGTAAAAACTGCAGCAGAATTGATTAATAAGTATGGCGATTTAGAGACACTTTTAAAATCGGCAGATGAAATCAAACAAAATAAGAGAAGAGAGACTTTATTAAACAACAAAGATAAAGCTTTAATTAGTAAAAAATTAGTAACATTAAAGCACGATGCTCCAATTGAAATGAAACTCAATGATTTTGAATTAAAAAGAATTGATAAAGATAAACTTTATAAATTTCTAAGAGAAATGGAGTTTAATAGGTTACTTAGCTCTGCCATTTCTGCTTATGGGGAACCAGATTTTAATGGTGAAAAAAAGGATGTTCAGATAAAGGAAAAAAAAGTTGAAATTGATAAGAAAAATTATTTTTTAATAACAGAGCACAGTAAAATTGATGCATGGATTAAGGAAGCAGAGGAAATAGGAGAAGTTGCAGTTGATACAGAAACAAATTCTTTAGATCCTCATCAAGCAGATTTAGTTGGAGTATCTTTGAGCTCTAAGATTGGAAAAGCTTGTTATATACCAATAGGACATAATTCAAAAAAATGCATTGATAAAGACATAGTGCTTAAAAAATTAAAACCTTTACTTGAAGATCCAAGTATCAAAAAAATAGGTCAGAACATTAAATTTGATTTTATTGTATTTTTCAATCACGGGATAACGCTATCAGCTATGGAGGATACCATGCTCATGTCTTATGTGCTAGATGCTGGAAAAAATAGACACAATATGGATACGTTATCTGAAATTCATCTGAATCATAAAACAATAAAATTCAAAGAATTAGTTGGTTCTGGAAAGAAACAGATAAATTTTAGTGAAGTCGATTTAGAAAAAGCAAAAGATTATGCCGCTGAGGACGCTGACATAACTTATAGACTATATAAAAAATTCTATAAAAGTTTGAAAGAAGAAAAAATGATTAATATTTATGAAATTTTTGAAAAGCCATTACTTAGAATTTTAGCTGATATGGAAATACAGGGTATTAAAGTTGATAAAAAGTTTCTCAAAACATTATCTACCAAATTTGAAAAAAAGATTGAAAAAATTCAGAAAGAAGTTTTTAAACTCTCTAAGAAAGAGTTTAATATTGCTTCTCCAAAACAACTGGGTGAAATTTTATATAATGATCTTAAGATTGCAGACTTAAAAAAAACCAAAAAGGGAAGCTTTGCAACAAGTGCCACAGTGTTAGAAGATCTTGCTTTTAAAGGTCATAAATTTCCACAATTAGTCTTAGACTGGCGGCAAGTTTCAAAACTAAAAAATACTTATTCAGACTCATTACCTGAACATATTAATCCCGATACAAAAAAAGTTCATACTTCTTTTTTATTAGCAGCAACGACTACAGGACGATTAGCTTCAAGTGATCCTAACTTGCAAAATATTCCAATTAAATCAGAAGATGGCAGAGATATTCGTAAAGCTTTTATTGCCGAGAAGGATAATATTTTGATTTCTGCAGACTATAATCAAATTGAAATGAGAATTTTAGCTGATTTGGCTGATGTTAAAGAATTAAAAAAAGCTTTTAAAAATAATGAAGATATACACTCTCTTACTGCTAGCCAAATTTTTTCTATTGATATTGATAAGGTAAATCAAGACCAAAGAAGAAAGGCCAAAGCAATAAACTTTGGAATAATCTATGGAATTTCTCAGTATGGTTTGGCGAAGCAAATAAATGTCTCTAATTTTGAAGCTGAAGAATTTCTAAATTCGTATTTCTCAAAGTTCCCTGAAATAAAAGTTTATATGGATCGAACGATTAAATTTTGTAGAAAAAGTGGTTACGTAAGTAATATTTTCGGAAGAAGATCTCACTTTATAAATATAAATGATAAAAATTATAATGTGAGAAACTTTCAAGAACGTGCAGCAATTAATGCTCCAATACAAGGGTCTGCTGCTGAAATAATGAGATTAGCAATGATAAGAATTGATAAAAAATTAAAGGAGCAAAAACTAAATAAAACAAAGATGTTACTTCAAATCCATGATGAACTAATTTTTGAGAGTCCCAAAAGTGAAGTAAAAAAAATATCCAAAGTAATAATTGATGAAATGTCTAGCGTTGCTAAGAGTGATCAACATTCATTTTCAATACCTCTTACAGTAGATTTAAACACTGGAGAAAATTGGGGTACATTACATTAATTTATTTGCCCAAATTAGAACAATTTAGTATTTTTATAATTAAGTATGCAAAAACAAACTATTGCTTTAGTAGATGATGATAGAAATATTTTAACTAGCTTAAGTATTGCTCTTGAAAAAGAAGGGTTTAAAGTTCAGACTTACATTGATGGAGAGAGTGCATTAATTGGATTAACTAGGACACCACCAGATTTAGCTATTGTTGATATAAAAATGCCAAAAATGGATGGTGAGGAATTGCTCAAGAAATTGAGAAAAAAAACCTCATTACCAGTTATATTTCTAACTTCTAAAGATGATGAAATTGATGAATTACTAGGACTAAAATTAGGTGCTGATGATTTTGTAAAAAAATCAGGTGGTTTTTCAATTAAAGTTTTAATTGAAAGAATTAGAGTGCAACTTAGAAAAAAAGACTCCAAGGAAACCTTAGAAGAAAATAAAAGCATTATATCACATGGAAAATTAAAACTGGATCCTTCTCAATTAGAGTGCGAGTGGAATGGGAAACAATTACCTGATAAATTGACTACCACAGAATTTTTACTTGTAAAAGAGCTAGCCAAAAGACCAGGAATTATTAAAGAGAGAGCTCAATTAATGGATATAGCTTATAGAGAAGATACAGATATTGAGGATAGAACAATTGATAGTCACGTTAAAAGAATTAGAAAAAAATTTAAAAAAGTTGATCCTGAATTTTCAGCTATAGAAACCAGATATGGAAGCGGATATAGATGGAATGTTAGTTAATGCTCAGCACTTTTCTTAAAAACTTATCAATTTTAAAAAAATTTTTATTCATAAATTCTATTTTTTTTACAATAATAGGTCTGTTCACATTCATTTATTTAAAAAATGTCCAACCAAATTTAATCAAAAAAAAATCCTCAAATCATATCGAGGTAATCAATAATACAATTGATAATTTAACAAGATTAAATGTAAAATTTATTGAAGAAGATATTAGAAAATTTTTGTTTTCAACAAGATTTCTTTTTCAGAACTTGGATAGGGTAATATTTTTTGATAATAAACTCAATCTAATAGGAGATACTGATACATTAGATTTAGATCCAAGATCGTTTTCACAAAGGTTGGATACAATTGAGTTAGAAGTATTGGACTCAACAACAACAAAAAAAATCACTGAAGAAAAAAATATAGATATTGGAAATGAAAATAATGTATCTTTGAATGATGTTCTATTAAATTATGCAACTTCTAAAAATTTTGGAATCCCTTTTACATTTACTGAGGAAGAATTTAATAAATTTAAATTGACTACCATCAAAAACGTGATGAAGGATGGAGAAAACATAGGATATTTAGCAATAACAGAAAATGCCAATGATATAAAAGCTGCCATAGATGAAAGAAAATCTTTTGTAATCAGGACTGCAATTGCAGTTGGTATTGTAATATTGATTTTTTCGTTTGTTTTAAATAGATATTTTTTAAAACCAATTAAAAATTTAGTCAGTTATACCAAAATCATAAAAAATAAAGACACAAAAAAAACAAATATAGATACATTAAAATTAAGAAATGATGAACTTGGTTTACTCTCTAATTCTTTGGATGATATGACTTTAGAATTACAAAAAAGAATTTCACATGCAGAAAATTTTTCAACTGAT
This sequence comes from uncultured Pelagibacteraceae bacterium, assembly GCA_902596925.1. Lineage (GTDB taxonomy): Bacteria > Pseudomonadota > Alphaproteobacteria > Pelagibacterales > Pelagibacteraceae > Pelagibacter. Next base: position 31,482 of record CACJVT010000004.1, on the reverse strand, counting down.
CTTGTACATGAAATACGTAATCCATTGGCATCATTAAAAAGTGCATCAGAAATTTTACATGATGCACAAGACACTGAACAGAGACTTAAATTGATTAATATCTTAAGCCATGATGTACAAAGAATTGAAAGATTGATTACTGATTACTCACAAATGTTAAAAGATGAAGTTGCATTAAGTAAAGAAAAAATAAAAAAAATAGACATTGAGCCAATAATTAAGTCAGTAGTAGATGATTTTAATAATATTTATAAAGTAAAAAGAGGGATTAATATTTCTTATAAAAATGATGGTAAAAATAGATATTTAATTTATGGAATCGAAAACAGAATTGAACAAATCATCGCAAACCTTTTAGATAATGCGATTTCTTTTAGTGATGATAATAAAGATGTAATTGTGCAAGTTTCGAAATCAGAGGATAATAAAGTATACATAAAGATATTAGATGAGGGACAAGGTTTTAAAGAAAAAGACACGAATAAAATATTTAAAAGATTCTACAGTAACAGACCAGATAAATTTGGACAGCATTCTGGTCTAGGGTTAAATATAGTAAAAAATTTAGTTGATTTACATAATGCCACAATCAAAGCAACTAATAGACAAGATAAAAAAGGAGCGAGTATGGAAATAGAATTTCCAAAAGTTTAAAGAGTTTTATTGATTAATTAATTTTTAATTGTTAGAAGAGCCACGATGGAAGATTATAAAGTAAGAGATTTATCACAAGCAGAATTTGGACGAAAAGAAATTTCGATTGCTGAAAGTGAAATGCCAGGACTTATGGCTTTAAGGGAGGAGTATGCTGGAAAATCTCCTTTAAAAGGTGCAAAAATTATAGGTTGTTTGCATATGACAATACAAACAGCAGTATTAATTGAAACCTTAGTAGATTTAGGTGCAGAAGTAAGATGGTCATCTTGTAACATTTTTTCTACTCAAGACCATGCAGCAGCAGCAATAGCAAAAGCTGGTATTCCAGTTTATGCGTGGAAGGGAGAAACAGAGGAGGAATATGTTTGGTGTATAAAACAAACCATTGAAGGCAAGAAAAGTTGGAAACCTAATATGCTTTTAGATGATGGTGGGGATTTAACGGCAATGATGCACAATGAATATAAAGATTTATTAAAAGATGTTAAAGGAGTTTCGGAAGAGACAACTACAGGGATAAAAGCTTTGAATAAAATGGAAAAAGAAAATTCTTTGTTGGTTCCAGCAATAAATGTGAATGATTCTGTTACCAAATCAAAATTTGATAACTTATATGGGTGTAGAGAAAGTTTAGTTGATGGAATAAGAAGAGCCACTGATGTAATGATGTCAGGAAAAATTGCAATTGTTGCAGGCTTTGGTGATGTTGGGAAAGGAAGTGCTGCATCATTAAGGCAGAGTGGGGCTCGTGTGTTGGTTACCGAAGCAGATCCAATATGCGCATTGCAAGCTGCAATGGAAGGTTACGAAGTTGTTTTAATGGATGAAGCAATTAGTAAAGCAGATATAGTTGTAACTGCGACTGGTAATAAGGATATTGTTACAGCTGACCATATGAGAGATATGAAGGATAGAGCAATCTTATGTAATATTGGACATTTCGATAATGAAATCCAGGTTGAAGCTTTGAAAAATTACAAATGGACTGAAGTAAAACCCCAAGTACATGAAATTGAACTACCTAGCAAAAAAAGAATAATTTTATTGGCAGAGGGTAGATTAGTAAATTTAGGTTGTGCTACAGGGCATCCAAGTTTTGTAATGAGCGCTTCTTTCACAAATCAAGTTATTGCTCAAATAGAACTATGGAATAATCATAAAAATTATGAAAACAAAGTTTATGTTTTACCAAAACATTTAGATGAGAAAGTAGCTACACTTCATCTTAAAAAAGTTGGTGCTAAATTAACTAAACTTTCTAAAGATCAAGCAGATTATATCAGTGTAGGGGTAGAGGGACCTTTCAAACCTAATGCCTATCGCTACTAAAAGTGATTTTATCAATTTATCTTCAGAAAAAAAAACAGAGGAATTAGCTGAGAAGATTTCAAAGAAATTGAAATTAGGACATGTAGTTTTTCTTGTGGGTGAGATGGGTGTCGGAAAAACTACTTTTATTAGATATTTAATCAACAATTTTCAAAAACAAAATGGACTTAAAATAACTGAAGTAACAAGTCCTACATTCAATTTATTAAATGAGTATCAAATTAAACAAATCAAAATTAATCATTATGATTTATTTAGAATAAATAGTTTAGATGAAATTCACAATCTAGGATTATTTGATGATATTACTAATGCTATTACATTAATTGAATGGCCACAAAAAATAAAACCAAAACCAAAAAATTTGATAGAATTAAATTTTGAATATGGAAATGATTACAAGAAACGAATATTAAAAATTAAGGGTTTAAATTTGTAATTATAGATAAATGCAAAATCTTAAAAAATTAAAAGGAGACGCTTCAAATAGAAAATTTTTTAGAAAAAAATCCAATTATGGTAATTCTATTGTTATTCAAGCAAAAAAGGACAAATTTAAAAATCTTCTTGTTTATGATGCAATTAGCAGGATTTTAAATAAAAACAAAGTTCTAGCTCCAAGATTGTATCAAGAGAATTATAAGAATAATTATATTGAGGTTGAGGATTTTGGAAATAAGACAATTTTTCAAATTTTAAAGAAAAGTAAAAATAAAAAATTATTATATTTTAAAGATGTAATAAAATTGCTTAATCAAATACAGTCAATTAAAGATAAAAAAATAAGAAATTTTAGAAATAAATATTATCGAATACCTGATTATAAAAATGAGATATTAATTCAGGAAGCTAATTTATTTTGTGAGTGGTATGTGAAAAAAAATTTGTCAAAAAATAAGAGACAAGACTTTAATAAAAAGTTTAAAAAAATAATTAAAACTTTATCTTCATGTCTTAAGATGAAAAAAAATGTATTTGTTCATAGGGATTTTCATGTATCAAATTTAATGCTTGTTAATAACAGAATAGGTGTAATTGATAGTCAAGATGCTCTAATAGGAAATAGAGCTTATGATTTAGCTTCTTTAGTAGATGATGTAAGATTAAGAACCTCAAAAGTTCTAAAAAAAAAGATTTTTAATTTTTATATAGGTAATCAAAAAAAAATTGATAAGAAAAAAATAAAAAATGATTTTGAAATTTTATCTATTTTAAGAAACCTGAAAATAATTGGAATATTTACACGTCTGGCAATCCGAGATAAAAAAAAGGATTATCTTAAATTAATACCTTATGCGTGGGAATTGATTTCTTTAAGAATCAATGAAAATGAAATTTTCTTAGATTTAAAAAAATTACTAAATAATAATTTTAAAAAAAATTTATGAAAATTAATAACGCTTTTATTCTCTGCGCTGGATTTGGCAAAAGACTAAATCCTTTAACACTTGAAAAACCCAAACCATTACTTCAAATCAAAAATCAAACAATTTTAGAGGATTGTATTAATACCGTTATAAAATTGAAAGTCGAAAATATTTTTCTAAATACTTTTTATTTAAGTGACCAAATTATTGACTTTTTTAAAAATAAAAATTTTTCAGTAAAAATAAAAATTATAGAGGACGGTAAAGAAATCTTAGATACTGGTGGAGGAATTTTAAATTTGATCAACCACTCAGATTGTGAAGATTTTTTTGTTTTTAATCCTGACACTATTTGGAATGAAAATCATGTGAGTGAAATTAATGATATGCAAAAATATTATTTTCAAAATAAATTAAATAACATTCTTTTATTAGTTAATAAAAAACTAAGTTTTGATAATAATCTAAAGGGCGATTTTGATTTAGAAGATAATATAATTAAACAAAGTTTTGAAAAAAACTTTATATATACTGGTTGTCAAATTTTGAATAAAAACTTATTTAATGAATATGAAGTAGAAAACTTCTCAATTGCTAAAATTTGGAATAAATTATTAATGAAACAACAGTTAAATGGATTTGAGAGCATCAATAAATTTCACCATTTAACGAACTTAGAAATTTTTAAAAAACTAAAAGGTTCTTAGATCTCTCTTTATCTAGATATTTACATTCATTTATTTTCAAATTTTCATCGAAATTGATTATTAAGGGATTTCCTGTTGGAATTTCTAAACTTGTGATTTGATTGTTATCTAAATTGAGTAGATATTTACATAAAGCTCTTATGGAGTTTCCATGAGCTGTAATTAATATATTTTTATCTATTAGTTTAGGTTGTATTTCTATTTTGAAATACTCTAAAACTCTGTTGTATGTATCTTTTAAAGACTCTGTGTCAGGAATGAGCTCTTTGGGTAATTTCTCATATGTTTCAATATTTAGTGGATGATAAGAGCTTTCTCTACTTAGTTTTCCAGGTTTGATATCCCAAGATCTTCGAAATTCAAAAACTTTATCTTCACCAATTTTTTTTGCAGTCTCAATTTTATTCAACCCAGTAAGCTCACCATAGTGTCTTTCGTTTAGCTGCCATGCTCTTACATAATCCTTTTTTGATTTTAATACTTTTTGTATTATTTTAAGAGTATGGTTTGCCCTCATTTGAAATGAGGAATAATAAAAATCTATATTTATATTTTGATTTTTAATAAGCAAACCAGCCTTCTCAGCTTCTATTTTACCTTGATCTGTAAGATCTACATCAACCCAACCGGTGAATCTTTTCTCAAGATTCCAAATACTCTGACCATGTCTTACTAATATCAAAAAACTCATCTTGTCATATCTAAAAATTATTTATAAAAAAATCATTTAACTAAATGTTAAAATTTTTTTCTACATATAAAGTAATATTTTATATAATTAATGTCCTTTTAATTATTTTATATCTATATCCTGGAAGTCTATTAGGCTGGATAATTTATGACAATAAAAGCATACAACCTCAAATAACACCAGATTTTGTTATATCATCAAATCATTTTTATGTATTTGTATTAATTTCAATTATTGGTTTTTTAACTTTTGCTAATTCCAAGAAAATTATCTTATTACTATTATATTTAATTTTTCTCTCTATCACACTTGAAATTTTTCACCTATTTATACCTGAAAGAACTTTTCAATGGTCTGATTTATTTGGAAATTTATTAGGTGTTATTGTTGTAATTCTTCTTAATAATTTTATAAATAAATATGGTAGATTTAAAAAATAAATTATTAATTTTTATTTATTTTTTTACAATCGGCTGCTCATCAATTCCATCAAACACTTCTAACAGTTGTTCAATTTTTAGTGAAAGATATCTATGGTATAAACATACAAAAAAAGTTGAGCAAAAGTGGGGCACACCAATCTATATTCAATTAGCAATAATAAAAATGGAGTCTGATTTTGATTGGCTTGCTAAACCGGCAAGACAAAAAATTTTTAAAGTGATACCTTATAAACGACCTTCTAGTTCTTTTGGTTATTCACAAGCAATTAAAGGAACTTGGGAGCAATATAAAAAAGAAACTGGTAATAAATTAGCAACAAGAGCAAGATTTAAAGACAGTGTTGACTTCATTGGATGGTATACAAATAAATCAGAAAATATTTTAAAGATATCAAAGAAAGATGCTTTCAAACAGTATCTTGCATATCATGAAGGATGGGGAAATTATAAAAATTATAAAAAAAATAAAAAAGTAATTGGACTAGCTAAAAAAGTTGAGAGACAATCTAAAAAATACAAAAATCAATTATTGAAATGTAAAAGCTCATTAAACAAAAAAAAGTATATTATTTTTTAGACAATTCTTTTTTTAGTTCTAGGTCAACTATATCAATCCTTTTAGTATTTTTTGCTAATGCGAGATACATTGAAGGAGTGACATATAAAGTAAAGAAAGTTGAAATAATCATTCCCCCTAATATTGTAGAACCAACCGCTAATCTTGAACCCTCTCCTGCACCAGGGCCAAAATTTCCAATCACTAAAGGCATCATTGCAATCATCGTACTAAGTGATGTCATTATAATTGGTCTAAACCGAACAGCACACGCTTCTTTAACAGCTAATTCAATAGTTTTTCCACTAGATCTAATTTGGTTTGCGTAATCTACAATTAAAATACTATTCTTAGTTGAGATACCTATTAGTATAATTAATGCAATTTGAGAAAAAATATTTACTGAGCTATTTAAAAATAAAATAAACACTAATCCTCCAAAAATAGCCAAAGGCACAGTTAAGATTATAACAAATGGATGAACAAATGAGTTGAATGTTGCAGCCATAACCAAATAAGCAGTTAGTAAAGCTAAAGCAAAAATTATAAATAATTCATTACTTGTTTCTTTAATTTCCTCTGATTTTCCTTTCCAAGTAATTTGGTTCTCTGGTGCTAAATCAACCATCACATTTTCGAAGTATTTAATCGCTTCTGTTAATGTATACCCCTCACTAATATTTGCAGAAATTGTTACAGCCCGTTGTCTATTATATCTAGCAAGTTCTTTTGCTGAACCTTCTTCTTTAAAACTAACAAGATTTGCTAAAGATATTAATTTTCCATTGGTTTCAGAGCGAACAAATATTTTCGAAACACCCTCTTTATTTCGTCGATCAGATAAATATTGTTGAACGATTATTGGATATTCTTTGCCTAGTTTATTAAAAGTCGTTATTTTTTTACCTCCATAAAGTGTTTCAAGTGTTTCACCAATTGATTTAGTTGAGACACCTAGATCTTTGGCTTTATTTTTATTTATTATTAATTTTACCTCTGGTTTGTTTCGATTGTAATCAGACTCAATTCTTGAGAGATTTTTATTAGATCTGAGTGTTCGTATAATTTTTTTTTGTATTGCCTCAAGTTCCTCATAAGTATTTCCATAAATGACCATTTGAACTGGTTTGTTGTAATTTGATACTCTTATAGATTGAGGAGATATAGGAAAAGCTAGGGCTTGGGGTAAAGTTACTATTTTCCCAATCGCTTCTCTAAGAACAACTTGTTGACCTTTTTTACGATTTTTCCAATCATCAAGGAGAGCGATTATTATAAAACTATTATATGAATTAGCTGAATTTCCAAATCCTGGAACACGCATTATAAATCTTGAATATGGGCTATCCTCAGCTTGTAGCAAAGGAATAAGTCTTGCCTCTACTTTTTGGGCTTGTTCTTGAGTATATTCAAAAGAACTTCCTTCATCAGTTGAGCCAATTATTAGATATGCTCCTCGATCCTCCATAGGCAAAAGTTCTTTTTTTGAGAAACTAAATAAAAGCACTGAAGCGATTATTATAAAAACAATAAAAAAACTTACAGTTTTAGTTTTATTAATAACGTTTACTAAAGTTTCCTCATAAAATTTTGCGAAGTTAGAAAAAATTTTTTCAAATTTTTGAATAAAAATTTTTTTTGATTTTTTTTTGTATAAAAATTTACTTGCAAGCATTGGTGACAAAGTTAATGCAACAAAAGAAGAAACTACAATCGAAAAAGATAATGCAATCGCTGTTTCTCTAAATAATGTTCCAGAAATTCCCTCAATGAATATTAACGGTAAGAAAACTGCTACTAAAATTAGTGTTGTAGCAACGATAGCAAAAGAAATTTGTTTAGAGCCTTTATAAGCTGCAACGAGTGGGGTCTCGCCATTCTCTATTCGTCTGTATATTGCATCTGTCATAATAACTGAGTCGTCTGTGATTATACCAATCGCTAAAATAAAACTTAAAAGGACAAAAATATTAATAGAAAGACCAAATATGTATAAGCCTAGAAAGGATGCAATTAAACTCACGGGTAGTGCAATAGCAGGTACGATGACTGCCTTTAAATTCCCTAAAAATAAATAAATTATCAATACAACTAAGATAAACGCAATGACCAAAGTTTTATATACTTCTTCAATTGCAGCCTCAACATAGTTAGCTCTATTGAACGAAACCCTTAAATCCAATTCTTCTGGTAAAGATTTTTTTACTTCAACAATTTTTTTTTTGATATCATTTGAAAGTTCTACCGTTGAAGCACCACTTCTTGCATAGATACCTATTCCTATGGTTTTCAAATTTATTTGATCTTTAGTTTGAGCTTTAAAAAGAGTTTTCTCTGATACTGGACCGAATTCAACATTTGCTACGTCTGATAACTGAATTACACGATTACTAGTTTTTTTGATGGGTATTTGCTTTATAGTTTCAATATCGTTGTATGATTTATCTAGATTTAGTGTTAAGTCGATATTATCTGCTTCTAAAGTTCCTGCAGGCAAACTTACATTTTCTCCACGAATTGCAAATTCAACTTCTTTAATGGTTAAATCATTAGCTGCAAGTTTAATAGGATCAATCCAAACTCTAATGCTTAATTCTCTTAATCCACCAACCCTTATTCTTCCAACATTTTTAACACTTGAAAATTGGTCTACAAGATATCTCTCCGCGTAATCTCCTAATTCAAGGTCGCTCCATGAAGATGAGGATAATGACAGCCACATTGTTGTTGTAAACCCTGCAGCTCGTTTAAGTATTTGTGGTGGATCTGACTCCGTTGGCAAATTATCCACAACTCTTGCAACTCTTTCTCTTATATCATTGGCAGCATTATCTAGATCAATACTCGTATCAAACTCGACATTAATTATGCTTCTTCCATTTTCAGATTTGGAGTCTATATTTTTTATACCCTCTGCCCCACCAATAACATCTTCAACAACTTGTGTGACCTCTTGATCTACTATTGAAGCTGATGCAGACTTGTAGTCTACTTGAACTTGAACAACAGGTGGTTGAATTCCATTGGGCAATTCTCTAACGGGCAATTTCCAAAAAACAAATAAACCAAATATGATCAGTATCAGTGACATAACCCAAGATACCGTCGGTCTTTTAATACTTAATTCAGTAATAAACATTATTTATTAATAGGTTTTATTTTTCCACGAGGCCTTACCTTTTTTAGACCCTCGGCTACAATTATATCACCCGCAGCTAAGCCTGAAATTATTTCAATGTTACTATCGCCTCTAAGGCCAGTTTTTACCTCAGTTTTGTTTGCAATATTTTCTGCACTAATTTTGTAAACATATGATTTATCGCCCTCTATCATCACACTTGTATCAGGTACACTTAAAGAATTTCTCAAATCAAATTTTACTCTTACCTCTAAAAGTGAACCTGAAATTAATTCTAAATTTTCATTTTTCACTTTTATTCTTGATAATAAACTTCTGGTGTCCGCATTTATTCTGCTTGAAACAAAATCTATTTCACCTGAAAAAGTTTTATCTTTAAAACTAGATAAGGTCACTTCGACTGGAAGACCTTTTTCTATAAATGTAGAGTAGCTTTCTGGAATTTTAATATCTGAGTAAATTATTGAGTTATCATCAAGAGTAATGATAAATATGTTATTTGAAACAAGAATGTCCTCAGTTAAACCTGTGTAGCCAAGAACCCCACTAAATGGAGCCAATATATCCCCACTTTTTAATTTAATTAAAACATCTCCTTTTTTAACAAAATTTTTAAGTTTTAAATCCTCAAAAAGATCATCTTTTTTAATCTTAAAAGTTTTTGATTTTTTAGAAATTGCTGTACCGTAAGTTTCTATTTGTTCAGAGAATTCTTTTTCGATAACCTCAGTTACAATTATTCCTGGTGGTGGTCTCTTACTGAATTTTTTTTTAAAATGATTGCCAATCATTGATCTTCCAACAATTACAATTGTAATTATTAAAAAAAACACAAATATTATTGAAATTGTTTTCGTAGATCTTTTCATATTAAATTTAAATTAATCCGTATTCGGCCCAAGAGCCATCATATATACAAGGAAGATATTTATCATTAATTAAAGAATAAGCTAGTGCCAAAACACACGCTGTAACACCTGAACCACATGAAAAAACAATCTTATTTTGCTCTAAATTTTCAATACTTGTTTTAAAAATTTCTTTAAGTTGATCTTTATTTTTAAAAGTTTTATCGTCATTTAGACAGTCATTAAACGGTATACAAAAAGAGTTTTTTATACATCCGCTTCTAAGACCTTTTCTGGGTTCAGGGATTTTACCTTCAAATCTTTCTCTACTTCGAGCATCAATTAATGTGAATATTTTTTCGTCTATATTTTGATCAATTGCTTGTTTACTCTTAACAAGATCTTTTCTCTCGCTACCTTTATAATCTGATTTATCTATATTTGAAATTTCATCAGTTACTTTCTTTTTTTCTTTAAGCCATTTCTTTAAACCACCATTTAAAACATTTATTAATTTTGGATCATGTCCGTAATAAATAAAATTAAACCAACCACGACATGAGCTTATAACATCTGAATTATCGTAAATGACTATTTCATCATTTTTTTTAATTCCCATATTCGAAATAATTTTATCCCAACTCATTTGGTCAACTAACATATGTGGTAAAGCAGTATCCTTTCTTGAATTTTCATCTATATCAAAAAAAATTGCGCCAGGTATATGAAGAGATTTATATTCATCGAAACCATTTCTCTGTGTTTGTGGCATATGCCAAGAGCAGTCAATAATTTTCACCTTAGTAAGGTTTTTTTCTAACCAATCAGTTTCAACCAAAGACATGTTATCGCTTTTCTAAGTATTTTTGATGATATTCCTCAGCTGGACAGTAATTTTTTAGTAAAGATATTTTTGTTACAACTTTTCCAGATAAACGTTCATTCACTTCATTTAATACCTTCTCAGCTATCATTTTTTGATTGTCATTAAGATAAAATATTTCACTTCTATACTGGGTTCCAAAATCTGGCCCTTGAGAATTTAAAGTAGTTGGATCATGAATTTGAAAAAATATTTTTAAAATTTTTTCGTATGTGATAATTTTTTCATCAAAATCTAACTTTACCACTTCAGCATGATTTGTATTGCCAGTGCAAACTTCTTTATAAGTGGTGATTGAGCTATTACCTCCACAGTAGCCAACTTCTGTTTTGATTATGCCATCTATTTTACTGAATTTAATTTCAGGTCCCCAAAAACATCCAAGTGCTAAAACAGCTATTTCCATTGAATAAGATTTAATTTAATTTACAAATTATTCATATGCTAAGTAAAAATCAATTGGGATTTTTGTACATGTTTTTGTCCATTTGTGCATTTTCATTAATGGATTTAATTGTAAAGTGGTCTGTAGATTATCCTATTGGGCAGGTTTTGTTTTTTAGAGGTTTTTTTGGAATAATCTTTTATTTTTTTATAATTCCAAAAGAAAGATTTCATAATTTTTACAAAACTCAACGACCAGGACTACATGCTTTAAGATGTGGCTCAGGATTAATAGCTCTAATTGCAATATTTATTGCTTTAAGGCAGCTGCCATTAGCAACTGTTGTAAGCATTTCTTTTGCTGCACCAATATTTACAACAATATTATCTATTTTTCTACTAAATGAAAAAGTTGGAATTTTTAGGTGGTTAGCAGTGATTATAGGCTTTGTTGGAATTCTTATAATAACAGAACCTGGGATCACTGAATTGAATATTTATTATATTTTTCCGATTATATTTTGTTTAGGCCTATCCTATGTAGCCATAACTATTAGACAACTGTCAACAACCGAACCAGTGTGGTTAATTTCTTTTTATTTTTCCTTAGCAATTACACTATTAAGTTTTTTAACTATCCCTCAGGGCTGGGTTATGCCTACTTTAAATCATTTCATACTTTTATCTTTGATAGGTATTTTTGGAGGTGTTGCAAACTTGTGGTTAAGTCAATCATATAAATTTTCAGAAGTTTCTTTAGTAACGCCTCTTAAATATTTGGCTTTAGTTTTCGCCATCATATTTGGATATTTCATTTGGGACGAGATACCCACATTTAAAACATTAATAGGGTCATTATTGGTAATTGTTTCAACGCTTATAATTTTTAGAAGGGAGATTTATAAGAAAAAAATTATAACATCTAGGTCAATTAATGACTAAAGTACCTAAATATTGGAACAAGGCAAAAAAATACTTATCTAAAAAAGATCAAACACTTTCTAAGTTAATCAAAAGTTACGAAAGTCCCTCAGAAACTATTTTGACTTCAAGGAGAGATATTTTTTTTTCGTTATGTAAAAGTATAATTGGACAACAAATTAGCGTCGCAGCAGCGAACTCCGTTTTTTCAAAATTTAAAAAAAAATGCAAAAATAAAATTACTGCAAAAACAGTATCAAACATGACTTTTGCTCAATTAAAAAGTTGTGGACTTAGCAGACAGAAAGTTTTAGGAATAAAGAGTTTAGCCAAACAAACAATAGAAAAAACTTTTAATCCTAAATTGATTGATAAAATGTCAGATGAGGAGGCTATAAATTATTTATCACAATTAAGACAAATAGGGAGATGGTCAGCTGAAATGATTTTATTATTTACATATAACAGATCAAATATTTGGCCAATTCAGGATATTGGCCTTTTGAGAGCTATTTCAAAAAATTATAAAAAAAAATACTTACCACCTGATAAATTTGTATCATTATTAAAAAAAAGGTTTAGTCCTTATTGTTCCGTTGCTACGTGGTATTTATGGAGAAGCATAGATCCTGAGCCTATTCAGTATTAAATCCCTCAACTACTTGCATATGTCTTTTTGTAGTTTTTTTTGCTACTGCCCAACTATCTTGATATTCTTTTGAGGAGTGACATTCTAATGCTTTAGAATAACTTGGAAATTCCCATACAACAGTCCTACTAAAATCATCACCATTAAATGTATCGTGCTTACCACCTCTTATTAATGGTACACCCCCGTAACTTTTTATGACTGGTGTAGCTAACTCAGAATATTTTTTTAGATTCTCTTGATTATCTATTTTATAATATAAACTAACCCAATACCCTTTTTTCATTTCAATCTATCCATTCTTGATAGTTAACAATGTTATTTTGTAAAAATTTGGGCAATTTTTCTAAAGAATATTTTTGAAGTTTTTTTCCATGTCCGATTTTTTGTGTTCTTTTATCTAAAGATAAATCGTAGATAGCAATTTTATCATTCATTATTTTTTTAATTTCATCAGATGATATTGGATTAACATCAAATTCTCTATGATGTAAATATGATTTAAGTTTATATTCAATTTCTTTTGCATTTTTTAAATTTGTAAAATGCCAACCACCATTATCTATTATCTTTATATTCATATATTTCGTCTTTGAAAAAAAAGTATCAAATCGCAAAAAATTATATTTTCTATCTTTTATATTTCTTAACCATTGAGGGGATATAAAGTTTTTTTTTTTACAACCTTTTGTTCCTGTCCAAGAAAAGTTTGGTAGATTAAGGTTAAATTTGTAATAAAACATATCTTGTCTAAACAACAATATTTTTTGATTAATCTTAGAAAAATCTACCTCTTCAAGATTTGGAATTTCGTCTACATCAGAAACCAGTATATAGTCATCGTCGTCTGCATCTTTTAAACCATTTATAATGAAATTTCTTTGACCATTTTCTCTTAAAAGAGCATTAATTATGAATTTATTAGATATGTCAGGCTCTATATCATTTTTAAGTATTTCTTTTATATCTTTTGGTTTTTCATCATAAACAAGATAAATAATTTTATTTTCAAATTTTTCGAAACGTTTATGATTAAAATGTAATTTTCTTTCTTCACCTTTGTGAGTGAACGTGCTCTCAACAATTACAAAGTAATCCACATATTTATCAAGAATATTCATTCTTAAATCCAAAAGAATTTCCTCATCAAAATACATAAAACAATCAAAAATTTTCATAATTACTTTTTAATCTTTTTTAATTTTTTTTATATGATAAAAAAATCTATGGCGGATAAATTAGTAATTAGTTTTGAAGAATATATCAAAATAGTCGAAAAATTAGCTATTGAAATTCATAATAATTACAAGCCTACAGTTTTAGTTGGAATAATGAGAGGAGCAGCACCTATAATTGATATTCTCTCAAGGATACTAAAACTCCCAATAGCTTACATTGTTATCCAAAGTTATACTGGAAAAGGATTAGAAGACCAACAAGGCCAATTAATGTTTGCTAGAGAAATAAGCTCATTAGCAAAAGAAAAAGATTTTGAAAAAATTCTTTTAATCGATGATTTATCAGACACAGGACTAACACTTAATAAAAGTATCGAATGGTTAAAAGGTTACGAACCGACAAAAAGATTTATTAAAGAAATTAAAACCGCTTGTTTATGGAAAAAAAAATCATCTTCTTTTGAACCAGATTTTTGTCCAATTAAATTAGATTCAGATCCTTGGATTGTTCAGCCTACAGAACATTATGAAGAACTTTCTATTGAAGAGATTATAAAAAGAAAATAGTTAACGGAGCTAGTAAACTAGCCCCGTTAAATTTTATTTAGCTTACAGCAAAACTTACGACACTAAGTATTGCAATCACCCATATTGCTGGAGAAGTGCTCGAAAATTTTCCAGTAAATATTTTTATCAAAGCGTATGAGACAAATGCTAAAGCAATTCCATTACTGATACTATAAGTTAATGGCATAGCAATCATTGCTAAAATTGCTGGAGCAGACTCAGAGATATCGTTCCATTCAATGTCTGTAATATTTCTTATAAATAAAACAGAGACAAATAGTAAGGCAGCACCATCAATTTGTTTAGGTAAACTAGTTGCAAGTGGTGCAAAAAATATACATGCTAAAAACAATATACCTATCACAAGGGAAGTCATTCCAGTTTTACCACCAGCTTTTACACCAGCACCAGACTCTACATAACTAGTAACAGTTGTTGTTCCCATCATTGCTCCTGCAACAGTACCAACACTGTCAGACAGCATTGCTTTGTTAATGTCTTGAACTTTTCCTTGTTTATCAACTTTGCCTGCAACATTTGCAACAGAAGTTAATGTTCCAGCTGTATCAAAGAAATCTATAAATAATAAAGTAAATATTACTGTAGACATTCCAGCAGTCATAGCAGCGGACAAGTCAAATTCAAAAAGGTATGTCATCGGAGGAGGCGCACTTGCTAATCCATTAAATTTAGCCAGACCAGTTGCCCAAGCAACAACACTAAAAAACAAAATACCAATAATGATATTTCCTTTTACATTCATTTTCTCGAGTACAATAATTGCAATAAAAGTTGCACATCCAAGAAGAACTAATGGGTCACTTAAGTTTCCAAGCTGTACTAGTGTTACAGGATTATCAACTACAACTTCCATAATTTGTAGTCCAATAATTGCAAGAAATAATCCAATACCCGCACCTATTCCTAGTTTTAAACTTTTTGGAATTGAGTTAATTAACCAGGCTCTAATAGGAGTAAGTGATATAATTAAAAACAATACCCCTGCAACCAAAACTGCACCAAGAGCTTGTTGTGGCGTATAACCCATGCCAGCACAAACTCCAAAAGCAACAAATGCATTTATACCCATACCTGGGGCTAGTCCAATTGGCCACGTTTTTCCGTAAAAAGCCATTATAAAACAAGCCAAAGCTGTTGCCAAAATAGTTGCTGTGTACACTGCACCGAAATCAAAGAAACCTTTTTCAGGACCGGCGAACTCCCCTGATAAGATGAATGGATTTAAAAACATTATATAAGCCATTGTTAAGAACGTAGTTGTTCCAGCAATTACTTCAGTTTTAAAATCTGTTTTATGTTTTTTATATTCAAAATATTTTTCAAGCATTTATCCTCCTATAAATTGCAAAATATTTGATTCTTACCTGTATTACCCGTCAAAACTAATTCTTATTAACAATTTTCAACTCACAAGTTTATATTTATGCCATAATTAGGTTGTTATTATTAAATTATGAAAAAAATTAAGATCTCAATTCTGAGTGTATTTATAATATTTTCTTTATTAGGTTGTCAGACAATTAAGCAAAAAACTGACGCTATTGTTGAGAAGGAAAATAAAAAATTAAGTGCATTTATAGGTAAGTCCTCTCAGGATTTAAAAAGCAGCTTAGGTAGTCCAGATGAAGATTTTAAAAATGAAAAAGGAAATTTTGTTTTAGTTTATAATACAAAAAAATACGGAATACCTTGCGAAAGAAGGTTTGAAGTAGACGCAAAATTGGTTGTTATTGGATTTGTTTCTAACGGTTGCTTTTGATTACCTGCGGAGAATTTATCTCCGCAAGCAAGGTGTACTTATTTAATTTCAATAAGTTTTCTTTTTTTATGCTCAGGAACAATTCTTTCACAAGATATTGTTAAAAGACCATCTTTTAACTCAGCACCATTAACTTTCACATCGTCAGCTATAGTAAATGATCTGGCAAATTGTCTTTGAGAAATACCTTTGTGAATTATTTCTCCATCAGCATTATTATTTTCAGATTTATTAACTTGTTTAGTTCTTACAGTTAATAAATTATCTTCAAACTCAACTTCAACATCGTTTTTATTAAAACCAGCTAAAGCAACTTCGATTGCATAATTATCCTTACCAGTTTTTCTGATGTTATAAGGTGGGTAGTTTGACTGCATAGTCAAAGAACCATTACCAAGCATGTTTTCAAATTGGTCAAACATATCGTCAAAACCAATTGAAAAAGGTCTCAGTGAGTTGAATATAGATAAATCCTTACTTGTCATAATATCCTCCTTTGTTAAGCAAGTTTATTTATTGTTAGCCCCATTAGGCGACCAACATTATTTATATGGGAATTATTTGTTTTTTTTCAAGATATCAAATTTAAATTTTTTCAGAGATCTTTAAAATAAATGCGTAATCAAAAGCTATTTCTTCAATTGCACCATCTCTACCTGACTTACCTCCGTGACCAGCGTTCATTTCAGTTTTCAACAAAAGCAATTTATTATCAGTTTTTAAATCTCTAAGTTTGGCTGTAAATTTTGCTGGTTCATCGAATAGCACTCTATTATCACTTAAGCTTGTAGTAATTAACATGTGAGGGTAATCCATTTTTTTAATATTATTATATGGAGCATAAGAATAAATATAATCAAAATGGTCTTTTTTATCTTTTGCATTTCCGAATTCATCAAATTCTCCAACAGTAAGAGGCAAAGAATGATCCAAGTTAGTTGTTAATGAGTCAACAAACGGTACTGCCATAACAATTCCAAGAAATAATTCTGGAGATTGATTGACTACAGCTCCCATCAACAAACCACCAGCTGATCCACCCATACCAATAATTTTTCCTTTCGATGAATATCCTTTTTCAATCAAAAACTTTGCTACGTGTATATAATCTTCAAATGTATTTTTTTTATTAAGAAGCTTTCCTTCCTTCCACCATTTCATTCCTTTTTCCATTCCCCCTCTAATATGTGCAGTTACCCAAATAATATCTCTGTCAATTAAACTCAATCTAGTTGAGGAAAAATCTGGAGTCATTGAACTTCCATATGATCCATAGCCATATAAAAGTAAATTTGCTGAACCATTAATTTTTGTTTTTTTGTGTCTGGTAATTGTAAGTGGAACTAATCTTCCATCATGAGAAGGGCACTCTAGTCTTTCGACTATATAATCATCTGGATTATGACCAGATGGTATTTCTTGTTCTTTTACTAATTTTTTTTCTTTTGTTTTTAAATTGTATAAATAAGTTTTACCTGGTGTTTTCGGGGACGAATATGACAAGTAAACTGAGTCAGTATCTTTATTTCTTTGTATCAACGAAACACTGGGCACAATCACAGATTCGTCAGTAAATTTTAATTCTTCCTCGATTCCTGTTTGTTTATTTCTTACAAATAATTTTCCTAATGCATTTGATTTTTCTCCTCTGATAATCCAATCTTTTAAAAATATTAATCCTCCAATTAAAACTTCCTCTTTAGCAGCTATATAAATTTCCCACTTTTGATTTGATAAATCATCACATCTTTCGATTTTGAAATCCTCTGCATCATCATTAGTATGACAATAAAAATATCCACCCCAAGAATTGACTGAATAAATTACACCCTTTTTTCTTTTTTTAATTAATTTTGGTTTTGGTTTTTTTTCTGTTACCTCAAAGTAGTATTGTTCGGAAGTATTATGATCTGATGTTGTTATAAAAAAATATTTTTCGTCTGAACTCAAACTTATGCCCACAGTAAACGCTTCACTTTTCTCTTCAAAAATAAGCTCATCATCTTTGACCGATGATCCAATTTTGTGTCTAAATATTTTTCTTGGTCTATGAAATTCATCAAGCTTTGAATAAAAAAAATATTGGTCGTCCAAACTAAAAGTAATACCTCCACTTGTTTCTTCTATTTTTTCAGTGACTAATTTTTCTGAGGCAATATTTCTTATGTAAATTGTATAATATTCCGATCCTTTTAAGTCTAAAGAATAACCTAAAAGTTTGTCATTATAACTTACCTCTAAATCACCTACACCGAAATATTCAGTTTTTAATTTCTCTTTTTCTACATCACCATTCCAAAATTCTTCAACTGTATCACTTCCAATTTTCTTTCTAAGTTTTATCGAATAATTTCCTACCGCTGTTGTTTTGGTCCAATATTCATATTCTTTGTCTTTAAATTTTAATGATTCATCATCTAACTTTATTCTACCTTTAATTTCATCAAATAAGATTTTCTGATATTTTTTTGTGTCTTTTAAATTATGTTCTGTAAAATTGTTTTCTTCTTCAAGATATTTCCTTACATCTGGAAGTAGCTTGGAACTATCTTTTAAAACCTCGAGAATATTATCCTGGTGGATCCAACTATAATTATCTTCCCACGTGGTATTGTGACAAGATTTAAGCTCTGGTTTTTTTTTAAGTTGTGGTATTTTCATCAGATCAAAAATATATGAATATAATAATTTATACAGTGGTTATATTAACCATTTTTTATTTTCTATTACGTTTAATAACCAACATTTCATCTAGGAAAATTTCAAAAGGCCTAAGATTTTTTATTATATTGGGATTATTTGCTTTAGCAGTGTTGTTTGCAATCGGTGGAAAATTTTTATTAACCTTACCTCTTACTTTAGCAAGTTTAGCTTTATTAAAATTAAAAGGTTTATCTATTTTCCAATTAATTTCTCTTTTTAGACTTATTCAGACATTAAGAAGATCTGGTCGCTTTTCTTTTAACCAAGCAGGTACCAATAACGTTTCGTCTATATCAGTTTCAGAGGCATACAAAATTTTAAATTTAGATATGAGTAAAAAAGTTACCAAAGAAGATGTCAATAAAGCATATATAAAAATCCAAAAAAAGATTCATCCCGACATATCTCCTGAAACTTCAAGATTATCCTCAATTGTTAACGAAGCTAAAGATATTGTGCTAAACGATATTTCTTAAGCAATAATTTCTAAAAATCTTTCAAAAATTTTTTGTGGATCAATTTTATCTTTACCCAAAGTATTATGCGTGACTGTGCTTTCTCCCTCAGGAATTATTGGGAACATTCTTGAGCTATAATTTCCATAAATTAAGGGAGTATCAGCCATTAAAGTAATCGTTTTAATTCCTAAAGCTGAGGATAAATGACTAAAGCTCGAGTCATTACAAATGGATACATTACAATTCTTAATTAATGGTAAAATTTCACTGATAGTAAAATTATCTAATCGAGTACAAAAATTCTTAAATTTAGACTGTAAAATTTCGTTTAATACTTCCTGTTCTTCTTTTGCCTTACCTGTTGCAAGAAAAAATCTGCAATTTTTCATATTTGATATTTTATCAATTACGCTTAAGAAAGTTTTTGCAGGAATTCTTTTTGTAGGTCCAGAACCACCTATGCCCAAGAGAATATTTGTAGTTTTTTTATCTATTTGAAATTTTTGTGCTGCTTTAGAAATTGAATCATTATCGATTTGTACTTCAGGATCTTCATTAATGTCTAAATTTAAATTTTCTTTTAAAAATTTTTTAGGAGCTTCAATTATGTGTTGTTTGTTTTTTGTGAACAATGGATATTGGTAAATTTGTGGAATACCTGATATTTTAGCAATTAAGTTAAATCTTAAAGATGAATTAAAAATAAAAATTTTATCAAACTTATATTTTTTTAAATCAGTTGCTAATTTAAAAATACCAAAAAAACCACTATGTCTATTATTCGTTTTATTATCTCTCTCTAGGATGAGAATTTTATCAATATATTTTGTTTGGTGTAAATATTGACTAGCTTTTGAATTTTCTTTTACCAATATATTTATTGGTGAATTAAATTTTTTGGATAAAGCCTTTATAAATGGTAAGAAAATTATGGTATCTCCAATACCCATTCTGCTCTGAATTGCTAATATTTTCATATAGTATTTATAAACTTTACTGAGTATATTTTTATATAAATTTTTATTATGACAAAAATAAGTGGAATTTTTGCTGCTTCAATGTCAGTGCTTAACAATGATTTAAGCCTGAACGTCGAAAAAACAATAATGCATGCTGAGAAACTTATCGATCAAGGCTGTCACGGCACAGTAATATTTGGCAGCACAGGTCAGTCTCAATTAATACCTATTTCAGAAAAAATTGACTTACTTAACAGCCTCTCAAAAAGTAAATATCAGAATAAACATATAATTGGCACAGGTCTAAACTCTTTAGGCGAAACAATAAATTTTATGAAGATAGCAATTTCATTGAATCTAAATAAATTTTTAATCATGCCTCCCGCTTATTATAATTATGGTGATACAGAGGTTTTGGATTTTTATTCTAGAATAATTAATTCAGTGCCAAATTGTAAAATTATTCTTTATAATTTTGAAAAACTTAGTGGTTACAAATTTAGTTTAAGGTGTGTAGAGACACTTGTTAATAAATTTCCAGAACAAATAGTTGGAGTAAAAGATAGCTCTTACAATTTATACGAAAATTTAAAACTTAAAAATTTTTCAATTTTACCTGGTTCAGAAATTAAATTGTTAAAAGGTTTGCAAATAGGATGTTCTGGTATAATAACTGCAACATGCAACGTTACAGCAGAATTATCTAGGCAAGTTTATGATGATTTTTTTGCAGGAAAAAAGCAGTTACACAATGATAAGTTATGCGATGTTAGAAGCACTTTTGATAAATATAATCTAATTTCAGGTTTACACACTTATTTTGCTCAAAATGATAAAATATATAAAAATATTTTACCACCACTAAGTCTTTTAAATCGAAATGATGAGGAAGAATTAATGAATAGATTAAAAGATTTAGAATTTTATAACAAATCAACCTTGGCGGCATAAAATGCAATTAGCAAGATTTCTTAATAAAATATTTAAAAAAGGTGGTTTTGTGTTAACTGATGCTAATTCTAAAGATTATATTATTGGAGAATTAGACAATAACCCTATTAAGTTAAAAATTTTAAATAAAAATCTTCATTATAAGTTGTTATTTCATCCCGATCTATATTTTGGTGAGGCATACACTAATGGTGAAATTATAATTGAAAATGGCACACTTACAGATTTTTTAGATCTTGCCTTAATGAATTTTGGAAGGGGAGAATTAAACTTTTTTAGTTATTTAATAAATAGATTAAGGGGATCATATAGATATTTAACTAACTTTAATTTTATCAAAAAATCTAAAATGAATGTATCTCACCATTATGATATTAAGGACGACTTGTATGATTTATTTTTAGATCCAAAAAGACAATATTCATGTGCATATTTTAAAAATGAAAATGATAGTTTAGAAACAGCTCAAAATAATAAAATTCAACATATAATTAAAAAATTAAATATAAAACCTAATCAAAAAGTTTTAGATATTGGATGTGGCTGGGGTTCACTTGCCATCGATATAGCCAAAAGTGCTCAATGTGAAGTAACAGGTATTACTTTATCAGAGAACCAACTTAATTATTGTACCCAAAAAGCTAAAGAATTGAATTTAGAAAATCAAGTAAAGTTTAAACTAATGGATTATAGAGAATTAAATGAAAAATTTGATAGAATAGTAAGTGTTGGGATGTTTGAACATGTTGGAAGGAAATTTTATAAAAAATTTTTCAAACAAATCGAAAAAATGTTGAAAGAGGATGGGGTTTCACTGATACACACCATCGGATCTGTAAATCCTCCAAGAGATCCTCATCCATGGATAACGAAATATATTTTTCCTGGTGGTTATACTCCGAGTTTAAGCGAAGTAACCAACCCTATTGAAAAAGCTGGCTTAATAGTGACAGATATTGAGGTTTTAAGGCTACATTATGCCCACACGCTGAGACATTGGAAAGAAAATTGCTTAAAAAATAAAGATAAAATTATCCAAATGTTTGATGAAAAATTTTTTAGAATGTGGGAGTTTTATCTTACTGGTTGCGAAATGGCATTCAAGTGGGGAGATCAAGTTGTATATCAATTTCAACTTACAAAAAATTATAGATCAACACCTGTGACTAGAGACTATATTTATCAATAAATTATTGATAGGGTCATTTCTTCTTAGAAATGAAAAAAAAACAAAAAAAATCAAAAAAAAAGTCAAAAAGTAAAAAGAAAAATAAAGTAAACAGAGCTAAAAGAAAAATAAATGAAATTAGAAAAAGCTCTAAAAAACAAAGAAAAAACAAGTTTATTAAAAAAAAGAAAAAAAATAAGTCTAAAAAACTCAAAAAAATAAATTACCAGCCAAAAATAAAAAAAAAACAGAAAGATAGCCTAGTCTTGAAATTAGTTAAATTTCAATTATCTCTCAAACCTCAATTTAATTTCAAATTTAATTTTGGTTTGGAAAAGAGCATTCAGAGTTTTTTTGACAAGATTTCAGAGACAATTTCTAATTACAAGGTGTTAAAAACCTTTGAAAAAAGAAGAATAAAAATAGAAAAAATTGAAAGAGAAAGAAAAGAAAAAATCGAAGAAGCAGAGAAGAAAAAAGAGGAGGAAAATTTAAGATTAAAGCTGAGGGAGCAAACGTTAAAAGAAGAGGAAAGATTAGAAAAACAAAGAACGAAAGACATAAAATTATTTTTAAGAAAAGAACAAGCGCTCTTAAGAATTGAACAAGCAGAAAAGCAAAAACAATTTTTAAAACAATTAAGATTAGATAAACAAATTGAAAAATTCAGAATAAGAGAAGTTAAAGAATTAGAAAAGCTTGAGAAAATTTCTCTAAAAGAAAAAAGAGAAGATTATTCTGGGCTACAAGAGAGAATCGACAAACTTAAAGAAAAATACAGATTACTCAGAGATCAAAAAATCAAAGAAAGAGTTGAGGCGCTAGGTGTTAAACTTCAAGGTGACGAAGATAGAGAAACCTTATTAGAAAAAGAAAAAGAATATACATTAGCAAGACAAAAAGTTGAATTTGCACTTGAGAGCTTTTATAGAAGCGCAAGTAGTTTAGTATTTCAACTCAATAAAAGACATATTACCCGAGACATGTCTATTTTTCGATGCATAGATAGACGATTTGAAACTGGAGAGGTTTTTATTAAATGGGACGAGTCATCAGATGATGAGTGGTTATTATTAATTTATATCAAAAATAATTCTCCAGATGAAGGAATTGTCATTGAGGATAAAACAAACCCTGAAAAAAATCTTTCCCATGAGTTTAGAAATGTGGACATCTTTAAAGCTTCAGACACCATGGTAGACTCTTTAACACAGCTCATTGCAAGGAAAAGAGCCAAAAATAATAATTAAACATTTATATTTAATTAGATATTATCTTATATGATTTTAGGATCTGCCTTTTTAATAATTTTATATTTAATTTTCAGATACATCATTGCGTGGATCACATATTATAATAATTTAGACCCAAGACTTGGTGAAAGCACGTGGCGATTTACTTATGATTATCCAGTAGTCGGTGAGAGAGATATTTCTGATTTGGATGATAAGGATTTTGTTAGATTAAGAAGAAAAAAAAATAAAATTATATTACTAATGTACTCAATAGTCTTAGTAATGTTTGTATCCTCCATGTCTTTATTAAGTAAATTTTTATTATTTTTCACAAGTTAGATTTTTTTAGTTGCTTTTTATTTTTTAAGTAAAGAAAAAAGGCTACTATTTCATATGCAACTGAAAATATATTAAAGATGATTGGTAATTTAAAAAATTTATAGAGAAATTTATATTTGGGCATTTTTTTCCATAATAATAAAAATGCCTCTGCACCTCCTAAAACTTTCTCACCATCTTTGACATGAAGCCTTCTTAAAAGTTGCTTACTGTCTTTAGAAGTTTCTTTTTCAGCCAACTCATTATCTGTAATATCAACCCAATCGATTTCGTCTATTTTTTCTTTTTTATAAAGATCAATTTCGGCCTTACAAATTTTACAAGAGTTATTAAAATAAACTTTCATAATAATTGAATTTATTACTAATTTGTCTCAGATATGTACATGCGTAAAATACTCTAGTTGAAAATTTTATGAAACAATCTATTTAATGTCTCATATGAGTAATTTCTTTGAAAAATCTGACGTATCTAGAAAAGAGGCTGAAAGTATTATTTCTGACACTTTGCAAAAATGTGATGATGGAGAATTGTATCTGGAAAATTCAAAATCTGAATCGATATTATTAGATGATAACAAAATTAAAAATTCCAGTTATAATTCAGATTTAGGATTTGGTTTTAGAGCTATATCTGATGAAGTAGTCGCTTATTCTCATTCTAATGAGATTTCTAAGAACTCTTTAAAACAATCTTCAGAAAATCTAAAGTCAACTTTAAAATCTGTCAAAGGTACTTACAATCATGAAATTCCTAAATCGAATAAAAAGTATTATGACAATATTAATCCTATTGAGCAAAAATCTCTTAATGAAAAAATTAAAATATTGAACGATGTAAATGATTATTTACGATCTAAAGGTGATAAGGTTAAACAAGTTACAGCTAATTTTTTGGGAGAGCAAAAGTCTGTAGAAATAATTAGATCTGGTGGAGAGACTTTGTCAGATGTCCGTCCTTTAGTAAGATTTAATGTGTCAGTTATGGTGGAGAAAGATGGCAGAAAAGAAACAGGCGTATACGGTGTTGGTGGAAGACAATCTTACGACTCATATTTAAAAGATGAAAATTGGAAAAGTGTTTGTGACGAAGCTTTAAGGATAGCATCAGTAAATTTAGAGAGTAAACCCGCGCCAGCAGGTGAGATGAAGGTTGTACTCGGACCTGGGTGGCCAGCAATATTAATTCATGAGGCTGTTGGTCATGGTTTAGAGGGAGATTTCAATAGAAAGAAAACTTCAGCATTTCATAATCTGATGGGCCAAAAAGTTGCAAGTGAAGGAGTTACAATTATTGACGACGGTACCATTGATAATAGAAGAGGCAGTCTTACAATTGACGATGAGGGAACACCAACAGAAAAAACTGTTTTAATTGAAAATGGAATTTTAAAAAATTTTATGCAAGACAGGCTCAATGCACGTTTGATGAAAACAAGATCTACTGGTAGTGGCAGAAGAGAAAACTATAGACATATAGTTCTACCAAGAATGAGAAATACGATGATGCTAAGTGGTAAGCAAACCCAAGAAGAAATGATTAAGGCAGTCGACAAAGGTATTTTCGCGGTAAGTTTTGGTGGTGGACAAGTTGATATTACCTCTGGAAAATTTGTATTTAATTGCACTGAAGCTTATGAAATTGTTAATGGTAAAATTGGATCACCAATTAAGGGTGCAACATTAATTGGAGATGGTCCTTCAATTTTAAAAGAAGTTTCTATGGTAGGTAATGATATGATGATGGACCCTGGAATTGGAACATGTGGTAAAGCTGGACAGGGTGTCCCCGTAGGTGTAGCGCAGCCATCTATATTAATAAATAAGATGACTGTGGGTGGTACGAAACTTTAAATGGTTAAAGATCAAGAATTTTTAGAGACAAAAGCATCATATTGTTTAGGTTTAGCAAAGAAATTAGGTGCAACAGACTCAAGTGTGATTGTAAAGAACTCGATTTCTGAAACTGTAAATTTTAGGAATAAAAAATTAGATGAGTCTAATAGATCAGATGATCTAGGCCTAAGCATCACGACATACATTGGTAAAAAAAAATCATCAATATCCTCCTCTAATTTGCTTAATGACAATTTAAATATTTTGATTGAAAAATGTATTGAGACAACAAAAAATACACCTGAGGATGAATTTAATTCTTTACCGGACAGAGATCTATTTGCAAAAGAAGTTAAAGATCTAAATCTTTATGATGAAACTCATATAGAAAATAATCAAAAAATAGATTATCTAAAAAAATTAGAGGCTGCAGCTTCCAACGATAAAAAAATTGTTAATACTGAGTCTAGTTTTACTCAAAATAAATCTAATTTTGTTTTAGCTAACAGCGAAGGTTTTTGTGATGGTTACAAAACATCTTCATTTACAGCATCAAGTGTAACAGTTGCAAAAGATGAAAAAAGCATGGAAAGAGATTATGAATATTCTAGTAAATGTTTTCTTAAAGACCTAGATGATGCAGATGAATTAGGAAATTTAGCTGCTAATCAAACCATTAGAAAATTAAGTCCAAAAAAAATTGGGAGCGAAAAAATTGCTATAATTTTTGATAAAAGAATAGCTAAGGGAGTATTAAGTACTTTTGCAAGCGCTATTTCCTCGTCAGCAATATCAAGAGGAACTTCTTTTTTAAAGGATAAAGTTAATCAAAAAATATTCTCAGATAAAATTAATGTATTTGACAAACCGGATATGCTCAAAGGATTAGGCTCAAGAAATTTTGATAGTGAAGGGGTAAAAACCGACACACTTAAATTAGTGGATCAAGGAATTTTGAAACATTATCTGATTGATACTTACAATGGAAAAAAATTAAATCTTAAATCTAATGGAAGATGTGGAGGAACAAGTAATCTTTATTTTGAAAATGGAAATATTAGTTTTAAAGATTTACTTAATTCAAATTCAAAAAGTCTTTATATTACAGAAACCATAGGTCATGGAAGTAATATTGTGACCGGAGATTATTCAGTTGGAGCAACCGGGTTTTTAATTGAAAATGGTGAGTTTAAATATCCAATAAATGAAATTACTATAGCAGGTAATTTTAAAGACATGTTTCAAAATATTACCTTAGCAGATGATTTGGAGTTCAAATATGCAACTAACTCACCAACCATGTTAATAGAGGGAATGGTTGTTGCTGGTAAATGAGTGAATTTTGTATAATTGGTTCTGGAATATCTGGATCCACAATTGCAAATCTTCTTAATAAAAAATATTCAGTAATTTTGTTCGATAAAGCAAGAGGTCCTGGGGGTCGTGCATCTTTTAAAAGAATAAAAGGCAAAACAGGTTTTGATCATGGCACTCAGTATATTTCACCAAAAACTAAGGAATTTAAAAAATTTACTAAAGATTTAATAAAAAAAAGAATTTTAAAAGTATGGAGAGGCAAACATGTTTTTCTTAATTCAAAAAAAAAAGAGGATAAAAAACATTTAAAAGTAATTGGTAAAAATGGAAATAATGATATTAGCAAACATTTACTAAAGAAAATTAATTGCAACTATCACAGTGAATTAAAAAAAATCTATTATAAAAATAAACTCTGGTATTTGTTATTTGACGATGGAAAATTAAGATCCTTTAAAAACTTAATTTTGACTTGTCCTTTTCCACAATTAAAAAAACTTTCTAAGAAATTTATTAATAACTCTTTTTTAAGAAAATCAATAAAAATGGATTCAAATATTACTACTATGATTGCAATAAAAAAAAGTAAGAATTCAAATAGTAGCTATCTTTTTGAAGACCCAATTCTTGGCTGGGCAGGAAATGAAAACTCAAAAAAAAGATTTAAATCAAAATATGATTTATGGACTCTTCAAAGTAC
Organism: uncultured Pelagibacteraceae bacterium; assembly: GCA_902596925.1. Lineage (GTDB taxonomy): Bacteria > Pseudomonadota > Alphaproteobacteria > Pelagibacterales > Pelagibacteraceae > Pelagibacter. The sequence goes on along the minus strand of CACJVT010000004.1, from coordinate 3,718 downwards.
ATTTAAATGGGCAAATAAAAAGATTAATAAAAATAAGAATAACAAAAATGAAAATTCACAAATTATGATCGATAAATTTTTTAAACTCTCAAATATCAAAAAAACAAAGATTTATTATTCACTTAATCACGGTTGGCGATACTCTTCAAATTCGAGACCATTTAAAATTAAGAGTTTTTGGGATCCTAGGAAAAAATTGGGTGTTTGTGCCGATTGGTTTGTAGGACCTAGATTAGAGTCAGGATGGATAAGTGCACATGATTTATTTAGAAAAATCTCAAGAGAAATTAATTAAAATTCTTTAATTTATACTCCCAGTTACCCATTCTTGAATAGGACACTTTTAATATCATTAAATTTTTACGATCATACCAAATGTCAAAATCTAATCTTTTATCTTTCGGTATACTCATGTCTTTAGACTTCAGTGTAAAATGATCAACATCATAAACTTTTCCATAAAGATCTATTTTTTCTTTACCTAAAAAAGTTACAACTTGATCCTTAATACTCCCTGAGATAGGACTTATTTGAGATCTCGCTTGTAAAATTTTGTGATTCCACCAATTTCCAATCACGTTATCAGCTGAAGCTTCTCCATTATATGAAGAGCCTTTGATATCAAATTTTTTATTTTTTTGGTCAAATATTAAATTAACAAACTTCTTTTTGTCATTTTGTAAAGTTTTAGAATTATAAGAAACTAATTGATCTTTGTAATATTTTTCCTCGCTATAACCCTCAACTTGGAAAACTGTTGCTCCCAAAAGTTTAACTACAAACTTAATTTGATTAGTAACAATAGTTTCTGATCCATTTCTATTGAAAAAATAATGATTATAGCCAATAAGCTCACCATTTCGAAAAATCTCCATCTCAATTTTGTTGTATTTAATGTAATGTCCAATATGAGCGATAGAATTTGCTGGATAAATAAAAAGAAATAAAATGACTATAATTTTTTTCATTTAAAACTAGTTTAATAGACTTTATTAACAATAGAAATAACTTATTAAAATGTTTTTAAAAATTAAGAAAATACCAAGGGTCAATTGGAGTTCAGATAAGCCTTATAATTTTAAACCAAAATTCTCTACATTCTTTTTTTTATGTTTTGGCTTGATGTTATTTGGTCTTGGAGAAGGTCTATTAATTGTTTCTTTCACTGGTGCTTCTCCATGGAGTGTTTTAGCTCAAGGTATTTCTTTAAATGTCAATTTGAGTATAGGAACAATAACATTTTTGATAAGTGTTGCAGTTTTAATTTTGTGGATACCGCTTGGTCAAAAACCAGGGATGGGAACAATACTTAATGCAATCATTATTGCGATGATGATTGATCTTTGCATAAAATTTGTTCCAACCCCATCTAATTACTTTTATCAATTAATTCTTGCAATAATTTCAGTAATAACAGTTGGGATTGGTGGAGGTATTTATCTAGTATCTAATCTTGGAGCTGGACCAAGAGATGGTTTGATGATCGGTCTCCAAAAAAAAACAAATTTACCAGTTGCTGCCGTAAGAGCATTCTTAGAAATTTCTGTTGTAAGTATTGGATGGTACTTAGGTGGAACTGTGGGAGTAGGAACTTTATTATTTGCTTTTGGAATTGGTCCTTGTGTTGCCTTCGGCCTGTATTTAGTTGATAAAATTTTCGATTAGGCTGCAGCGCCTGATTTTTCACTTCTCTTTCTCTCATGCGGATCGAGAATGGCTTTTCTTAGTCTACAAGAGTCCGGAGTGATTTCTAAAGCCTCATCAGTATTTAACATGCTTAATTGCTCTGCGATGGACATTTTTCTTACTGGTGTTAGAACGACATTTTCATCTGTACCTTGTGTTCTCATGTTAGTTAATTTTTTGCCCTTCATAACATTAATAATCATATCTCCAGGTTTAGGAGATAATCCCACAATCATACCTGGATAAACAGGATCGTTATGAGTTACAAACATCTCTCCTCTAGCCTGTAAATTAAATATTGCAAATGCAACTGCTTTTCCTTGTTCCATTGAAATAAGTGCACCATTTCTTCTACCCTCCATTTCACCCTCAAATGGTCCATACGCGTGAAAAATTCTGTTTATTACGCCATTACCTTTTGTAAGTGTTAGAAACCGGCTTGTGTATCCCATTAATCCTCTTGTTGGCGCATGAAAGATTAATCTCTTTTTATTTTTACCAGTATCTTTTAATTCTATTAATTTGCCTTTTCTTCTATTCATGGAGTCAATAATTTTTGATGAGTGTTCTTCATCTAGGTCCATAGTTATTTCTTCTATTGGCTCAAGTTTGCTACCATTTTCATCTTTTTTATAGAGAACTTTTGGGGGACTAACTGTCATTTCAAAACCTTCTCTTCTCATCTGAGTGAGTAAAATTTCTAACATTAATTCACCTCGACCGCTTACAACAAAAGAATCGTTTCCTTCATTTTCTGTAAAAGTAATTCCAACATTATTCTGCGCTTCTTGAAGCAACCTATCTCTTATTTGAGTGCTTGTAAGTTTTTTACCCTCAGTTCCTGCAAGAGGAGATGTGTTTACAGTAATGGTAATAGACATTGTTGGTGGATCGATTGGAGTAGCTTTGATAGGATCATTCACATCAAGATCACAAATTGTGTCAGCAACATTTGCTTTTTCTAAACCAGCGACAACTACAATATCTCCCGCCTCACCGATTTCGATTGGTACTTTTTTTGTGCCCTCATATCTAAAAATTTTAGTAAGTCTTCCTTCATCTACTTTTTCACCCTTTAGATTTATTGCTTTAATCGATTGATTAGCTTTTGCAGTGCCTTGAGCAATTCTTCCGACTAAGCTTCTTCCTAAGAAATTGTCTGCATAAAGAAGAGTAGACAGCATTGCAAAAGGTTTTGTTTTATCCAGTTCAGCAGGTTTTACATGATCAATAATTTGATCTAATAAAGGATTTAAGTTTTCTCTTGGACCATCAATTTCTTTATCAGCCCAACCGGATCTTCCACTTGCGTATAAAACAGGAAAGTCTAGTTGATCTTCATTTGCATCTAAACTTACAAATAAATCAAAAGTCTCATCTAAAACTTCATTGGCTCTTTGATCTGATTTGTCTAATTTATTTATTACAACAATCGGTTTTAAGCCTTGTTTTAAAGCTTTAGATAATACGAATTTTGTTTGAGGCATAACTCCTTCAGCAGAATCTATTAAAAGTAATGCACCATCTGCCATGCTTAAAACTCTTTCAACTTCTGCTGCAAAATCTCGGTGACCTGGGGTATCAATAATATTTATTCTAGAGTCTTTCCAATTTATAGATGCAGGTTTTGCTAAAATTGTTATTCCTCTTTCTTTCTCAAGCTCACCTGAGTCCATTAGTCTTTCGTCAACAACCTCATTTTCTCTAAATGAGCCGCTTTGCTTCATTAAATTGTCAATTAGGGTAGTTTTTCCGTGATCAACGTGTGCGATTATGGTGATGTTTCTAATATCTTTGCTCATAAATCCTGGCTCTTATACCTTAAAAATTTTTTTTGAAAACTTTAAAAAAGCCAATAAATATTGGGATTTTGATCAAAAAATGTCGTTATTTTGTTTTTTTTGCCTTTTCTCTTTTTAATCTTCTTTTTTCTTTTAGAGTAAATTTTGGTTTTTTATTAAGACTAGAGTCCTTGAACGATTTCCCGCTGTATCTTTTTGACATTAAATTATTTTAATATTTCTAAAAAAAA
>CACJVT010000003.1 GCA_902596925.1 uncultured Pelagibacteraceae bacterium | reverse complement strand
GTTTTTAAAAACACTGCAGAAAATGCTCTGTATAAGATTTGCAAAAATTTTAAGCCAAAAAATAAAAATCTTAAATACTTAATTACAGATGCTAACGGAAAAATATTTAGAAATTCGTCTGATTTAAACAATCTGTTGAAAAATATTAATTGGAAAAAACTTTAAATTATCTTCTTTGACCAAAAAGTCTAAGCAACATGATAAATAAATTAATAAAATCTAAATAAAGCGTTAATGCACCCATTACAGCTTTTTTGCCCATTAATTCGCCCGTGTCACTAGCTGCATACATGTTTTTAATTTTTTGTGTGTCGTAAGCAGTAAGTCCTACAAAAATTAAAACACCCAAAATAGAAATTACGAAATACATCATTGAAGACTTCATAAATATGTTAACTATTGATGCGATAATAATACCAATTAAACCCATCATTAAAAAAGATCCTAATTTTGTTAGGTCTCTTTTTGTTGTATATCCATATATGCTCATTGCTCCAAAAGTTGCAGAACAAATGAAAAATACTCTTGTGATACTCATGCCAGTATAAACTAATAAAATTGACGAAAGAGACAGACCCATTAATGCAGCAAAAATCCAAAAAGTTGTTTGCGCTTTAGCTGCACTCATTTTATTAATTCCAAAGCTCATGTAAAACACGATTCCAAGTGGAGCTAACATTACTAACCATTTTAGCCCTGACATATAGATCGCGTTACCCACTTGAGTTAGTCCAAGTATAGATCCTGAGCTATCAGTCACAACAGACATTTTGAAAGTTATAAGGGCAATTATCCCTGTCATTAAGATTCCCGTTGCCATGTAGTTATATACTTTTAACATGTAGGCTCTTAAGCCTTCATCTGTTACTGCTGTTGGTTGTTGTGCAGCCTCTTTTGCTCTTCCTAGAATACCTTTTTTATTAAATTCCATTGAGTAACATATATAATCTTTTATTAATTATTCAAGATATCAAAAAAAACAATAAATGACTAATATTGTAAAATACTGATGAATTATAAAAAATTAGGAAATACTGATCTAGATGTAAGTACAATTTGTCTCGGTACGATGACCTGGGGTGAACAAAATTCAGAGAAAGAGGGGTTTGAACAAATGGATTTTGCTTTAGGTCAAGGAGTAAATTTTTGGGATACAGCTGAAATATATTCAATTCCAATGAGAGAAGAAACCTATGGAGAAACTGAAAAAATAATTGGTAATTGGTTTCAAAAAACAAAAAAAAGGAATGAGGTTGTACTTGCTACTAAAGTTTGTGGAAATACGTCGAACAAATATATTAGAGGTGGTGGAAATAGTTTTGGTAAAAAAAAGATTGAAGAAGCATTAGATGAGAGTTTAAGGAGATTAAAAACAGACTATATTGATTTATATCAACTTCACTGGCCCGAAAGAAGCACAAATTTTTTTGGTGATTACGGTTATGAGCATGACGAAAATGATAAAAATTGGACACCTTTTGAAGAAGTTTTAGAAAGTTTGAAAAAATTTATTGAACAAGGAAAAATTAGATATGTAGGTTTATCGAATGAAACTGCCTGGGGTTTATCAAAATTTCTTGAACTCTCAAAAATGAAAGGGCTTCCAAAAATGATGTCTGTCCAAAATCCTTACAACTTACTAAATCGAACGTATGAGGTTGGTTTGGCCGAAATTTCCATTAGGGAGCAAAGTGGATTATTAGCTTACTCTCCATTGGCGTTTGGATATTTAACAGGAAAATATAGAAATAATAAATTACCGGCGAAATCGAGAATGCAATTATTTAAAAATTTTAATAGATATAAAAATGAAAATGGTCAAAAAGCCATTGATGAATACTACAAAATTTCAAAAAAATATAATTTAGATTTTACTCAAATGTCTTTAAAATTCTGTGAAATTCAACATTTCACAACTAGTGTTATTATTGGGGCAACGACAATGGAACAGTTGAAAACAAATATAGAAAGTGTAAATGTAAATTTAAACAGCGATATAATAAATGATATTAATAAAATTCAACAGAAATACCCTAATCCATGTCCATAACTAAAAAATTTATCTTCACATTTTTATTTTTTATTATTCCAATTACATTTAGTTTAGCTGATATAAAAAAAGTTGGTAAGTTCAAAGATTGGGAAACATTAGTAATCCAAGAAAGTTCTGGTAAAGTTTGTTTTGCTCAATCTACCCCTGTTTTACAAGCACCAAAAACAAATAAAAGAGATGCTAGATTATTTGTTACTTTCAGACCGAATGAAAAAATTTCTAATGAAATAAGTGCAACTGCTGGATATGAGTTTAACAAAAATAATACTGTTTTAGCAACTTCAGGAAATAACAAATTTAAATTTGATATTAAACAACAGGGTTTTGCTTGGATGACGAGCAATAAAAAAGAAAAAATAATGGTTAAAGTTATGAAAAAAGGATCAAGAATTATGGTTACTGGTTACAATGAAAAAGGTTCACAAACCATAGATCATTATTCATTATTAGGATTCACGAAGGCCTACAATTCTGCAAAAAAAGCTTGCAGTTAATTAATGAAATCAAAAAAAAGAATTGTCTTAGCTTATTCTGGTGGCTTAGATACATCTATAATTCTAAAATGGCTTCAAGAAAATTATAACGCAGAAGTCATTTGTTACACTGCTGATATAGGGCAAGAGATTGATCGAAAAAAAATAATTAATAATGCTAAAAAATTTGGTGTTAAAAAGATCATAATTAAAGATTTAAAAAATCTTTTCGTAAAAGATTACGTTTTTCCAATGATACGAGGTAATGCAATTTATGAGGGGGTTTATTTATTAGGAACTTCTATAGCAAGACCATTAATCGCAAAAGACCAGATAAGAGTCGCAAAAAAATTTAAAGCATACGCAGTATCTCATGGAGCAACTGGAAAAGGTAATGATCAGGTCAGATTTGAGTTAGGTTATCACTATTTTGGCCCAAAGATAAAAGTTGTTGCACCCTGGAGAATTTGGAAATTAAAATCTAGAAGCGATTTAATTAATTATGCAAAAAAACATAAGATACCTATCCCCAAAGATAAAAAAGGTGCACCCCCTTTTTCTGTTGACGATAATTTATTTCATACCTCAACTGAGGGTAAAATTTTAGAGAACCCAAAAAATTCAGCTCCAGAATTTATTTTCCAAAGAACAACTTCCCCTGAAAAAGCACCGAATAAACCAACTTTTATTTCAATTAATTTTAAAAATGGTGACCCTGTTGGAATAAATGGAAAAAAATTAAATCCTGAAAATATTCTTACCAAATTAAATTTTATTGCTGGAAAAAATGGCATAGGAAGAGTTGACCTCGTTGAAAATAGATTTCTTGGAATTAAATCAAGAGGAGTTTATGAAACACCGGGCGGAACACTTTTGATTCATGCCCATAGAGCTATTGAGTCAGTGACACTGGATAAAGAAACAATGCACAAAAAAGATTTGATTATGCCAAGATATGCCGAACTGATTTATAATGGTTATTGGTATTCAAAAGAGAGATTTAAATTGCAAAAAATTATTGATCAAAAAAGAAATAAGGTGAATGGGTCAGTAAAATTTAAACTATACAAAGGGAATTTTACTATTCAATCTAGAATTACAAAAAGTAATGCATACTCAATGAAAAAAGTTTCTTTTGAAGAAAATAAAACATTTAATAAATCTAATGTTGAAAGATTTATTAATTATCACAAGAAAAAACTGAGATATTAATAAGTTTAGGACAATTTATAGTTTGTTAAATTTATTTTTAGCTATATCTTAGAATTATGGAATCACTTAAAAATTGGATGAGAGATACAGCAAACATTTTGTTTGATGATAGTAAAAATGATCTCCGTTCTCTTCCTAAAACTGTTAGGTTGCAAATTTTATTAGTTTTAAGCTTTATATGGACCACAGTTTTTAGTTTATATGTTTTTTCATACACAACTTTTGTTTTTGGTTGGACTGGTCTTTTTTTAGCTCACATTGGTTTAATCTTTGCCGTGTATATGACCTTTAAACATTTTCATAGAGCAGAAGAAAATTCAGCTAGTGTTTTTAAAACAAAAAATTTTGACCCTTTTAAAATAATGGTTCTTGTTTTTGTGATTGTGTTTATATTTGTTTTTTCAAAAGGTATTGAAGTATTAACAAGTCCGAATCCATATTCTTATTCAATTCCTTATGAAGGTTCTTCAAAATCAGTGTTTGAAAAATGGTTGCCTTTTAGTAAAGATAAATAATGGAAAAAATAGCAAAAAATTTACAGCTTATTTTAATGGTTATCATTTTAATAAGCACAGTTATTGCAGTCGGTATAGAGATGTACAAAATGTTTGAGAATAGATCGGTAACTTTAGCTGATTTATTATTAATGTTTCTTTACCTAGAAGTTCTAGCAATGGTAAGAGTTTTTTGGAACCAACAATCAATTAGTATTACCCTTCCATTGTTAATTGCAATTACTGCTTTAGCACGATTTATTATTCTTCAAGGTAAGGAAATGGATCCAACAGCATTAGTTTATGAAGCTATTGCCATTGTTCTAATTGCTGGTGCAATTGTTATTTTAAGATTAAGACATAGCGACAAGCTTGGTTTAAAGAAAAAAAAATCAAAATAAATCAAAATGAAATTTGAAGCCTCAAAGGCTGCGGCCTTAAATAGATTAAATAATTTTGTAGAACAAAATCTTTCTGAATATTCCAAACTAAGAAATTTTGACTTTGGTCCAGAAAACAGAACAAATATATCTGGTTTATCTCCATATATTACTCATGGAGTTATCAACGAGAAAGAAGTTATTGAAAAATCACTTAGCAAGTTTTCTTTTTCAAAAAATGAAAAATTTATTCAAGAAGTTTTATGGCGAACGTATTGGAAGGGCTGGTTAGAATTACGACCAAACGTTTGGATAGATTACGTAGCAGAGTTAAATCAAATTCGAGAAGAATATAAAGATAACCAAAATTACAAAAATGCAATAGATGGAAAAACCAATATTGAATGTTTTAATTACTGGGTAACAGAACTTAAAGAAAATAATTATTTACATAATCATACTAGAATGTGGTTTGCTAGTATTTGGATTTTTACATTAGAATTACCCTGGCAATTAGGAGCAGAATTTTTTATGCAACATCTTTATGATGGCGACTCTGCATCTAATACTCTTGGTTGGAGATGGGTAGCTGGAATTCAAACACAGGGAAAACACTATTTAGCAAGTGAGTGGAATATCAAAAAATTCACTAATAATAGATTTAATAATATTAAATTAAATGAAACTGCTCCTCCAAAAGTTTCTGAAAAAACTTACTCAATAGTTAAACAAGATTTTAGCAATAAAAATACAGATGATGAAAATCTTTTTATTTTTGAAAATAGTTTATCATTTGAAACTACAGATTTTCAAAATCATAAATTTAAAAAAATTTATATAATTTCAAATAAAAATGAAAATAGATCCATAAAGCTGAGTGAAAAAGTTATTAAATTTAAATCTCTTTTAATTAGTGATCAAAAACAAAGATTAGAAAATAATTCTATCAATTGTGAAGTGGTAGATATAAGTGAGGTTAAAAATATAAACGAAAAAGTTATTGCGTTATATCCAACAGTTGGTGAAAACCTGGATTATTTAAATTCAAATAATTTAAAAATAGATTTTTTATATAGAAAACTCGATCAATATTCATGGCAATATTGTAATAAAGGTTTTTTTAATTTTAAAAATTATATTCCTAAAATAATATCATCTTTAAATTAAAACCACCTGAACATCCCGATAATTGCTGCAGTAGCATAAAAGAATTGTAAAAATAATATTCCTCTGTGACCGCCCCTATAAGCCCAAATTCCAATTAGGATTGCAGATATAAGTAATAAACAAAAACCAAAAAACTCTATACCAATATTCAAAGCTACAAATAATGAATATAATATAGCAGTTATAACTCCTGCCCATTCAAAAATTTTATTATTCATTTTCTAATTTGAATTTTTTTCTATTATAAATTTTTTTTTTATTTTTTACTATTTTATTTCTGAGCATTGGTGAGCTCAATAATTTGGCCATTGGATTTTTCTTTTTTAATTTTTTTCTTTTTATACTCATAAGAGACTCTTAAAATTATTATATAAAATTTTTGAATAATTATTCATATCATTCATATTTTTTTTTGCAGATTGATCAAATTTTTCTAATGCGCCATCACCAAGTTGATCCTCAAGTGCCTTTTTATATTCTGGTACACAACCCCACTCATTAACTGTTGTATCTTTAATCTCTATATGGAATTGGATGCCATATGCATGATCTTGATATTTAAAAATCTGATACTTAGTTATTGGCGATGATGCTATTAAAGTAATATCGGGATTTTTATCAACCCCCTGAACCTCATAAGAATGCCACTGTAAACTTTTAATATTATCTGGAAATTTTGAGAACAAAATGTCTTTTTTTTTATTGTCAGTAAAATTTATATCCATCATGCCAATCTCTGCTGGATTTGATTTTACGACTTTACCACCAACTACTTCACCTAATAACTGACAGCCTAAACAGAAACCTAAATAAGGTTTTTTAAGATTTACTACAAATTCTTTTATTCTTTTTTTTTCTTCAACTAACCAGGGATACTCTTTTTCCATATAGGTATCCATCGGTCCACCCATACATAACATTCCATCATATTTTGTTAGGTCATTTGGGATTTTCTCACCTTCATCAAGTTCGATTGTTGTAAGATTTAAACCATCAGCCAACATTAGATCCTTTATGTAACCTGGATCTTCAATTTTAATATGTTGTAAAATAAGTATGTTCAATACTTAATATTTTAACCGAGTTAAATTTATTAACAATAATTTACTGGTTAAAAAAAATAAAATTTTTTTTAAATTATCTCGCCAGTTTAATGAATATATCTCCCATACCAGCATCTAAATTCTCTAAAGATGTATTGTTTCTTAACTCACAATACCTACCAGTAACTTGATGGCTTTTAACAAAATCTATTTCATCTTTTTCACAACTTTTTCCATTATGTAGCAAACCTATAACTATTCGATCGTCAAGACTATACACCTCTGATTTATTAATTTTTTTACCATCACAAAAATAATCTTTATTTACTCTGTTTGGAAAATCTTGTTTATCGCAAGGATTTTTGATTGTTAAAACATAAAATTCCTTCAAGCCATCTTTAAATTCATATTTCATTTTTTGAGTTTCAGAGTACTTCATAAGATCACATGAACATGGAACACAACATCTATAATAATTTCCACAAATTTTTTTTTTGGTTTTAGTTTCTTCAACAAATAAAAATTCTGAGTCGCTATTTGGATCAATCAAAGATCCAGAAACTGCACAGTATAATTTATTAAATTCGATAAAATCCTTATAAGTAATTTTTTTATCTATAATATATTTAAAAAACTTAGGTCCTGCCGCGTTTCTATTTTTATCAGGAAATATTCTTGACCAATCAGTAATAAGCTCCTTGTGATAGTTTTTTTCTTCAGCAAACGATTTAAGCTGAAATAATATTAGAAATATAATCAAAGAAAGATTTAAAAATTTTTTCATTTTTGCTTTATAGTAATTGTTTGATTTAACTCACTTACATTGAATAATTTTTTTGTTCCATTGGTCCATTTAATTTCTACTTTAAAATTTTTTTCATTTTTTCTAATTCCATAATGTGCCACAGGCTCCATTTGACATAAGTAACCAGATCCTGCATCAATAGTTTTGGAATGCTTTCTTTTATTAGTTATTAATGTTACCGTAGCTCCTCTCGCTGGGGCACCATATTTATTTAACGGTTTAATTCTTAGGTATTTATTTTCTTTGTTAACTTTGGCTTTATACAAAGTTAAGGGTTGTTCTTTACTTTCACCACGAGCAACTAACAATTCTAAAACTCCATCATTATCAATATCTGCGACTGCTGCCCCAGTTCCATACCCATTAGCTTCGAGACCAACTTCAAAATTTATCTGTTCAAATTTTCCATCATCTTTGATACGAAATAATTTATTTGGTTCTGCTATATTGTTCATAAAAACTTCATCAAAACCATCGTTATCAAAATCTGCAGAAATAATTGTTCTTATTCTGGAAGGTTTATCAAAATCTTTATTTCCTATGTCCTTAAATTCATTATTTTCTAAAACCCAAGCTCTATGATACCCAAGCCAATTACCACTCAAAATATCTAATCTACCTCGATAATATATGTCTGATAAAGCTGTACCTCTCCCATTTTGGATTTCATCATCTACTCTGTAGTCAAATGCTACATCTTGAAAAATTCCATTATTATTCTCATAAAGAAAATTTGCTCCTCTCTCATTAGCAGCAAACACATCAATCTTATCAGAAATAATATGTCCAGCTACGACTGCTCGACCACCAGTGATATTATCAAGATTTAAACTCTGAGCCTTATCTTTAATCAATTCATCTTCAATCTCATAAAATCTGGTCGGGCCTCCGTAATTTGCTACATAAACCCCATAATTTCCATCACCCTTTCTGTCGACACAAACAACTGATCTGCCTGCTGTTAAATTAAGGTCTCTCTGGTTTTTTTCGATTTCAAATAAATCTATATAATTATTATTTTTTTCTAAATCTATAAGTCTATCTGAATATTTTTTTATACCACTATAAGTATCAGTGTTAAGAAAATATATTTCTTCGTATCCATCTTTATCTATATCGCATGCAGCTACACCAATTGTTCTTCTAAACTCATCTGTAAATTTTTTTTGTTTTACAATATTAATTAATTTTCCGTCTTCGTAGGATAAAGCTAAATTAAGATAACCAAAACCTGTGACTACAAAATCAAAATTTCCATCTTGATTTACGTCCGTTACAGAAACTCCATAACTAAGTCTTTTGGGATTATCAACAATTTGGTTTGTAATATCCTCAAAGAAATCAGCATATAGACCGTTTGGGATAAGTAGTAAAAATAAAACTACTATTTTTTTTAAATATTTATTTATTTTAATTTTCATTTTTTTTACTTTTATATTTTTTCATCCAACTACTAAAAATTTTTATAGCATCCTCCATATCCACAGTTTTATTAGGATGGTTCTTTGCTCTACCTAACATTGTTGCGATTACATTCACCTGATACTTAATTGGACGATTTTTAATAGTTTTAATTGTGTAAAGAGCTTTTTCCTTGTTTTTAAACCCCAAACCTTGAGTAGTGGTTTTAGGATTGTAATCTGAATAAAGCGATAAATTTATAGGCTTAGTTTTTTTACTTAATGGCATTTTATCTATAATTTTAAAAATTGTTTTATAATTAAGTTTATTCATCTTCTTTTTGGATTTGCCGTCAAAACCAATTAAATCAATTGATGATTTTTCCTGGTTATTAATTTTACAAATTAATTTTACAAATCTTTTATGAAAATCTTTTATTTTATCTTGATATATTTTTTTGGCTTCTAGGTAAATTCTATCGTTATAGCTCGTTGTAGAAACAAGTAAAATTCTACTTTTCCATTTGTACTTTCCTAGGTTCATACTTTTTTACTAGAACATCTTTTTGAGCAATATTTAACTTTTTCCCAATTCAATTTCCATTTCTTACGCCAAATAAAAGGTCTTTTACAAACAATACAGATTTTAGAGGGAAGATTTTCTTTTTTCACTAAATTGTATTTTGTTTAATAAATTCATCGGCTGCAGATAAAATCATTTTTTTTCTATCTACTTTCATTTTATCAAAAATTCTAACCATCATTGAAAGTCTTGGATTTTTTAAAAAAAATTTTCTATTACGATCTATAAATCTCCAGTAAAGTCCGTCCATCGTGTTACACCATTCTCCTTTTTTAAAATCCATCATTTTCATAAAATAACTTGAACCACAAATATAAGGTTTAGTTGCGAAAATTCCCCCATCACTAAATAATCCCATACCATACACGTTCGGAACCATAACCCAATCAGAGGAGTCGACAAACATCTCCATAAACCATTTATAAACAAACACTGGTTTGATCTCACAAAGATTCATGATGTTTGATAAAATCATTAATCTTTCAATATGATGAGACCATCCATAATTTAAAGCATTTTTAATTGCGTAATCTAGTGGAGGTAAACCAGTTGTTCCATCATACCATGACTTTTTCATTTTACGATTTTGTTTGAAAAAATTTCCAGTTTCCATTTCATTTGAGTAACTTTGATAAATTCCTCTCATAAATTCTCTCCATCCTATAACCTGACGAACATAACCTTCTAGAGAATTTAATCTAATTTTTTTACTCCTATGAAAATCTAAAACTTTTTTGATAATAAATTCAGGTGTGATTAAACCTAGGTTGATATAAGGACTTAAAGCGCTGTGAAATAAGATATTATCTTTTTGATCTACTGCGTCTTCATAATCACCAAATAAATTAGATTTTTCTTTAATAAAAAAATTCAATAATTTGACCACATCATTGTACTCTGTGGCAAACCAAAAATTTTCGGTTGTACCTGGATGATCTTTAAATAGTTTTTCAATAATGGGTTTTAATTTTTTAGTATAATTTGTTTCATTAATTTTAGGAAACTTTGGAATAGAAATATTTTTTGGTAACTTATTTCTATTATCTTCATCAAAACTCCATTTACCTCCAATAGGATTTCCATCCGAACCCATTAATATTCCAGATTTCTTTCTCACTTCCTTATAAAAAGTTGCCATGAAAGGTTTTTTTGATTTAGATAGATATTGTTTAAATTCGTCCCTTGAGTTCAAAAACATCGGAGTTTGAACGATATTCCATTTGATCTTTTCTTTTTTCACGAAATGATTAATTTTTTTCTCAAAAAATTTATCCTCGACTTCAAAACTTGAAATCTCTTTTATTTTTTTTGAATTAATTACTTTTTTTAATTTTTTTAAATAATCATCTTTAAATTCTTTATCCTCGATTTTAAAATATTCTAATTTAAACTTATCTTTTCTGAGGTTTTCCGCATGTGAACGCATCGATGACAAAAAGAGAAGTATCTTATTTTTATGATGTTTTTCATAAGTACATAATTGATAATCCTCTGCCATAAAAATTAGGTGGTCTTTTTTGAAGCGATCCAAGTATTTTGATGGAAATAATTGATTGCCCAGTATAAAAAATAACTTCATAATTAAATATAACTAATAAAAATTTTTATGTCAGAAAAATATCTTATTCTTGGTGCGACAGGTTCAATCGGATCTAGTTTAGCTGAACAATTAGTAAATTCAGGAAATTCAGTTCATTTAGTTGGCAGAAATGAAAATGAAACAAAAAATATTTCTGAGAAATTGGGTTGTAGTTTTACAATAGCCGATGTTTTGCAGGATGGATTTGTGGAAAAGGTTAAAAATGATATTTCTGATGTAAAAGGAATTGCCTACTGTGTAGGTTCAATTGATTTAAAACCTTTAAGAATGGTCAATGAGCAAGATTTTAATAAGTGTATGAAATTAAATTTATATTCAGCAGTTGAGATGATAAAAGGCTACCAGGATAGTTTAAAAAAGAATAAAGGTTCGGTAGTTTTATTTTCCACAGTTGCAGCTCAAAGAGGTTTTACAAATCACGCTATAATTGCTTCTACTAAAGCTGCTGTAGAGGGTTTAACTGTTTCTTTAGCAGCGGAATTTGCTCCTAATATAAGAGTGAACTGTATTGCACCTAGTTTGACTAACTCAAAAATTGCTGAGCCAATGTTAAAAAATAAAGCATTAGCAGATGGTATAGCTAAAGCTCATCCTTTAAAAAGATTAGGTGAAGGTAAGGACTCTGCCTCTCTTGCAAAATTTCTTATCACTGACGACAGTTCTTGGGTTACAGGTCAAATCATTGCTGTTGATGGTGGTAGATCAAAACTTTCTTAAAGTGAAAAGAACGTTTGTTACAATTTTTTTATTTACACTTTTTATAAATTATTCATTTGCTGATAATTTAAAATTTAAGAAGATTGTAAATTTAAAAGCTCCATGGGGATCTACTTTTATTAATGATACAGAATTATTAATTACCGAAAAAAGTGGAGAAATTAAACTAATAGATCTAAATACTAAAAAAATTTCTTCATTAAATCACAATCTTAATTATTTAGAGCATGGACAGGGTGGTTTATTAGATATTCTTTATAAAGATGATTTTGTGTATATTTCTTATACCGAAAATAGAGGAAATTGGAAAACTAGTACCTCAATAGCAAGATCGAAATTTAATGAAAAAGATTTAATCTTTAAAAATATTTTCCAAGCAAATCCACCTATTGACTCTGGATATCACTTTGGATCAAGGTTGGCGATCAAAGATGGTTATCTTTTCGCGTCTGCTGGTGAAAGAGGTCAAGGTATGATCGCACAAGATCCTACAAAGCATCCTGGTAGTATCATCAGAGTAAATATTGATGGAAGTATCCCAAAAGATAATCCAAAATTTCAGGGTAAATCAGATTGGTTGCCCGAAATTTATCAAATAGGTATTAGAAATCCTCAGGGTCTAACTTTATCACCATTTGATGAAAAAATTTATATGAGTAATCATGGAGCAAGAGGAGGAGATTGGTTTGGTGAAGCAAAGAAAGGTGAAAATTATGGATGGAAAATTTTAGGTTGGGGAGGGACAAACTATTCAGGTATTCCTATCGGTCCTAAATGGAAGCCTGGTTTTACAAAAGCGATACAATATTGGGTGCCATCCATTGCAACAAGTGCGATAACAATTTACAAAGGTAAAGAGTTTAGTGAATGGAATGGCCATGCTTTAATTACTTCACTTAAAGATAAATCCTTGAGAAAATTAATATTTGACGACTTATCTAATGTAAAAGAGGAAATCATATTTAAAAATAAAATTGGAAGAATAAGAGATATACAAGTCCATCCAGATAACGGAAAAATTTACTTTTTAGGAGAAGACGCTCTCTGGCTGATGGAGAAAAACTAATTTTTTAGATATAAGTAACCACTTAATTCGAATAAAAGATTATATCTAAATAAATTTATGAATTGGGTCGTTTTTACAATTTTAGCAGCTTTTTTTCAAAATCTAAGAACTTCTTTACAGAAAAAATTAAATAAAAATTTATCATTGGTTGCTTCTGCTTATGTAAGATTTGCCTTCGCATTACCATTTGCATTTATATTATTTTTTCTTTTTCATGATTTTGGTATCATTTCAGATATTCTAGATCAAACTAACTTTATTTTTTTCACTTTTTTAGGATCTATTTTACAAGTTACTTTTACAATAACGTTATTATACCTTTTTAGATTTTCGAATTTTGTTGTCGGTACTTCGCTAAGTAAAACGGAAGTTATTCAAATTGCGATCTTTGAATATATAATATTAAAAGATAAATTAAATTTGCTTGGTGTTTTTGGAATAATAATTGCAACACTTGGAGTTATTATTATTTCGATCAAAGATTATAAATTATTTTTTAAAAATTTTTTTTCAAGAGTAACACTTATTGGATTGGGGGCAGGACTTTTACTGGGTCTCAGTGTTGTATATTTTAGGGCAGCTGCACTAACACTAGAAAATTTTTCCTCTAATTTTGATAAAGCGCTTACTACAGTTTTTTTTGCTTTAGTAATTCAAACTATAATCATTACTGCATATTTAATAATTTTTGAAAAATCGGAATTCAAAAAATTTTTTGATAATAAATTTGAAATATGCTTGACTGGCTTAGCTGGTTTTCTAGCGACACTATCCTGGTTTTTTGCTTTCACTTTAATTCAAGCATCTTTCGTAAGAGCTGTTGGTCAAATTGAAATATTTTTTAGTTACATCTCATCTAAATATCTTTTTAAAGAAAAAATAACTTTTATTGAAATTTTAGGTATTTTGATATTTATAGCTGGTGCAACTTTATTACTTTTAACAAGAACAACTTAATCTTTAATTATTTAATAATTTATTTTTTGCCTTTTCAAACTCTTCTTGAGTTAATACACCGCTTTCTCTTAGTGCATTCAATTTTTCTAATTCATTACTTAAAGATTTATCAGTGTTAGACTCCTCATTATTGTCATCTGTGTCATTTTCATCTTTGTTAGCTTGGTTAGCTTGTTTTGCGCTAACACCGCTCATGATAGCTCTCGTCCCTAAGTATAAGACAAAGAATAAAATAGGAATTACCAGTCCAAAAAAAATTAATTTTTCCATTACTTAATCATCATCCTCTTCTCTCCAATTTTTTTCATACATTAGCCAAGCTGCATATATAACTGAAAATGTTCCAACAATCATACCATAATCAAAACCTGTTTGTTGATCATATAAGTACCAGCCTAATTGGGTTGCTCCAATAGTAGGAACTGTTAAAATTAAGAATACAATTGCAATTCTATATGGATATTTAGGTTTCTTCACACCTCAAAATATCAAAAAATTTAATGGGTTGTAACTTTAAAGTTGCGATCTTTTGAAACACTCTACAGTATTTTTTAATAAACAAGCGATTGTCATTGGTCCAACTCCACCTGGAACTGGTGTTAAAGCTTTAGCATTTTTTGAAACTTCATCAAATGCAACATCACCAACAATGCCTTTATCTGTTTTATTAATTCCAACATCAATTACAATTGTGTCTTTTTTAACCCAATCCCCTTTAACAAGTTCAGGAATACCGACAGCAGCTATAATAATATCTGCTTCTAAACATTCAGCCTTGAGATCTTTTGTTTTTGAGTGAGTAATTGTTACCGTACAATTTTCTTTTAAAAGAAGTTGTGTCATTGGTTTTCCATTTAGATTAGATCTTCCAACTACAACTGCTTTTTTTCCACTTAAGTTTGGCTCAATTTTTTTAATTAATAAATAACAGCCTAGTGGAGTACAAGGCACGGAACTCTCGTAACCTGAAGAAAGATTACCAACATTCATAGGATGAAATCCATCAACGTCTTTAGATGGATGAATAGCCTCAATAATTTTTTGTTTATCGATATGTTTTGGCAAAGGTAACTGAACTAAAATACCTGAAACGCTCTTATCTTTATTGAGATCATTAATCTTATCCAAAATAACTTTTTCTTCCACAGAGTCTGGGTATTTAATTACATCAGACTTTAAACCAACCTCTTTTGCTGATTTCTCTTTGTTTCTTACATATATTTGACTAGGGGTAAGATCTCCAATCAAAATCACCGTTAAACCAGGCACTTTATTATACTTATTTTTTAATTCAGCTACTTCTTGTTTAAGTTCTTCTCTTAATTCAGCTGCTGCTTTTTTTCCATCAATTAGAATCATAAGTTTTAAAAAATTAAAGGTGCGATGTAGAGCTTCATACACATTTCTATAAACCAAATCAATAGAAGTAATATAATGGGTGAGATATCTAAGGATCCTAAATTAGGTAAAAAACGTCTAATTTTAATAAGTATAGGATCTGTCAAACGATATGTTAATTCTAAAATTGAATAAACAAATCTATTTTGTGTATTTAAAACATTAAAAGCAACCAACCAGCTTATAATTACATTGGCTATTACTACGTAGGAATAAAGCTTTAATATTTGTAAAGCTAAATAAAAAATGGCTATCATTTTTTTTCTATATAAATAGATGAACTTGGGAATGCAAAAGACGCTTTGTTTTTTTCAACAATCTTTTTTATTTCAATTGCTAATTTCTCTTTAACCGATAACCACTCATTCCAACTGTCTGATTTAGTAAAACAACGAACATACATATCAATTGAACTATCAGAAAATTTGTCAACCCTCACCGCAATGCCTATGCTTGTGTTAAAGTCCTCACTTTTTTGAATGTGATCTTCAATTTCATTTCTTATAGTTTTTAATTGATCAACTGTTGTGTCATATTGAAGAGTTATAATCCAACTTATTAACCAATTTGAAGTTTCACTAACATTTACAACTGCATTTTCAGCAAATTGAAAGTTAGGAATAATTGCAAGAGATTTATCAAACTTTCTTATTGTTGTTGATCTAAACCCGATTTTTTCAACTATACCTTCTATAATTCCCTCGACTAATATCCAATCACCTATTTTAAATCTTTTTTCAACTAGAACTAAAATACCTGAAATTAAATTTTTAAATAAATCTTGGGCGCCCAAAGCCACTGCAACACCAAATAAACCAAGACCAGCAATAATTGGTCCTATCTTTATTCCCCAAAGTTCTAATACAGCAGCTAGACCTAAAATAAAAATTAGTATTTTTAAGGATTTAATAATCCATCCAATTAACTCTCTTGTTAAAAGTTTATCAAGTCCACTTAAAATATAAGACACAGGTTCAATAATTTGATGTATCACCCAAAAGATTAAGATTGTTATTAAGGTTCTATTTATTGTGTCAACAACTTCTCTACCTTCAATTGAAAAAGTCATATAATAACTTGCTATAAAAAAACCCAAAACAATTGGTAAAAATCTTGCTGGTCCAATCAATGCAGACACAAAAGTATCATCTAATTTATTAGTAGTTCTTTTAGAAATTATCTCTAATTTTTTAATAATAAGTTTACTTATTAATCCTCTAAATATTAAGAAAATTAAAAATATTCCAATACCAATTAATATTTGAAAAATATCTACTCCTAAAATCCCTCTATTCCAGACTGATAAAAAAACTTCAGAAAAATTATTTATTATTTCCATAATTAAATTTTATATAACAAAAATTCCTCTTCTCCAGGATTAAAAAGAAATATCTTTTTCCACTTAATTTCATTTAATTTAGCTGATGTTTTTTCACCTATACACATCAAATTAGTACTCATCCAAAGACTCTCTAGCTGATTAAATTTTATAAACTTTAAAAGACTTGAAGCACTATTTTGTGAATAAACGTAAACCATATCAGGCATATCAAGTTTTAACTTATTGATAAAATCAATATCAAATTTTTCATTATGTATAGTTTCATAGTTTATAAGTCTTTTAACTTCATATCCCTCATTTTGTAGTTGATTATCAAGATCCACTGAAATGTTTTCTCCACTTACATAAATTAATTTACCCTCTGTTTTATCAAAATTCTGCAATATCAATTCTTTCAAATTTAGAACGTTTCCCTCTGCAGCAATTGTATTGGAAAAACCAAGGCCTCTTGCTTCTTGTTCGGTTGCATTTCCTACGCAAAAACATTTTATATTTTTATCTAATCCGTTTGAATTTAAAAATCTTACAGCATTAGAGCTTGTAAAAATAATACCTTTAAACTTAGAAAGATCTATTTCTGCATGTAGAATCCTTTTGATTGATAATAAAGGTAAATGTGAAACCTTATGACCAAGAGACTGGAACTTGATGATCATTTCAGAACAGTCTTCTATAGGTCTGGTTAATAGAATATGCATTTTATCTTTTATAAGAATTATTCGATTTTGTTTTTAAAATATGACCAATCTCATTTCCGAGTTCTCTAAAATTTTCTAATTTATCAGATTTTTTTTCATAAAATCTTTGTGAACCATCTAATGAGAAGAGCTCAGCTTCCACTGTAATTTTGTTTTCATTTATTTTAGAATGAATTCCAACTGCTGTTTCACAATCTCCCTCTAAAATTTTTAAAATATTTCTTTCAGCATGTGCTCTTTTATAGGTCTCTTTATGATTAATCTTTTTTAACATTGAAATCATATCTTCATCATTTTCTCTACACTGTATAGCAATTATACCTTGTCCTGCACTTGGAATTATTTCCTCAATAGAAAAAATTTCTGAAATTTTATCCTCTAATTTCAAGTACTTTATTCCAGCATAAGATAAAATTATCGCATCATACTCACCATCCATTAATTTTTTTATTCTAGTGTCAACATTCCCTCTTATAAGTTTACAACTAACATCTGGTCTAATTTTTTTAATTTGAAATTGTCGTCTATAAGAAGATGTTCCAATAACAGCATTCTTTTTTAAGTCTTTAAATTTTTTATTCCCATTAATTATTACGATTTCTCTCGCATCAGTTCTTTCAAGAAATGTGTCTGTTAAAAGACCATTGGTCTCAATTGCTGGCATGTCTTTTAGTGCATGAACCGCTATATCAATATTATTTTTTTTAAGCTCTTGTTCAATGCTACTCGAAAATAAACCTTTGCCACCAACATCGGATAATCTGGCATCTTGTATCTCATCACCTTTGGTAGAAATTTTTTTAATATTTATATCCTGATCAATAAATTTCGTTGCCTCAATAATTTTCTCCTTTACTTTTTGTGCATATAATAATGCTAACTTACTTCCTCGAGACCCAATTGTTATTTTCTTTTTCATAAAAAAATCATTTCTTACTTGTATTGGGATTGTACAATTATTAAAAACTATTTGTATGAATAAAAAACCCTTAATTCTTGGAATAGAAACTAGCTGTGATGAAACTGCAGCATCTTTAATTTCAGAAAATGAGCAAGGAATACCAATAATTCTCTCTAATATTATTTCTAGCCAAACAGAGGTGCATAAAGAATTTGGTGGAGTTGTTCCTGAACTTGCTGCCAGATCCCATTTAGAAAAAATTGATTGGATCGTCCAAAAAGCTTTGGATGAAAGTGGAAAAAAGATAGAAGAAATAGATGCAGTTGCTGCAACAGCCGGACCAGGATTAGTTGTTTGTTTATCAGTTGGATTAAGTTTTGGTAAAACTTTTGCTAATTTAATCAAAAAACCATTTATTGCAGTTAATCATTTAGAAGGTCATGCTTTAAGTCCAAGAATTAATTCAGAGTTAAATTACCCGTATTTATTTTTATTGATTTCAGGTGGACACTCACAGTTTTTAAATGTCAAAGGTCTTGGAAATTATAAAAGATTGGGCACTACTATAGATGATGCATTAGGTGAAGCATTTGATAAAACTGCAAAATTATTAGGAATAGAATTTCCTGGTGGTCCTAAAATTGAAGTTTTTGCTGATAAGGGAAACCCTGAAAAATATGAATTACCAAAGCCAATTATTAACAGGGGGGGTTGTAACTTATCATTTGCAGGCTTGAAGACAGCAGTTTTAAAAATATCCAAAAAAATAAAAACAGAACAAGATAAATTTGATCTAGCAGCTTCGTTTCAAAAAACAATAATAGAAATCCTGTATAAAAAAACAAAGATTGCTTTTTTAGAATTTGAGAAACAAAATAATCTTAAAGAAAAAATTTTTGTTGTTGCTGGTGGTGTTGCAGCTAACAAAAAAATTAGATCAATGTTAATTAATTTATGTAAAGAAAAAAATTATGAAAGTATATTTCCACCAATAGAACTCTGTGGTGATAACGCTGCAATGATAGGGATGGTAGGCTTAGAAAAATTTAAATTAAATCAATTCAATGATTTAGATTATCCAGCAAAACCCAGATGGCCACTAGATGAAAAAGCTTATTTCTTAAAAGGAGCAGGTGTAAAATTATAATGCAATACTGGTTACTTAAATCAGAGCCTGATGTTTGGTCAATTGATCAACAAAAAAAAGCTGGTGAAAAAGGAGCGCCCTGGGACGGTGTAAGAAACTATCAAGCAGCAAAGAATTTAAAAACTATGAAAAAGGGTGATCAATGTTTTTTTTATCACTCAAATATTGGAAAAGAAATTGTTGGAATAGTAGAAGTTGTGAAAGAACATTACATTGATAAAACAGACAAATCAGGAAGATTTGTTGCTGTGACTGTTAAGTTTTTGAAAAGACTAAATAACCCTGTGTCTTTAGAGCAAATTAAAAAAAACAAGGATTTAAGCCATTTATCTTTAATTAAACAAAGTAGATTATCTGTAATGCCTATTGACTCTAAAAGCTGGAAGATTTTAAATAAAATGAGTAAATAATAAAAAAAATGCCAAAAAAAAAGAAATCAAAAAAGAAAAAAACCAAAAAGACAAAGAAGAAAAAATCTTCAAAAAAAAGAAGAAAAATAAAAAGTGTCTCAAAAACTAAAAGATCTACAGCTAAAAGATCTAAAAAGAAAAATATCGATAAATCATCATCTAACGATCAAATTATTAAAACTAAACCTGAATGGGTAAAAAGAGGTTTAGCAAATAAAGCCCAATATCAAAAAAAATACTCTGATTCTATTAAAAATAATAATTCATTTTGGAAAAAAGAAGGAAAGAGAATTACTTGGATAAAACCTTACAAAAAAATTAAAGATGTCAAATATAGTAAAGACGAAGTAAGAATTAAATGGTTTGAAGATGGTACTTTAAATGCATCTGCAAACTGTATTGATCGTCATTTAAAAGATAAAAAAGATAAAACTGCAATTATATGGGTAGGGGATGATCCTAAAGATACTCAAAAAATTTCTTATAAACAATTACATCAAAAAGTTTCAAAAGCCGCAAATGGACTAAAAAAACTAGGGATACAAAAAGGTGACCGTGTCACTATTTATCTAACAATGATACCTGAATTAGCAATACTGATGTTAGCTTGTGCCAGAATAGGTGCCGTCCACTCAATAATTTTTGGTGGTTTCTCTGCAGAGTCAATTTCAGGAAGAGTGAACGATTGTAAATCAGAATATATAATTACTGCTGATGAGGGAGTAAGAGGAGGTAAAACTATACCTTTAAAAGCAACGACAGATGAAGCTTTATCTAATTGTCCAGATGTAAAAAAATGTATTGTAGTTAAGAGAACCGGTAATTATGTTTATTGGGAACAAGGTCGAGATGTTTGGTATCACGATTTAATTAAAGATGTACCAAATTATTGTGAGCCTGAGGAAATGAGTGCAGAGGATCCTTTGTTTATTCTCTATACATCAGGATCAACCGGAAAGCCTAAAGGAGTATTACATACCACTGGAGGATATATGGTTTATGCTTCTATGACTCATCAATATATTTTCAATTATAAACCTAATGACATTTATTGGTGTACAGCAGATATTGGATGGGTAACTGGTCATAGCTATATAATTTATGGACCATTAGCTAATGGTGCAACAACCATTATGTTTGAGGGTGTTCCAAATTACCCTGATAGTTCAAGATGGTGGCAGATTGTAGATAAATATAAAGTAAACACCTTTTATACAGCGCCAACAGCCATAAGGGCCTTAATGAGAGAAGGTGATGGCCCAGTTAATAAAACTACTAGAAAATCTCTAAAATTATTAGGAACTGTTGGAGAACCTATAAATCCAGAAGCGTGGATGTGGTATTACAAAACTGTTGGTAATTCAAAATGTCCAATAGTCGATACTTGGTGGCAAACAGAAACGGGAGGAATTCTTATAGCACCACAAACTGGAGCTATTCCACTTAAACCCGGATCAGCAACAAAACCTTTTTACGGAATTAAACCAGTGCTAGTAAATAAAGACGGTAAAGAAATTAAAGGTGAAGGTGAAGGAAGACTTTGTATAGCTCAATCTTGGCCTGGTCAAATGAGAACCGTATATGGTGATCATCAAAGATTTATAGATACATATTTTTCACAGTTTGATGGAAAATATTTCACAGGAGATGGATGTAAAAGAGATAAAGATGGCTACTATTGGATAACTGGTAGAGTAGACGATGTAATTATTGTCTCTGGTCATAACCTTGGTACTGCTGAAATTGAAAGTGCCTTTGTTGCCCATCCCAAAGTAGCTGAGGCTGCTGTAGTTGGATATCCTCATGATATTAAAGGAAATGGTTTATACTGTTACGTCACCCTCAATGCAGGTGAGAGTGAGACAGGCGATTTAGATAGAGAATTAAAACTTTGGGTGAGAAAACAAATAGGGCCTTTGGCAACACCAGATCTAATTCATTTTACTCCAGGGCTTCCAAAAACAAGATCTGGGAAAATTATGAGAAGAATTTTAAGAAAAATTGCAGCAAACGAGCATGGACAACTAGGGGACACAACTACTTTAGCTGATCCAGGTGTAGTCGATAGCTTGGTTGAAAATAGAAAAAATATCTAAAATTTTATTCTTTCATTAAATTCTTTTTTTACAACATCCCATTTTAAAATCACTGAATTGAGAACTATTTTGCGATCTAAAGTTTTTAAATCTTCTGCAATTGGCGCCCACTTATACAAAGAT
This sequence comes from uncultured Pelagibacteraceae bacterium, assembly GCA_902596925.1. Taxonomy (GTDB): domain Bacteria; phylum Pseudomonadota; class Alphaproteobacteria; order Pelagibacterales; family Pelagibacteraceae; genus Pelagibacter. The sequence continues at coordinate 105,447 of CACJVT010000003.1, read as the reverse complement.
AAAGCACTTGGATTAAATGGTAAATCATTGTGATGATCATCCCAATTAATATTTTGTATTCTTTCATCAAAACTTTTTTTTGCATTTTCTATAATATCAGTTGGCATCTTATTTGAAGTTTCATCATCTAAAATTTTTAAAAAAATTTCTTTTGCTTTCTCAGTGTCCTGGTAATTAAAATTTGCTTTCAATTTTGAAAATGTAAACAATGTAAGATCTTGAAGAGCAACCGCATAAATATTCCACTTAGCCAAGTTTACTGAGTCCATAAAAGTATCATTTTCAAAATGAAGAACATATCTAGTCCCCATCCTCGTTTTAAGATAGCCGTAAAGAGTGACCTGACTCACCCAGGCAGATTTGGTTTGTATAAAGATTTCAAGCTCATCCAAATTGCTAATTTTCCCCTTGGGGATGAAAGCTTTAAACATGGCGAAAAGATAAGTTTTAAAATCATGCCAAGTTAAGTCCCTCCACGTTAATTTGTATTTTCCCATAAAAAGCCCTATTTTTGACACTTATAACTTGAAAAGGCTAGCAAATTTACCAATTTTAACACTTTAAATCTATTTCATAATGGTTATGGTTTTCGCCAGTTATAACTAAAAAGAGAGAGGTATAAATGTCAAAACAAGAACAACACTGGGAAAAATCCAAGGGTTTGCTAATGATGACGTTAGCAATTTGGTTTGTTTTCTCAATTGGCATCTTCCTATTCGGGGCTGAAATGAACGAAGTTACGGGACCATTTGGTTATCCGTTAACTTATTGGTTCACATGTCAAGGTTCTCTTGGAATTTTCGTATTACTGATTTTCTGGTTTGCGAACAGGCAAGAAAAAATTGATGAAGAGTTCGGCTTCAGTGAAAGAGGAGATGACTAATGATTAAAGGTAATTTTATAGACAATTTACCTAAAGTTTATGGAATCTATACAGGTGGTTTTTTAGCTTTCATAATCATTATGTCAATTGCCGAGCAGATGGGTATGACAGCGAAAACAATTGGTATTTGTTTCGTTGCCTTCACGGTAGCCATCTATGCTATAATTGGTTATCTATCACGTACAGCTCAAGCTGATGCGTATTACGTAGCTGGAAGACAAGTACCAACCGTGTTCAACGGAATGGCGACAGCAGCAGACTGGATGTCTGGTGCATCATTCGTTGCAATGGCAGGTGGTATTTACTTTAAGGGTTACGGTTATATGGCACTACTTGTAGGTTGGACTGGTGGATATGTATTGGTTGCATCACTTTTAGCACCTTACCTAAGAAAATTTGGCTGTTACACAGTTCCAGATTTTATTGGTACAAGATACGGTGGTAATTTAAGTAGATTTATGGCGGTAGTAGTTTTAACTGTTGCTTCATTTACTTACGTGACTGCACAAATTAATGCCACAGGTACAATTGCATCTGTTGCACTTGATATTCCATTCCAATACGCTGTATACGTTGGACTTATAAGTATCTTACTTTGTTCAATGCTTGGTGGTATGAGAGGGGTAACTTGGACACAGGTGGCTCAATATATCGTACTAATCATAGCTTACTTATTACCAGTATTCTGGATCAGTAACAAAATGGGTGCGGGTTTCTTCCCTCACTTCATGTTAGCTGATGAAGTTTCTAGAATAGCTGAATTAGAGGCTCAGTTTGGTTTTGTAAAAAACTCAGCTGAAAATCTAAAAGAAGTGCCAAAAGGTTTGGCTGGAATAACTAAAGCTCACTCAGCGGTGAACGCAACACCTTGGGCATTTATTTCATTAGCGTTAGCGATGATGATGGGAACAGCTTCATTGCCTCACGTTATGATGAGATATTTTACTACTCCAAGTGTAAAAGCAGCTAGAAAATCAGTAGGTTGGTCATTATTCTTTATCTTCCTACTTTATTCTTCTGCTCCAATGTTAGCGACACTATCTAAGTTGTCATTGATTGATCCGTCACTACCAACAGGTATTATCGGTAAATCAATAGCTGAAGTTCAATCGATAGATTGGTATCAAAACTGGAACCAAGCAAACTTAATGTTTGTAAGCGACTTTAACGGAAATGGAACTCTTGAGTTAAATGAGTTTTTCATGGGTGGTAAAGCCGTTGTGTTAGCAACTCCAGAAATAGCTGGATTACCATATGTAATCTCAGGTCTAGTTGCTGCTGGAGGTATGGCTGCTGCCATGTCAACAGCCGATGGTTTGATTTTAGCAATTGCAAACGCAATCTCGCACGATGTTTACTATAAGATCATCGATCCAAAAGCTGAGACTGCGAAGAGACTGGTTGTTGCAAGGGTATTACTTGTAGTAATTGGTTTTGCAGGAGCAACAATCGCAGCTCTTGAGATTCAAGGTATCTTAGGTTCAGTAATCTGGGCTTTTGACTTTGCAATGTCAGGACTATTCTTCCCACTTGTACTTGGTGTATGGTGGAAGAGAGCTAATAAAGAAGGTGCTATAGCTGGTATGTTCTTAGGATTAGTTTCTGGTGCTGCTTACCTAGTTTGGGTAAGAACAGGCGGAAGTGGATTCTTAGGAATTACTCAGTTAACGTTTGGTATCTTTGGTTCAGCTGTCAGCTTAGTAGCAATGGTGGTAGTGAGTTTAATGACTCAAGCACCAAACGCTGCAACGCAGAAAATGGTTGATGAGGTTCGTGTACCAGCTGGTAAATCGATCCTTGGCAAACAACACTAAATAATCTTTTTAAGGGGCGATTAATTTCGCCCCTTTTAATTTCGGTCTTTTTCCAATATAAATTTCTCAATGTCGGCTAACTTTCATCCTTTAGTTTATATAATTGACTATATTCTTGGGGTAATCATGTGGACTTTAATTGGAAGAGTTGCAATGAATATTTTTCAAAGAGAAGACTCTCAATTTTTTTTTATGAGAGTCTTTGTTAAATTTACAAATCCTTTGATCAGCTTATTTAAACCTATCACTCCATCTTTTATCATACAACCAATAGTGCCTCTTTACGTTGCTTGGTTTTTTTTCATGATAAGGTTTTACTTTATGCCTTGGGTTCTAGGATACTCAGTGATGGGTATGTTGTCATTTCCATTAGAAAGTGAGATTTCAAGACAAATTTATCAATTTTTTAATTAAATTAGATTTTAAAATTTGGTACTAGTTAATTTAATAATCTATGAAAAAAATACAAATTTCTCCCTCAATATTATCTGCTGACTTTAGTCAATTAGGAAATGAGATTAAGAGACTCGAGGATGCAGGTGCAGATATGATACATGTTGATGTAATGGATGGTCATTTCGTTCCTAATTTAACTATTGGACCTCCGGTCATTAAGACTCTTAGAAAGCATTCAGAATTAACCTTTGATGTGCATTTGATGATTTCACCTGTCCATAAATATATAAAAGATTTTGCAGAGGCAGGAGCTGATATAATTACTATACACCCTGAAGCCACTGATAATTTAGCAGAATCAATCAAACACATTAAAAGTTTTAAAAAAAAGGTTGGTATTTCTCTAAATCCAAACACAAAGATTAACATAATTGAAAATGAATTAAAAAATGTGGATTTGATTTTAGTCATGAGTGTATATCCAGGTTTTGGAGGGCAGAAATTTATTCCTGATGTTATTAAAAAAATTGAACTATTAAAAAAACTCAAAGATGATAAAAATTATGAGTACGACATTGAGGTAGATGGTGGAATAAATTTTTCAAATTCAAAAGATGTAATAAATGCAGGCGCAAATATTCTTGTGTCAGGAACTACAATATTTAAAGAAAACAACGGAAACATTAAAAAGAATATAGAAACACTTAAAGAAGTGTAGAATGCTGTTAGATGGATTTTTTGAAACTTTAAATGAGTTTGCAGAAATAATAAAGAAAAAATTCAGAGGTTTCTATCAAAATTCAAGTTTATATGAAAAAAAGATTTCTAAAACTTTTGATAATGAGTTTATCTACAAACCAAGTCCTCACTTACTTTCGTCGATAATTAAATATCAAAATAAGAAATATAAAATTGAAGATTTTGAACTAGAGACAGTTTGGAATAGTCAAATTAAATTTAAAGATTTTGAAAAATTAAATAATTTTTTTTGGTTTTTTAGCCTTGATTTAAAATCGTCAAAAAAATCAGCTCAACAAGTTATCTCAAATTGGATTAATAAAAACAATAAATTTAAAAAAGAGAGTTGGGAATTTAATATTACTGCAAAAAGAATAATTTCATGGTTATCTAACCACCAACTTTCTTATAACGAAAGTGATAAAGAATATAGATCAATGTTTGATCACATGATTCAAAAACAAACAAATCATTTATTAAACGAAATAAAAAACTCTAAAAATGTAGAAAACAAAATAGTTGGTTGCTCTGCAATAATTTTGACAGGATTATGTTACAAAATTGAGAAAAATTATTTAGATATTGGTTTAAATTTTCTAAAAAAAATTACTAATTCGTCAATAGATAACCAAGGCTTTACAAACTCACGAAACATAAAACAATTAATATTTTTTTTAAAATATTTTATAATCATTAGAGAATGGTTTAAAGAGTCTCAAATTGAGGTTCCAGAATACATAGAAGAAAATATTTATTATTTTGGACAAAGTTATGCTTTTATAAGACAAAATATAAACGTAGATCTTTTGTTTAATGGTAATAATAAGTCCAATACACAAGATTTCGATCATTACTTAAGACGACTTGGTTATAAATTTAAAAATGAAAATAAATACTGTGGTGGTTATATAATTTTAAAGAATAAAAAAATTTGCCTAGCAATGGATGCAGGATCTTCACCAAATCCTAAGTATACTCAGGATTACCAGTCGGGTGCTCTTTCATTTGAAATAATTTCAAACGGGAAGAAACTTATAACAAATTGTGGTTATTATAAAAAAAATAATCAAAATCTTAATGAAATATCAAAATCTTCAGCTGCACACAGTACTTTAATAATTAATGACAATTCCTCGTGCAAATTTAAAAAAAAAAAAGATAAGTTAATTCTTAAAGAAGGTTTAAAAATTACTCAAAAAAATTCTGTGTGTGAGAAAAATTATTGGAAAATCAATGCTGCTCATGATGGATATTTTAAAAAATTTAAATCAATTCATGAGAGAAATATTGAATTTTTTCCTGAGCAAATGAAATTTGTTGGAAATGATAAGATTATTAGAAAAAAAAATAATTATAATTTTAGGTTTGATATTCGATTTCATCTAGAACCAAATATTAAATTAATGAAAACTCAAGATAATAAATCCATTTTAATAGAATTAGAGGACGAGGGTTGGAAATTTACTTGTGATAATTATGAAATTAATATTGATAATGGATTATACTTCGGTAATAAAAATTCATATATTGAGAACCAAAATATTTTTGTATCTGGAATATTAAATAATAATGAAGAGAACATTAAATGGGAAATTAAAAAGATATAATGAAGAAAATTAGATCAGCTTTAATATCATTATCTGATAAATCTAATCTTGAGCCTTTATTACAAGAATTAAGAAAAAATAATATCAAGATAATTAGTTCTGGTGGAACATTTAAAGTAATTAAGAAACTTAAATTCAAATGTTTAGATGTTTCAGATTTTACAGGATTTAAGGAAATACTTGATGGAAGAGTCAAAACTTTACACCCAAAAATACATGCTGGAATTTTAAATAAAAGGAGTAACAAATCTCACTCGAGTGATATTAAAAAAAATAATTTTGAGAATATTGATTTAGTAATAGTAAATTTCTATCCATTTGAAAAAACAATTGAACAAACAAGAAACCACTCTAAAATAATAGAAAATATTGATGTTGGTGGACCAACTATTGTTAGGGCTGCTGCCAAAAATTATAATGATGTAACTGTAATAACTTCTACCGATCAATATTCAGAACTTATAAATGAGTTGAAAAAAAATAAAGGTGGTACTTCTCTAAAATTTAGAGAAAAAATGTCTAGGTTAGCTTTTAGTGAGACCGCCTATTATGATGCCGTAATTTCAAATTATTTCAATAAATTTAACAATATCAATTTCCCTAAAAGAAAAATTCTTTACACTAATTTAATAGAAAATCTTAGGTACGGAGAAAATCCTCACCAATTGGGTGCTTTCTACTCTCAAAATGGAAAAAATAAATTAGAGCAAATACATGGAAAAACTTTGAGTTATAATAATTACAATGATATTTTGGCTGCAATTAATATTTCAAAATCATTACCAAAAAACATTGGTACGGTTATTGTAAAACATGGGAATCCTTGCGGAGTCTCAGCTTTAAAAAATAATTTAGATAGTTATAAATCTGCGTTAGAGACCGATCCAATAAGTGCATTTGGTGGTATTGTTTCATGTAACTATAAGGTTACCGAAAAACTCGCATTAATGTTAAATAAAATTTATCTTGAGGTAGTTGTGGCTAATGGTTTTGATAAAAAAGCTCTTAAGATATTAAAATCGAAAAAAAATCTTAGGCTGATAGACTCCTCAAAAATTTCATTCAGTGAAGTATGGAAATTCAACTCTTTAAATAATTTTACACTAATGCAATCAGAGGATAAAAAAAAATTTTTAAAGAAGGATTTTAGAATTGTTTCGAAAAGACAACCAAGTAAATCACAGCTTGATAATTTAATGTTTGCATTTAATGTTTGTCGATTCACAAAATCAAATGCCATTGTTCTTGTTAGTAATAAATCTACTATTGGCATTGGTTCAGGACAACCTAGTAGATTAGACAGTTGTGAGATTGCAATAAATAAAATGAATAAGTTTTCAAAAATCAAAAATGAAATAGTAGCTGCATCAGATGCTTTTTTCCCATTTGTTGACGGAATTGAAAAATTAGTTCAGTCAGGAGCTAGTGCGATAGTTCAGCCCGCTGGATCAATAAGAGATAAAGAAATTATAAAATTTGCAAACGAGACGAGTACTGTTTTAGTTTTTTCAAAAACTCGTCATTTTAGTCATTAGTTATATTGTCAATTTTAGAAGCTAATATAAAATCGTTTTCAGATAAACCCTCTATGGCATGAGTTGTGATATTAATCTTAGCATAACCCCATCCAAAAATAATATCTGGATGATGACCCTCTTCCTCAGAGACTTTTCCAACTTCGTTAACAAATTTTTGACTTTCTAAAAAATTTTTAAATTCAAATTTTTTTTCTAAAAGATAAACTTTTTTATCGTTTTGGATAATCTCCCAGCCATCAACTTTTTTTTGATATTTATGAATTTCAGAAATATCAAAAGCTTTAACTCCTCCCTCACAAGGAACACATTTTTTTTCTAATAAATCATTCATAGTTTAATGGAGCGGGCAAAGGGGGTCGAACCCTCGACCTTCTCGTTGGCAACGAGACGCTCTACCACTGAGCTATACCCGCAATTCAATTTTTTAAAAATAATAGCTTTTTTAAAATTAAGCAAGTATCTATTTTAATAAAATTTATTTCCATCAGAGTCATAAGTGTGTTGAAGATATTCTATTAAAAAACGTTCATCGACTGACATTAACGATTATGATAAAAATAATAATGAATATAAATTCACTTTGGATATCAACAACACCAAGAACAGGTTCAATGTGGCTGTATAATGTAACAAGAGAAATTTTAAAGTTTTCTAAAATAAATGTTCTTCCAACAAAAATACCAAAAAGTAGCCAAGAGTTTTTTGAAATATTTGAAAAGCAAAGTCTTATTGATCAAAATAATTCAAATAAATATGTTTTTAAAATTCATAGAATTTTAAATCCTAATCTACCAAGATCAAAGATTTTAACTACAATTAGAGATCCTAGGGATGTTTGCATTTCGTTTAAAGAATTTATGAAAACAGATTTTAATACGGCTTTGAAGGCTGCAAAAGACTTATTACAATATGAAAAAGTTTATAAAACCTATAATAAAGATTATGTAAAATTTTTTAGATATGAAAATATTGAAAATAAATCAATTGAAACAATTTTGGAAATCGCAAATTTTATTGGTTATGAAATTAGTTATAAAAATGCCAAAGAGATATCTTTAAAATTTAACAAAAAAAAAATCAGAAATTTAATAAAAAATAATGATGAAAATTTAATTTATAAAATTAAAAATAAAGAAGATATAGATGATTCAAGTATAGTGTATTTTTCTAAGGATAATTATAGATCTTTTGATACTAAAACAGGTTTTCAAACTAATCATATTTCAAATCGCAATTCAGGAGATTGGAAAAAATCATTTTCATCAAAAGAAATTGAAATACTTAATTTTGAGTTTAAAGACTTTATATCTGAATATAAATTTTAAAAGAGTTTAATCACAGTGATTAACTATTGTAACAAAAATATTTGAACAATAAATTAATTCTTTCAGGATAATTTCCTCACAAGTTAATAATTTAACTCTTCCAAATTTTTACTGAAAATATTATTTAATTTTTTAATAAATTCATCATCAAAATTCTTTTGCCAGTTATTATTTGGCCCTAAATGGAAAAAAGGTATTTTTTTTTTTTCTTCTCTTGAGATGATAGACTCACTGAATCCATTTGTTTCCTCTATTTTTTTTAAGTTTTCAAAGGATGTACTTTTGACAGCGTTCTTTGCCTTTTCTCTAATAAATCCACTTTTATTATTTGTTAGTTTATCTATAAATTCTATTATCTCTTTAAATACAAAAAAAGTTTCTGACAATAAATCTTCATATTTTAAAAATTTTATTGGTATTAAATTATTATTTTTCCAAGATTGATAATTTAATTCCCAAGAACTAATAAATTGATAATCACTATAATCCTTTTTCTTTTTAAAGTCGTAAGTAAAGTTTTTTTTATCTTGCATTACCTCTAAAGCTTTATCATGATCAATTTGAAAATGTCTGGACATGGAGTCTAAAACATTTCTAGGATCTCTTACTATATAAATTCCACCAAGTGAATTAGCTCGATTTGTAAAATCATTATTTCCCAATTTCACTAAAGCATTATGCGTTTTGAAAAATTTTATCTTTCGGTCCTCATTAATTTTTTCTTGAGCTAAAACCCATAATCTCGAAGTGTCTCCCGGCATTGCTAAATCATAATCAAAACTTTCTAAATATTTTTTTACAGGGAACTGCTGAACGTTCTTTAAATGATTATCACCAAGAAAAATGCCGTCTTTTGTATAATAATAAGCACTTATCAACGATCTTAACCATGTGTTGCCATTTTTAGGATAAGAAGCGAGCCAAATTATCATATTTTTAACTTTTAATTATTTTTATATTATTAGTATATTTATTAAATTATGAAACTTCCAAAAACTATACCTGTTTTTCCTCTCAGTAATTTTATAATTTTTCCTAAAACTACAGTGCCCTTAAACATTTTTGAGCCAAGATATATAGATATGGTCAATGATAGTATGAAAGCAGATAAGTTTATTGGGATGGTTCAACCAAAAATCACAAAGAATTTTGATAATAATAAATTACCTTCACTTCATAAAGTTGGTTGTTTAGGTAAAATTACAAGTTTCAAAGAAGCTGATGATGGAAGATATTTAATTGACCTAAAGGGTGTAATTAGATTTGAAATCAAAAAAGAAATAGATTCAAATAAAAAGTATAGAGAGTTTGAGATTAATTTTGAGAATTTTTTAGATGATTTAGAAGAAAAGAAAGAAAACTTAAAATTTTCTGATTTGGAACTTATTTTTAAAGATTTAAAAACTTTATTTGAGAAAAGAGGATTTATCATTAATTGGAAAGCTCTAGAAAAACAAAGTTTAGACGAAACAATTAACGCTCTAGCAATGACATCACCGTTTAGTTTGGAGGAAAAACAAGTTTTATTAGAGGCTAAAAATCTGGAAATTAGAAAAACAAAAATTTCTGAAATTTTAAATACTTATACTTATGATCAATTTGATAATACCACTCTTCAATAAATTAATTTTGTAGACCCGTATCAGCGATATTTTTAAAATATTTATTTAATATCTTATTCCGTCCAATTAACTTAACGGTTGAGTCAATTAAATTTTCTCCAATCTTATTTTCGGAGTTAAAATATTCATAGATAAAATCAATTCCTTCTGAAAAGATAAAATTTTTACTTTTCATATTATTTTGAAATTTAACACATACACTTTGATCTATAGGTAAACCAAGTTTTATTTTGTAATCGATTATTTTTAATAGTTCTTTTATATCTCTAATTGACATATTAAAACCCTGACCAGCTAAAGGATGAAGTTTATGCAACAAATCACCAAAAGCTAAAATGTTATCTTTATAATATTCTCTCAAATTTATAAATTTTAAATCAAATTTTGAAATCTTGTGAATTTTCTTTATTTCATATTTAGGGTTGAACTTATTAATAATCTTGTTGATCTCTAATTCTGTTTTATTTTTTTTTATTCTTGCAGAATAAACGATTGAGGTTTTTTCTTTTGATATTGGCAAAAATGCTATCGGGCCATCATTTGTGAAAATCTGTATTGCTTCGTTATTAGACGATAATTTTGAGTGATCTATAATTGTTGTGAATGCAATGCTATTATATTTTTTTTCAAATTTTTTTGAAAAATATTTTTTTGTTATTTTATTTCTAATATCGCAATTAATAATCAGATCATAACTTAAATTATCAGATCTTCTATGCTTTATATATTTTTTGAATTTAAAAAATTTAGTCTTTTTAAGTTCAATAATTAATTGATTAAATATTTTTTGATTCTGCAAGATTGAAAAGAGATTGTCCTTTTGATCCTCGAATTTTAAAATTTCTTTTTCTTTAGAGTTTTCTGTAAAAATTTTTATTTTTTTGATTGGCCACAAAATTTTTTTAATATTTGATATTTCTCTATTAAAATAATTAACATTTGATTTTGAAATTCCAATTGTACGAGTAGTATCTATTTTAGTGTTTTTTGTATTATAAAATAAATCAACAAATATCTCTTTTTTAACTAAGGCTTTTGCCAGGGCTAAGCTTGTAAGGTTATCACCTAGTATGCATACTTTCATAATAAATTTAATTTTAACAAGAAAAATTAGATGATACAAAGTGATAAATTTGATTCACTTAATATGAACATAAAAAAAATTGTTAATATAACTCTTCTTTTTATTGCTAAAAGGTTAACAGAAGTATTTGGTTTTCTAATATTATCCGCAGGTATCTTTTTGTTTGTCTCATTATTTTCATATTCTCCGGAGGATCCAAATTTTATATTTCCTGAGAATACAGAAATAAAAAATCTTTTGGGTTTTAGGGGAAGTTATATTTCTGATATTTTTTTTCAATCAATTGGTTTAGTCTCTTATTTAGTCTCATTAACTTTAATTTTTACTGGTATAAATATTATTTTAAGAAAAGATTTTTTTTTAATAATTGAAAATATTTTTTATTCAATTTTATATTCAATTTTTGGATCACTGTTTTTAAATCATTTTTATAATACCACTTTTGCCCTTTTTATAAATGGTAATGGGGGTTTTATAGGAGACTATTTAAATGAAAATTTTTTTAAAAATTTAATAAATTTGAACGAAAATATATCCTATTACTTTTTAATTATCTTAATAATCATACTTTTTTTGCTAAGTATAAATTTTAGCCTTAAGAAATTTTTTAATTTTCTCAATACTAAAAATAATAAAAATTATACGGACAAGACTGAAGTTATTAATGAATATATTCCACAAGAAGAAATTAAGAATTTAATCCAAGAAGATTTACCTTTCATAAAAGCCGATGAAATAAAAAAAAATGAAATACAAAAATTTAAATTGCCTAGCCTTGATTTACTTAAAATTCCATCTAAAAAGGAAAGAGAGAATTCTGAAAAAAATCAATCAGGTGATCCTGAATTCTTAGAAAAAATATTATTAGACTTTGGTGTTAATGGAAAAATTAAAAAAATAAGTCACGGACCAGTCGTTACGTTAAATGAATTTGAACCTGCCGCAGGCGTGAAGGTTTCTAAAATTATAAATCTATCTGATGATATTGCGAGAAATACTAGTTCCGAGTCAGCTAGGATTTCGACCATTCCAGGAAGTAACACTGTTGGAATTGAATTGCCTAATTCATCAAGAGAAAATGTTTACTTGAGTGAGATTTTAAATAACTCCGACTTCAAGAAAAAAGAAATTAAATTACCAATTGCTTTAGGTAAAAGTATATCTGGAAATCCAATAGTTGGAGATTTATCTTCAATGCCTCATTTATTAATCGCTGGAACAACTGGGTCTGGAAAGTCAGTTTGCATCAATACGATAATATTATCACTACTTTACCGTCATACTCCTGAGAGATGTAAATTTATTTTGATTGATCCTAAAATGCTTGAACTATCTACATACGAAGGTGTACCTCATCTTTTGTGTCCAGTGATAACAGAAGCTAAAAAAGCAGCCTCAGTTTTAGGCTGGGTAGTAAAAGAAATGGAAAGTAGATACAGACTTATGACCAAAGAAGGAGTTAGAAATATAGATGGTTACAACTCAAAACATAAACTTCCAATGCCTTATATAGTTGTGGTGGTTGATGAAATGTCAGATTTAATGTTGGTTGCAGGAAAAGAAATTGAAAACTATATTCAAAAATTATCCCAAATGGCAAGAGCAGCTGGAATACACATTATCATGGCCACTCAAAGACCGAGTGTTGACGTAATTACAGGAACAATTAAGGCAAACTTTCCTACACGAATTTCTTTCCAAGTTACATCTAAAATAGATAGTAGAACTATATTAGGAGAACAAGGTGCTGAACAATTGTTAGGTAAAGGAGATATGTTATATATGTCATCTGCTAACAAAGTTATAAGAATACATGCACCATTTGTATCTGACAATGAGATTGAAAATATTAACAATTCTTTAAGATCTCAAGCAGAACCAGATTATGTAGACGAAATCCTTAATTTTGCAGATGAAAAAGAAATGGGTGATGGATCCAAAAATATGGGTGATAAAGATGAACTTTATCAAACAGCTGTTGAAATAATAAAATCTGAAGGTAAAGCATCAACGTCTTTTTTACAAAGAAAACTACAAATTGGATATAATCGAGCAGCAAGAATAATTGATATGATGGAAGAAGAGGGAATCGTAAGTAAGGCCAATCATGTTGGAAAACGTGATGTTCTTTGATGATTAATAAATTAATTTTTTTATTTCTTTTATTTTCGACTGTTGAAGCTTCAGCAAATATTAAAGAAAAAATTATTCAAAATTTAAAAGCTACTAATAACCTGACATTTAATTTTGAACAAAACGTTAATGGTGAGACAGAAAATGGTCATTGTGCACTTTCGTACCCACAAAAAATATTTTGTAAATATAATTTAAAAAATGGTAAAATTTTAGTTTCCAATGGAAAATCCATTGTGATTAAAACCAACAGGAGCTATTACCTTTATCCGCTCAAGCGAACACCATTAAATTTGATTTTAAACAAAAATTTTTTACTTGATAAAATTGAAACTTTAGATGAAAGAATTTTAGATAATAAATTTGTAAATTTTAAGTTTTTTGAAGAAGATTTTGAGGTGAATATTTTCTTTGATTATAACACTCTAAATTTGATCGGTTGGCAAACTACAGATATTTATCAAAATCTAAGTATCACTTTTTTAGATTCAGTTAAAAAAAATCAAAAATTAAATAGTAATTTGTTTGTTTTACCTCAACAAAATTAAATTGAGACAGACTCCGTTTTATAAATTTTCATACCTCTTGAAATATAATTATTTAATGCATTTTTATGGTCTAAAGAGCAAGTATGTACCCAGACTCTGTTAGTATTTTCAGAGAAAGAATTTTTTATAGCTGATGTCAAAAGAAACGAGCCTAATTTTTTATTTTGATATTCTTTGAGTAAGCCAAGATAAGCAATCTCTGTCTCCTTTTTTTCCTTATGGAAAATAAGTTCAAAGTATCCAGCCATATCGTTAGCTTTTTTAAGAATATAAGTTTTTACCTTTTGATCAGAGATATATTCCATCCACTGTTTATCTGTCCAAACTAATCGATCCGTCCACCGATGCTCTTTACCTATGCTTTTATAAAAAAACTTATTTATTTGAAAATCTGCTGGATCACTAAGATCAATTAAGCAATCATCTGGATAAAATTTTGATTTTTTTAAGTCTTTAAGTGAATTGATTTCTAAGTAATTTCTTTCAACTTTAGTGCTCACTCCACCATCTTTCCAACTTTTTCACCTCCAAATAGATGAAAGTGTAAATGAGGTACTTCTTGACCACCGTGCTCAGAAATATTAGCTAAAGCACGATAACCTTTACCACAGTCAACTGATATCCCAAGCTTTTTGGCCACTAGATTTATACCCTTTAACAAACCAACCATTTCCTCTGGAGAAGCGTTTTGACTAAAATCATCGAGGTCAATATATTTTCCTTTAGGTATTACCAGTGCATGAATTTTTTTTTGTGGATTAATATCATGAAATGATAAAACGTGATCATCCTCGTAAATTTTTTTACAAGGGATTTCACCCCTTAAAATTTTTGCAAATATATTATTATTGTCGTAGGTCATAATTGATTTTATTCATTTATTGGTCTACCAGTTATATCTGTTGTAAAATATTGGTGAACCATTACTGAAATTGTTCTTATGTTATTCATAATTCTATCAATATCTAAATCGAAATCTGCATCATTACAATTTAATTCTTTATAATAATAAACCTCAGTTAATGCTAAACTTGGTTTCAATTCTTCGCTAATAATGTTTGTTATATTTTTTTTTTTATCTAATACAAAATTATATCGACATACATTTTGAGTTGCCCAGGTTAGTATTGTTAAAATAATCAATCCAATAATTATTTGAACCCTCAATATTGAAAACATATTATTTTTTTCTTTGATTAAGTTCTTCCATTACATCTTCAATTTTTACATCATTTGCCTCTAGATACATTATCAAATGATAAAAAACATCAGCTGCTTCATGAATTTTGTTTGAATCTTTATCTACTGCCTCAATAAGTTCATTAATTTCTTCTAGGACCTTTTCTTTACTCAAAGATTTATCACTAAGAAGTTTATTTGTGTAAGAACCATCTACTGGAGTTTTTTTCCGATCTCTTGCAAGATTAAATAAGCTTTCTAAAGTATTGAGCATATTAAATTCTAACAGGTATTCCTTTTGAGTCCAAATAATCCTTAGCTTCTTTTATAGAGTGTTTTCCATAGTGAAATATAGAAGCAGCTAGGACTGCACTAGCTTTTCCAGATTTAATTCCATCTGCTAAGTGTTCTAGGTTACCAACCCCACCAGATGCAATAACTGGAATATTTACTTTCGATGAAATTTTTGACATGAGATCAATATCATAACCTGCTTGTGTTCCATCTCTATCCATAGAAGTCACTAATAACTCCCCTGCACCATTTTTTTCCATTTGTTGAGCATACTCCAACGCATCAATACCACTATTATTTCTTCCTCCGTGAGTGAATACTTCCCACTTATCTCCATTTTTTTTAGCATCAATTGCAACTACAATGCATTGAGACCCAAATTTTTTTGAACTATCTACAACGACTTTTGAATTTTCAACTGCAGCAGTATTTATGGAAACTTTATCAGCCCCACAATTAAGTAATTTGTTAATATCTTCAACGCTTCTAACACCACCTCCTACAGTCAATGGCACAAAACATTTTTTTGAAGTTTTCTCCACAACATCATAAATAGTATTTCTATTTTCATTAGAAGCAGTAATATCTAAAAAACAAATTTCATCTGCTCCGCCATCACTATAAATTTTTGCTTGTTCCACAGGGTCTCCTGCATCTTTTAGATCGACAAAGTTTATACCCTTAACAACACGACCATTTTTGACATCTAAACAAGGTATTATTCTATTTTTAAGCATCTTCTTTCACCAGTTCTTTTAATTTTATATCTCCGTCATAAATAGCTTTACCAACTATTATACCCTCAACATTTTTTAAATTCTTGGCTTTTTTAATATCGTCTATTGAAGAGACTCCACCAGATATAATCACCGGACAATTTGATTTATCTGCAATTTTTGATGTCTCTTCAAAATTTGGACTTTGTTTCATACCGTCTCGATTTATATCTGTATAAATCAGCCTACTAACACCATAATGATTAACTTCTTTTAGAAAATCTAAAGTCAATCGATTAGAATTTTCTTTCCAACCAGATACTGACAAATAGCCATCTTTAGCATCCAAACCTAGAGCGATTTTACTTGGAAACTTTTCGCACGACTCTTTTAAAAAGTTTTTGTCTCTAATGGCAGCACTCCCTAGAATTACTTTCTCAACACCAACATCGATATATTTTTTAATACTATCAGAATTTCTAATACCACCACCTATTTCAACTTTTAGATCAAATTTTCTAACTATATCCTGAATGATGTCTATATTTACTGTTTCACCAATTAAGGCCCCGTCTAAATCAACAATGTGTATATTTTTAAAACCATGATCTTTATATCTGGCTGCTTGATCCACCGGAGAAATTTCATACTCAGTTTTATTATCAAAATCTCCCTTAACTAGTCTTACACATTTTTTATCTTTTATATCTATTGCTGGAAAAATTTTCATTTATTAAAATTTAAAATATTCATTATTATAAAATATTTCATCTTGCCCAATTCTATCAAGATATTTAAAATTTATTTTTTCAAAAAAATTTTTAAAATTTTGTTCTTTAGGTACATTATTTTCTACAGAAACTACTTTGATATTGTTAATTTTAAAATCTATTGATTTTAAAAGATTCATCTCTCCTCCCTCTATATCTATAGATAGATAATCTATATCTCTATTTTTAGGTACTATTTCATCAAAGGTAATAGTTTTGAGACTTATGGATTTAGTTTTACTGGGTTGATTGTTTGAAATAATGTTAATATTTCTTTTAAAAAAACTGTCATTAATACCACTCATTTGAGTAAGACCCTCAGTGACCTCTATAAATTCAACTTCTTTTACTTCATCGCTAATTGCATTATTAAGAACTTTGCACTTCCTATTTCTTTTTAACTTCTCAAATTGAACATTTGAGGGCTCAATAGCAATTCCATCCCAATTTAAAAATCTCTCAAAATGATAACAATTACTTCCAATAATTCCATCGTAAGCACCTATCTCAATAAAAAATCCATTTTTTTTTCCATCAAAAAATTTTTTTTTGATTATCTTATCTTGTCCTGCTTGAGACGTATATTTTTCATTCCAAAAGAAAGATTTTTCACAATTCCAGATTTTTTGTCTTATCGCACCTCTAAATGCATGTTCATTCGTGTTTGCATAAATATTTGGCACTTGTTCTAATAATTCTGAGTAAATTTTGTGAGCATGAATTTTACCTTCAAGATTATCGTTAAAAAGTTGATCTCCTTTTTTAAGTAAATCATTTACACTCCTTCCCACAAAGGAACTTAGATCTATATTTCTCATTTTATAATCTTAAAAAATTATCTATCATTTTTAATCCTAATTTATCACTTTTTTCAGGGTGAAATTGGGTTCCAAAAATATTTTCTTTTTCAACAGAGCAAACAATATTTGATGAATAATCTGTCGTTGCTGAAATTACTTTTTTATCATTTGGAACCAATTCATAACTATGAACAAAATACATATGAGAATTATTTTCTATATCTTTAAAAATTTTACTATCTTTGACAATATTGATTTGATTCCAACCGATATGAGGAAGTTTATACTTACCGTTCTGATTATCTATTTTTGAAACTTTACCTGAAATCCATCCTAAGCCCTTAGTTTCGGTTTCTTCATAGCCAACATCAGCAAACATCTGCAAACCAACACAAATTCCAAGTAAAGGTTTTTTATAATTTATTGTAAATTCATTTAAAGTATCCGTGAGACCTTTAATTTTATTCAAGGCATCCACGCAACTTTTAAATGAGCCCTGCCCTGGTAAAACTACTTTATCACTCGATTTTATCTTATTTAAATCTGAGGTAACCTCAATAGTTACTTTATCTTTTGCAACTTCTTTAAAAGAGTTTATTACCGAGCTTATATTGCCCGATTTATAATCAACAATTGTGACATTCATTAAACTTATAAAGAACCTTTTGTAGAAGGAATTGTTTTTTTATTCCTCGGATCTATTTCCAATGCAGTTCTTAAAGACCTTGCTAATCCTTTATAGCAAGACTCGATAATGTGGTGACTATTATCACCATAAATATTTTCAACGTGTAGAGTAATTCCAGCAGCTTGAGAAAATGCTTGAAACCATTCTTTAAAAAGTTCTGTATCCATCTCGCCAAGTTTTTCGACCTTTAAATTAACCTTCCAAATTAAATAAGGTCTATTTGAAATATCTATTGCAACACGTGATAGAGTTTCATCCATTGGGATCATCGCATGAGCATATCTTCTAATTCCAACAGATTTTTTCAAAGCTTTTTTTAAAGCTTCACCAATAGCAATTCCTGTATCTTCAGTTGTGTGGTGTAGATCAATATGAGTATCTCCTTTAGCTTTTATATTCATATCTATTGAAGAATGCTTAGATAGTTGTTCAAGCATGTGGTTTAAAAAACCTATTCCTGTGTCAATTTTGTATTTACCTTTACCGTCAATATTTAAATCAACGCTAATGCTTGTTTCTTTTGTTTTCCTGCTTATTTTGCCTTTACGCTTCATAATTAAAAACAGGTATACATATATTATTCAATTATGGCAATAATACTAAACCTGGGCTTGAAGTATTAAATTTAGTATCCATTTATAAGCTATGACAACGATTGTGTTAGTTAGAAAAAACAACGAAGTGGTGGTAGCTGGTGACGGCCAAGTAAGCATGGGCAATACTGTCGTAAAGAGCACTGCCTCAAAAGTAAGAAAAATTGAAAAAAGAGATGTCGTAGCTGGTTTTGCTGGATCAACAGCTGATGCATTAACTTTATTTGAAAGATTAGAGGGAAAATTAGAAAAACATGCTGGTAACTTGTCTAGAGCTGCTGTTGAGTTAGCTAAAGATTGGAGAACAGATAAATATCTTAGAAGATTGGAAGCGCTTATGGCAGTCGGTGACAAAAACAATAGTTATATAATTTCAGGCACTGGTGATGTTCTAGAACCTGAAGGAGACGTTATTGGTATTGGCTCTGGTGGTAATTATGCTTTAGCTGCAGGAAAAGTCTTAATGGAAAGTAATATTTCAGCAGAAGAAGTTGCTAAAAAAGCTATAAAAGTTGCAGCTGATATCTGTGTATTTACTAATGAAAATGTCAAAGTTGAAAAAATATAATGGATAAATCAAACGTAACTCAATTGCATCCTAAAGGTGATCAGCAAAAAGAAGAAGCTTCGTTGGTAAGCTCCTTGTCACCAAGAGAAATTGTTTCTGAATTAGATAGGTTTGTTGTAGGTCAAAATAAAGCTAAAAGAGCAGTTGCTGTTGCCTTAAGAAACAGATGGAGAAGACAAGCTTTAAAAGGTGAAATGAGAAATGAAGTTTTGCCAAAAAATATTTTAATGATTGGGCCAACGGGTGTTGGAAAAACAGAAATTTCAAGAAGACTGTCTAAATTAGCAGAAGCTCCTTTTGTAAAAGTTGAAGCAACTAGATTTACTGAGGTAGGTTATGTTGGAAGAGATGTAGAACAAATTGTCAGAGATTTAATTGAAATAGCAATTTCAATGGAAAAGGTTAAAAAAAGAAAAGAGGTCTATGCAAAAGCTCAGAAACTAGCTGAAGAGAAAGTATTAGATGCTTTAGTTGGTAAAAAAGCAAGTACGGCTACAAGAGAAAGCTTTAGAAAAAGACTTAGAGATGGTGATCTAGATAATAACGAGATAGAAATAGCTGTCAGCGAAAGTGGTGGTAATAGTACATCATTTGAAATTCCTGGAATGCCTGGTGCTAATGTAGGAATGATTAATATTGGAGAGATGCTTGGAAAGTCAATGGGTAAGCAGGAAAAAAAGAAAAAAATGACAGTGAAAGAATCTCACGAAATTTTGATAAATGATGAGTCTGACAAATTAATTGAACAAGATAAAATAATTAAAGCAGCAAAAATCTCTACAGAAAACAATGGTATAGTTTTCTTAGATGAAATAGACAAAATTTCTGGAAGAACAGATAGAGTTGGTGGAGATGTATCAAGAGAAGGTGTACAGAGAGATTTATTACCTTTAATTGAAGGAACAACAGTTAATACAAAATATGGACCTATAAAAACTGATCATATATTATTTATTGCATCTGGTGCTTTCCAATTAGCCAAACCTTCTGATTTACTCCCCGAGTTACAAGGGAGATTACCAATCAGAGTTGAGCTAGAGGCTTTATCAAGTGAGGATTTTAAAAGAATTCTTAAAGAACCTGATTTTAGTTTAATCAAACAGTATGTGGCTTTGTTAAAAACTGAAAATGTTGAGCTTAAGTTTACTGAAGATGGAATTGATGCAATTGCTAATATTGCTTCTGAGGTAAATGCAACTGTTGAGAATATAGGTGCTAGAAGATTACACACAATAATAGAAAAAATCCTTGATGAAATTAGTTTCACCGCAACTGACAGATCTGGTGAAAAAATCTCAATAAATAAAGAATATATAAACAAAAATCTTGATAATCTTGTCAAAGATACAGATCTATCAAAATTTATTTTATAATTTTTTTTTCAAAAAAATATAAAAAGCTCCACTACCGCCATCTTCAATTTCGGCATCGGTAATAGTTTTTATTTTTTTCATTAAGTTAGAATTATTTTTAATAAAATCAGGAACAGAATTTTTTAAAATACCAAATTTCTTTGAAATGTATGGGTCTTTATCATTTTGAGAATGCAGTCCTTTACCGGTAACTATTATAACTTTAGAGACCTTTTGATTAAAACAATCAGTTATAAAACTTTCAACTTTTTTGTTTGCTTCATCAAGTGTGTAACCATGAAGATCTAATGATTTAGTAATATGAAATTTACTCTCTTTTTTTTCTAAATCTTTATTTGGTAATCTTTCTTTCTTTTCTAGAAATTCTTTCCAATCTTTTTTGTCTTTATCTGAAATATTATTGTTCAATTAAGAAAGGGTGTCTACTAACTGCCAATTTGGATTATTAGTACTTGTATCTCTTGAAAATACCCAGGTATCATAAATCTTCTTAATTTTTTCTGGGTCTCCAGAAACTATCTTTTTATCTTTATCCCTAATACAAGTTATTACTTCCCCTACAAATTCTACAGTTACCTGTAAAATTTTTCCTAGGTACTTATGTTCTTTAATGTTTGCAGAATTTATTCCTATAAAAGTAATTTCAGCAAGATGACCCCTTTTTCCTCTTTCTTTAAGAGCTGTATTAAATTGATCATAAATTTTGTTACTTAATAAAGGCTTACTTGTGGTTAGCTTATTGTCACTGTCACCAAAGTCTGTAATAATAGTTTCGTATGCTATCTTGGCGCCCTTTAAGAAATCTTTTTTTGCACTTTCATCAAAGTCCTTTTTTTTGTTAATCTTAGTTTCAGGATTTACATTTTTTAAAATTTCCTCAAACTGAGGTGAGGCTTTTCCCTCAAACCCAGTTCTTTTACCGAGAATACCTCTAAGTCTTAAAAAAATGAAACCAGCAATCATTGCCAATAAAATGATGTCAATATATTCAAAACTATAATTCATAATTTAAATTTAATTACTATGTTGATTAATTTCAACTAACAATTACATTAAAGACAAATGAACACAGTACTTTTAGCTGTTATTTTAATCCCGATTGTAGAGATTTACCTTTTTATAAAGATAGGATCTCAATTAGGTGCATTTAGCACTATATTTCTAGTATTTTTTACTGCGGTTGTAGGCGTGTACTATGCCAGATACGAGGGTATCAACACTATCAGATCTGGTATGACGCAAATAATTAAAAATCAAATTCCAGCCCGCGAGTTAATTTCTGGTGCTGCAATAGCATTCGCAGCTGTTCTGTTAATCATACCAGGATTTGCAACTGATTTGATTGGCTTCTTATTAATCATTCCAGTAACACGAAAATTAATATTGGGTAAATTAAACAAAAAATTTGAAAATAAAGAGATGAAAAAGAAAGATTTTATCGAGGGAGAGTTTGAGGATATAGAGGATGATAATGACAGAAAAATTTAAAATTTTAGCAAAATATATTAAAGATATGTCTAGTGAGACATCTGATGTGGAAACTTATATTTCTGCAGGGAATAATATGGATAAATATCAATTAGATATTGATATCAAATCAATAGCTCTAAAAAATAAAATGATCGAAGTAAATATAACTTTAAAATTTCAACACAAAGACGCTCAAGTAAAAAAATCTCATTTTGAAATTATTTATGCAGTTGCAGTAAAAATTGATGAGTCTATAGAAGAAAAAAAAGATTTAGAAAAAATTGTACTATGTGATGTGCCTAATTCAGTTGTACCAGATATAGAAAAGTCATTTACAGATATGATGCATAATTCTGGATTTCCTAACATTAAACTAGAAAAAAAAATTGATTTTACAAAACTTTATTTAGAAAGATTTAATTAGAAATAGTTTTTTTTAAGAGAAGTCTTTAAATAAGTTTGATGATTTTGAAGCTCCTCTTGGGATGGTTTAACAATCTTAGTAGAATAAATAACTTTTTCAGTATTTAATTTTGAAATATCTTCATCCACATTTTTAAAGTCTAAAGTTGGTTCTTTTTGGTCAATCAAATTTATATAAACCTTAGCGAGTAAATCGCAGTCAATCAGAGCGGTATGTTGGACCCTTTTAGAATTGTCTATCCTGTATCTCTTACATAAGGCATCCAAGCTTATTTGAGAACCTGGGAATTTATTTCTAGCTAATGAGACTGTGTCTACGACTTCATTATCAATTTTATTTTTTCCAATAATTCGAAGTTCATTATTTATATGAGATAAATCAAATTCAGCGTTATGAATTATTAATCTTTTGTTTTTTATAAATTTTAAAAAATCATCAGCTATTTCTCTGAATTTCATTTTGTCAGATAAAAAACTATCTGAATATCCATGCACCTCAAAAGCTTTTTCGGATACTTTTCTTTCAGGATTCAGATAACAATGAAATTTTTTTTTTGTTGGTATTAAATTGTCTAACTCAATACACCCAATTTCTACAATTCTATGCCCCTCTTTGACTGAAATACCAGTTGTTTCTGTGTCTAGAACAATTTCTTTCATTCCAAATTTTTTATAATTTCCTTTACTCTAACTTTAACAGAATTTTTTTTAAAATTGTTCTTAATTATAAATTGAGATTTTTTCTTTTTTAAAACAAGTGACAGTTGTGTCCTTTTAAAACTATTTAATATTTTCATATTAAAATTTTTTCGTTTTTTTAGTCTTTTTAAAATCTCTGATCTCTTAGACTCAACAAAAATTAATATATCTTTATTTTTATTAATCTTATTCTCCAATAGAAGAGGAATATCTAAAACAACAAGTTTTTTATGCTTGTTTTTTCTTAGAAAATTGTTCATTTTTTTTCTAACTTCATAATGAACAATTTTAATAATTTTTTTTAAATTTTTCTTATTAGATAAAATTGCATCAATAATTTCTTTTTTTTTTACAGGAAAAGAATCGAAATAACTTGGAAGTTCTTTTTTTAATTTTTGAAAAACTTTTCTGTTATTTTTGTAAATTTTTGCAACTTCTAAATCAGCGTTAAATACAGGGAAGCCAAAACATTTGGCTATGTAGGTCTTACCAGAACCTATATCACCTAAAATACCTATTCTTTTCATAAATCTAAAAATTTTTTTAATTCTTCATTAATTTCTGGTTTTACCTTGTGCCATAACATAAACGCCTCGAAAGCCTGATAGATAAACATCATTTTACCATTAGAAACCTGACAGCCTAAGTTTTTAGCAGTTTTTAAAAAGTTGGTTTCTTTTGGATTGTATATAACATCGTAAAATAACTTCTCTTTATTTATATTTTTAAAGTTTAAATTAATATTATCCTCTTTATTTAAGCCCAGACTGGTGGCGTTAATAATCATATCAAATTCAGGTTGATCTCCCCAATCAGCGATTCTGATGTTTGAAAAATACTTTTTTAATTTTTCAGTTTTTTGCTTGGTTCTATTACTTACTATAATTTTGGAGACACCTAATTTTTCTAAAGCATAAATTATAGAAGGTACTACACCGCCAGCTCCCAATATAAATATTGTTTTATTTTCTAAATTAAATTGAATTTCTTTTAAACTCAATTCAAAACCTTTTATATCAGTGTTGTGACCAATAAGTTTTTGATCTTGTTTGTATATAGTATTAACAGATTGCGTAATCTGGGACTCTTTGCTTAGCGTATCCAAAAAGGGAATAACGTCACTTTTGAAAGGAACAGTAACATTAATCCCATCTAATTTATTATTCTTTATTTCATTAATAGTTTCTTCGATTTCGCTTTTATCTATTTTTCTTCTATCGTAATTTGCATCAATATTATTTTTTTCAAACCAATAATTGTGTAATTTAGGTGAAAGTGAGTGTTCGATCGGATTTCCAATTACGAGATATTTTTTCATTTATATTTATCTAAATATTTTTTAATTTTTTCAATTGGAAGTCCCATTATTGTATTTTCGTTACCATCAATACTTGAGAATAAATCTCTTCCCTGGCCTTCTATTTGATAAACATTATAAGCATATAACGCCTCATCCGAAATTTTTACTAAATAATTTTTTAGCTCTTCTTCTGTCATTTTTTTCATTGTCAGTGATGCTTTATCAGTATGGTTCCATACCATAGATCCATTTTTAGAGATACATACTGAGCTTATTAAATGATGTTTTTTACCATTAAGTTTTTTTAAAATATCTAAAGCTTCATTTCTATCGTTGGGTTTTGATATTAGTTCTCCTTCTAAATCAATTACACTATCAGCACCCAAAACTAAATCATCAACATATTTATTACTTACTTTGTTAGCTTTTAATTCAGCTAAATTTTTTGATATGATTTCTGGTGAAGCTTTTTCTTTTAATAAACTTAATTTCACAATATCTTCATCGACATTTGATGGTTTTACTTCATTTAAAATATCATTTTCGTCCAGTATTTTTTTTCTAACCTTGCTTTTGGAAGCTAGAATAATTTTAAGCATTTTCTTTATATATCTCGTATATTTTAATTACTGAAGCTGCAGTTTCTTCTACAGATTTTCGTGTGACATCGATGAATGGCCATTTATATTTTTTGAAAGTATTTCTTGCCATATCTACTTCTTTCTTGATTTGCTCTAGATCTGTATAAAGTTTATTTTTGTTTTCCTTAAGAGAGTTCATTCTATTTTTCCTAATCTCTACAAGCCTTTCTGGCTCAGTATTTAATCCAATAATGCATGAGATTTTAGGGTTTTCTTTTAAAGCTTCTGGTAAAGAATTTTCATTTATCAAAGGTATATTGGATGTTTTAAACCCTTTGTTAGCTAAAAAGATTGCGGTTGGGGTCTTACTTGTTCTGCTTACCCCCAACAAAATTATATCAGATTCTTTTATTTCTTTTACAAGATTGCCGTCATCATGGTTCATTGTAAATTGAATTGCTTCGATCCTTTTATAATATTCTTCATCAAGAGCGTATTGTCCACTTGGTTGGTGTGAAGCTTTTTGATTTAAAAGTTTTGAAAAACTCAATATTAGATCACCTAACACCCCAAAGCATGGAATT
The DNA here is from genome assembly GCA_902596925.1 of uncultured Pelagibacteraceae bacterium. Classification (GTDB taxonomy): domain Bacteria; phylum Pseudomonadota; class Alphaproteobacteria; order Pelagibacterales; family Pelagibacteraceae; genus Pelagibacter. The sequence goes on along the minus strand of CACJVT010000003.1, from coordinate 79,721 downwards.
TTTTTTGTGTCACTATTTTTTGCAAGATATTTTGCTAGATTACTATCAACAATGGAGTATAGAATTATTGAGTTTTTTTCTTTTTCTGCACTTTCTAAAATTTTTATAATTTGATTTTCTGTTCTGGTAAAAGAATAAGTGTGTATTTTATAATTTATATTTTTAAATTGAGCTTTGATGGCTATAAAAATACGATCAAGAGTTTCACCAGTTGCATCTGATATAAGATAAATTTGATATAAGTTACTCATGTATAATTTGTGTATAAATTTGTACTATTTTTATCATATTGAACATTTTCCATTTTTTAAAATTTTTGGTGTAAAACAATGCTTTTATTAACAAAATTAAACATGTTAAAATCTCCAGTAATCACTTGGCGTATTTAGTTAATAAGCTTCAATTTTGCGTATATATTTATTAAAATTTAAATTCTAAATGTTAACAAACTGTTTATAAAATGTTCAATAAATTTAATCACCATTATTCACAGAATATACTAACATTACAATTAATTATATTTAATTATTAATATGTCTCCAATCGAAGAAGTAATAATAAACAAGAAAAGTGATATTAATCCTATTTGGATAATGAGACAAGCTGGTAGATATTTACCAGAATTTAGAGAAATAAGAAAACAAAATCCTGATTTTATAAAATTATGTCTTAACGAAAAATTATCAAGTGAGATCACTTTACAACCCTTGAGAAGATTTGATTTGGATGCAGCAATAATTTTTTCTGATATCTTAATGTTACCATATGGCTTAAATCAAATTGTTGAATTTAAAAAAAATGTAGGCCCACTACTTGGTAACTTAGACTTAAAAGAAATTTCGAATATTAAAGAAGTTGAATTTGTAGAAAGACTATCTCCTGTTTACGAATTAATTAATCTAGTTAGTAATTCTCAATTTACTAAAAATAAAACTACTATAGGATTTGTTGGGGCACCGTGGACTTTATTAGTTTATATGATAAATAAAAAATCTCCAAAATTAAGCTTGAATGAAAATTTTTTTGAAGACAAATATTTAATTGATAAAGTTTTTAAGATTTTAGATAAATTTTTAAAAATACACATTAAAAATCAGGTAGATAATGGTGCTCAGGTAATTCAAATTTTTGATAGTTGGGCTGGTTTGTTAAAAGAAAAAGATTTACCTCATTACATTTATGACCCCACTTTAAGTTTGGTTAATTACACTAAATCTTTAAATGTGCCTGTTATCTGCTTTCCAAGAGGTATTAGAAATTACAAAGATTATTGTGAAATTATTAAACCAGACACAATTTGCATTGATTATGAGGTTGATCCAGTAAAAATTAATAAAGAAATAAACATTCCTGTTCAAGGTGGAATGGACCCAAAGGTTTTGCTTTCTAACAAAGAAAATTTAAAAAAACAAACAACGAAATATTTAGATATATTTAAAGATCATCCATATATATTTAATTTAGGGCATGGCGTTCTTCCAGAAACGGACCCTAATATGATGGATTATTTAGTAAAAACTGTGAAAGATTATTAATGGAAAAAAAGACAGAACACCCACCAGTTAATTTCGGAAAAACAGGGGTTTTAATTGTTAATCTTGGAACTCCTGACTCAACAGGTTGGTTTGATATAAGAAAGTATCTAAAAGAGTTTTTATCAGACAGGAGAGTAATCGAAGTTAACCCAATAATTTGGCAAATTATATTAAATGTCATTATATTAACCTTTCGCCCATCTAAAACAGCTAAGGCTTATAAAGAAATTTGGATGAAAGACAAAAATATCTCTCCTCTTTTGCATTATACACAAAAGCAAGCAGAAAAACTTTCAAAATTAATATCTGAAAAAAACTTAATAATAGATTATGCTATGAGATATGGAAACCCCAGCATAAGAAGTAAAATTGCAACTCTTCATGAAATGGGTTGTGAAAATTTAATAATTCTCCCTCTTTATCCTCAATACGCAGCGGCGACCACTGCAACTGTCTGTGACGAAGTATATAGAACTCTTATGAAAATGAGATGGCAACCATCTTTAAAAATAGTGCCACATTATGAGTCGGATCCTTTATATATAGAAGCGCTTGTAAATTCTTTGAATAAGAAGATTAAAGAAATAAATTGGAAGCCAGATTTGATATTAGCTTCTTATCATGGAATACCACAAAAATATTTTGATAAAGGCGATCCTTATCATTGCTATTGTCACAAGACCACGAGACTAATATCAGAAAAATTTACTTCAATTGAAATTAAGACGACATTCCAATCTAGATTTGGTCCTGAAAAATGGCTTCAACCTTACACAGATAAAACTTTAGAAAATTTACCCAAGGAAGGTAAAAAAAATGTTTTAGCTATATGCCCTGGATTTTCTTCAGACTGTGTCGAAACTCTAGAAGAAATCCAAATTCAAGGAAAAGAGAGCTTTTTAGAATCTGGCGGAGAAAACTTTGATATGGTGCCGTGTTTGAATGATAATGACGATCACATAATTTTATTAAAATCTTTAATTAAAAAAAACATCTAATTAATGAACACTTACTTGCTTTTTAAATCGTTACATTTGATATCCGTTATTTCTTGGATGGCTGGATTGTTATATCTTCCAAGAATTTTCGTTTACCATTCTCAAAACAATACTCAGCCAATTATATCGGATGTATTTAAGGTTATGGAAAGAAAACTATTTTTTTATATCATGACGCCAGCAATGATATTGTCTTGGCTATTTGGCTTGCTACTCATCCATGAGATAGGATTTGAAAAACTTGGAGAAACTTGGATGATTTTGAAATTGATATTTGTGGTTATATTAACAATTTATCATTTTTATCTTGGTCGTATTTTAGGACAGTTTAAATTTGACCTTAATACGCATTCACATAAATTTTATCGATTTATAAATGAAATACCCACATTATTGCTTATTTTAATCATATTTGTTGTGGTTTTTAAGCCTATCTGGGGTTGAATATTTGCAAATAGCGTATATATTTACCTTAATTATTAAGTCCTTAATAATCTCTAATCATGAACATACAAGAATTAAAACTTAAATCATCAGAACAACTTATTACACAAGCAGAGGAGCTTGGTATTGAAAATGCCAGCACATTAAGAAAACAGGAAATTCTCTTTGCAATTCTTAAAAAGGTTGCTGAAAAAGAGGAAATTACAGGTGCAGGAGTTTTACAATTGCTTCAAGATGGATTTGGTTTTTTAAGAGCGATGGAGTCAAACTACCTTCCTGGTCCTGACGATATTTACGTCAGTCCAAGTCAAATAAGAAAATTCGGTTTAAGAACTGGAGATACTGTTGAGGGCCCTGTAAGAGCTCCTAAAGAAGGTGAAAGATATTTTGCTTTATTACAAGTCAGTAAAATAAATTTTGAAGAACCCGATAAATCTAGACACAAAATAGCGTTTGATAACCTAACTCCTTTGTATCCAGATAAACAATTAGTTATGGAAGTTGAGGCCACAAAGCCAGATAAAAAACAAGATTTAACACCGAGATTGATAGATCTTGTTAGCCCAATTGGAAAAGGTCAAAGATCGATAATTATTTCTCCACCTAAAGCAGGAAAGACTATGATTTTACAAAGTATTGCAAACTCAATTGCTAAAAATTATCCAGAGTGTTATCTGATAGTATTATTGATTGATGAACGTCCAGAAGAAGTAACGGATATGCAAAGAACCGTCAAAGGTGAGGTTATTAGTTCAACTTTTGATGAGCCTGCACAAAGACACGTTGCAGTAGCTGAAATGGTAATAGAAAAGGCCAAAAGACTTACTGAACATAAGAAGGATGTGGTGATACTACTAGACTCAATAACAAGACTAGGTCGAGCTTATAATGCCGTTATACCAAGCTCAGGAAAGGTATTAACTGGTGGTGTAGATGCTAATGCTCTTCAAAGGCCCAAAAGGTTTTTTGGTGCTGCAAGAAACATAGAAGAAGGTGGATCTTTAACTATTATATCTACGGCTTTGATTGACACTGGAAGCAGAATGGATGAGGTAATTTTTGAGGAATTTAAAGGCACTGGAAATAGTGAGACTGTTTTGGATCGTAAAATAGCCGATAAAAGAATATTTCCTGCAATTGATATAACAAAGTCTGGGACAAGGAGAGAAGAACTTTTATTTGATAAAAATGATCTTCAGAAAATGAATGTTCTTAGAAGAATTATCGCACCAATGGGAACAATGGATGCTATTGAATTTATTAGCTCAAAACTAAAAGATACAAAAAATAATTCTGAATTTTTTAATTCAATGAATAAACCTAGTTAGTTTCTATATAGCCAAGTTCAATCATTTCTTTTTTAAGTTTATCTTCAAGCTCGATCCTAATATTTTCAGGTAATGTATTTTGCCATATATTTTTTGGACCTTTATTAAAAAATTTAACATTATCATTAGTCCCTTTAACAAAAACATTTTCAGTAAAAATACCATTTTCCTCAATTTTTTTTAATGACTCAAAAGATGTTGTATTAATAATATTTTCTATTTTTTTATCTGATATTTCGAACTCCACAAATTTTTTTAAAAATTCAATAATTTTATTTAGCTCTTTATTTATATTTTTTACCAAATCTTCATATCTAATTAACAATAAATTTTCGTTATTTTTAGTCCAAAATTGATAATGTTCTTTCCATGATCCAATATATGTAATCACGTTTCCACCTTTTAACTCAACTTCTTTGCCTGGTGATAGAACCTTCGGTGTAAGTATGAATTTTTTTGATTCTTCTGCTGATTTACTAAAATGATTTGAAATTGAGTCAATTAAATTTCTGGGATCTCTTACTATATAGATAGTAGCTAAAGTACAATTTTTGTTGGTAAAGGAGTGACTATCAATTTTACAATTTAAATGATGTGTTTTAAAAAATTTTATTTTTTTGTCGATATTAATTTTTTCTTGTGATGTTATCCAATATTTTTTGATCTCATGGATATTGTTGTATTCACTAGTTAATCCCTTAAAAAAACGTGTTTGAGGATATTGCTCAATTTTTTTAATGATTGAAAAATCAAATAACCCATCATCAGTATATAAAAGCGACGAGATGATTGTTCTAACCCAAGTGTTTCCACTTTTAGGATATGATGCTACCCAAATAATCATAAAAGTTTATAATTATATAAAATAAAAAACCAAATTATATGACAATTTATGCTTTATCTAGTGGGCCTGGTATTTCTGGAGTGGCTGTTATAAGAATTTCAGGTCCTGATTCATCAGAAATCCTAAAATTATTGACTAAATTCGAGTTACCGGCCCCAAGAGTAGCTACCCTTAGAAAAATAAACAATATCAACACTTCTGAGCTTATAGATGAAGGGTTAATTTTATGGTTTCCTGGGCCAGAAAGCTACACTGGTGAAGATATGGCCGAAATCCATGTTCATGGCGGTAAAGCTGTAGTGGAAGCCCTTTTAACTACTCTTTCAAACATACAAAATTGTCGAATTGCAGAACCAGGTGAGTTTACAAAGATGGCTTTTCAAAATGGAAAAATAAATTTGCTTAAAGCTGAGAGCATTGGTGATTTAATATCTGCTGAAACTGAAATTCAGAGATCTCAAGCAATAAAAACTATGAGTGGAAAATCTTCGGAAAAATTTGATCAATTAAGAGAGAAATTATTAAAAATTTTATCTTTTGTTGAAGCCAAAATTGATTTTCCAGAGGAAGATTTACCTGATGAAAATCTAAAAAAAATAAAAGAGGACTCCACGGATGTCTTGAATAATATTAAGAAAATTTTAAATGATCAAAAAGTTGGAGAGATAATTCGTGAAGGTTTTAAAATTGCAATTGTAGGCCCAACTAATGCTGGTAAGTCTAGTCTATTAAATAATTTATCAAACAGGGAAGTTGCTATAGTCTCTGAAATTGCTGGTACGACAAGAGACGTCGTTGAAACACATTTAAACATAGATGGGTACCCAGTTATCATTTCGGATACAGCAGGCATAAGAGACTCAAAAGATGAAATAGAAAAAAAAGGGATTAAATTATCATTAAAAAAAGCAGAAAATGCTGATTTGAAGTTAGTGGTAGTTGATGCCAAAAACATTGATCTAAGCGGTTTTTTGAATGATTTATTAAAAAAAGATGCGATTCTAGTTATTAACAAATCCGATCTGTTAAAAGAAAAATTAGATTCTGAAATTTCTAAACTTAATCATGTTTTAATTTCACTAAAAGAGAATCTAAATATAGATAAATTGATTTCTAAAATAAAAAACCACTTAGAAAATAAATTTATATCAGAGGAAGATATCTTAATTACAAGAGAAAGGCACAGACAACATTTGCTACAGTGCGTTGATCACTTAAATAATTTTTCAGATAAAAACGATAAAAAAGATTTTGATAAAGCTGCTGAGGATCTAAGGTTAGCTACAAGACAATTAGGTATGATTGTCGGTAAAGTCGATGTAGAAGAGATATTAGGCAGCATTTTCAATGATTTTTGCATTGGAAAATAACAAAGGTTTTACTGGTTTTTTTTGAAGTTTTTTACTGATTTTCGTTGATAAACAACACTTTTTTAAGAAAAAAAACACAAATCTTGTAAATATTCTAATCGAATATAAATTTAGCCCATGAAAAAAGATTTCCAATTTGATGTAGTTGTTATCGGCGGCGGTCATGCTGGTTGTGAAGCTGCAGCAGCTTCAGCAAGGCTAGGTGTAAATACCGCTTTGTTTACACATAACAAAAATACAATTGGAGAAATGTCATGTAATCCAGCTATAGGTGGTTTAGGCAAAGGTCACCTAGTTAGAGAAATTGATGCTTTAGATGGTGTTATGGGAGAGGTAGCAGACAAGTCTGGAATACAATTTAGATTATTAAATAGAAGCAGAGGACCTGCAGTTAGAGGACCCCGAACTCAATCTGACAGATCATTATATCGTAAATATATGCAAGAAAAACTTGTAAACTACTGTAATTTAAGTATTTTTTCTGATCCTGTAATAAAGTTTATTTTTGAAAATAACCAAATAAGTGGATTTACAACACTTAAAGGTAACAAAGTGAGTTGTAACAAGTTAATCTTAACAACAGGCACTTTTTTGAATGGTTTGATACATATAGGTGATGAAAGAACTCCTGCTGGACGATTTAATGAAAAACCGAGTACAGGCTTAAGTGAACAATTAGAAAAGTATAATTTCAAAGTTGGAAGATTAAAAACAGGCACACCTCCTAGATTAGATTCTAGAACAATTAATTTTGAAAATTTGGAAAAACAGTTTGCCGATGAAGATCCATATTTTTTTTCTTTTCTGACCAAAAAAAATTTAAACAAGCAGGTTTCTTGTTCGATGACTTATACAAACGAAAAGGTTCATAAAATAATAGAAAAGAATTTATCTAAAAGTGCAATGTATTCCGGAAGCATAAAAGGTGTTGGTCCTAGATATTGTCCATCTATTGAGGACAAAATAGTAAAATTTGCTGATAAGACTAGACATCAAATATTTCTAGAGCCCGAGGGTCTAAATGATCATACTATTTACCCTAATGGCATATCTACATCTCTACCTGAGATTGTGCAATATGAAATACTCAACAATATCAATGGTTTAGAGAATGTAAAAGTAATTAGACCAGGATATGCTATTGAATATGACTATATCGATCCCAGAGAGCTCTTTTTAACATTGGAGACAAAAAAAATAAAAAATCTTTATCTCGCTGGTCAAATAAATGGAACTACAGGTTATGAAGAAGCAGCTGCTCAAGGCCTTATAGCGGGAATTAATGCTGCCCTATCTTTAAAGAATATGGAACCTTTTATTTTAGATAGATCAGACGCATACATTGGCGTTATGATAGATGACTTAGTCACCAAAGGTGTTGCTGAGCCTTATAGAATGTTCACATCTCGAGCAGAATACAGATTAAGTCTTAGATCAGATAATGCAGACTTAAGGCTTACTCATAAAGGAATTAAAATCGGTCTAATAGCTGAAAATAGAAAACAACTCTTTGAGGACAAATTTAATAAATTAAGCAAAATATCTCTTCAAATGTCTAATTTAAACATTTCACCCTCCAAAGCAGATAAATTCGGAATAAAAATAGCCAAAGACGGTGTTTTTAGATCAGCAGAGGAAATTCTTACCCAAAAAAAGTGTTGATATGAGAAAAATTAGGAATATTTGGCCTGAAATTGCTGATTTTGGGAATGAGATTGATGAGCAGATTGAGATTAACTCTCATTATAGAGGATATTTAAAGAAACAAAAGGCAGATATTTTAGCCTTTAAACGAGATGAGAATTTAACAATACCAGATAATATTGATTATGATCAATTTTCTGGCCTCTCTAATGAGGTAAAAGCCAAATTTAAAGAAATAAGGCCTAAAACTATGGGTCAGGCTCTAAGAATCGATGGAATTACTCCTGCAGCCGTATATATTTTGTTGTCACACGTCAAAAGAAAGTCTATTAAGCATATAGCTTAATGGATAACTTAATTTTAAATTCTTATTCCAAAATCTCTAATTTGAATGTTTCACGTGAAACTTGTAATGAGCTTGAGAGCTTAATTACGATGATACAGGAAAAAAATCAAAAAATTAACATTATAAGTAAAAAAATGTACGAAAAAAGGGCAATAAGAGAGCGTCATATTATAGATTCTGCACAAATTATTGATTTTGTTGATTTAAATTGCAATACAACCTCTGATTTAGGTACCGGGGGTGGAATGCCTGGATTAATAGTGGCTATAGTGATGAAAAAAATTAAAAATAACATGAAAGTTAATCTTTATGAAAAAAGCTACCACAAATGTGTTTTCCTGAGAGAAGTTTCAAAAAAATTAAATTTAAATACAGAAATAATTCAGAAAGATATTTTTTCACTTAAAAATATTGAAACAGGAACAATTATGTCGAGGGCGTTTAAGCCAATGCCTGTGATCTTAAACTTGGTTAATGAAAATTTTAAAAAATATAAAAATATTATTTTTTTTATGGGGAGTAGTGGAAGAAAAATTTTTAATGAAACACTTCAAGAGTGGGATTTAGATTATGAAGAAAAAAAAAGCTTAACAAGCAACGACTCATTTATATTAAACATCAAAAAAATTAAAAAAAAAATTTCATGAAAATAATTTCAATTATAAATCAAAAGGGTGGAGTTGGAAAAACAACAACTGTAATTAATTTAGCATCAGCGTTGTCTCAACTTGGAAAAAAAATTCTAGTAATAGATCTAGATCCTCAAGGGAATGCTACTACAGGACTGGGATTATCCAACACCTCTCAATCTGATCAGACAATTTATGGGATTCTTAATGGTACAATGTCAATTTCAAACGTAATTAAAAAAACAGACTTTCAAAATCTTGATCTAATATCATCCAATGTAGATTTATCCGGATTAGAGGTTGAGACGGCTGGTGACAGCGATAGAGCCTTTATCTTGAAGAGCAAATTAACCGCGTATTTAAATGATTCTGGAGGATTATATGATTATATTCTTATAGACTGCCCCCCCTCTCTGAGTCTTTTAACAGTAATGGCCTTAGTATCATCTAATTCATTGCTTGTGCCACTACAAACAGAATTTTTTGCCTTAGAGGGTCTTACACAACTTATGAAGACTATTGAGAGAATAAAAACTAACTTAAATCCTGAATTAGAGATTCAAGGCATACTTTTAACTATGTATGATCGAAGAAACAAACTTTCATCGCAGGTTGAACAAGAAGCGAGAGACTATTTCAAAGACAAAGTTTATCAAACAGTAATACCTCGAAACGTAAGATTATCAGAAGCACCATCTCACGGTATTCCAGTATTGATTTATGACAAGAATTGTCCAGGGAGTAAATCTTATTATAGTTTTACAGATGAGTTTATGGCACAAGAAAATAAAGTTGGGAGTGCAGCGTAATGAATAAAATAAAAAAAGGGCTTGGTAGAGGATTATCATCCTTAATCGGTGAAACTAAGGTTGAGAATAAAACAAATAACTTAAGTTTAACCGACATCGTTCCTAATAAATATCAACCAAGAAAAAATTTTGATGAAGAAAACTTAAATGATTTAGTTAATTCAATAAAAGAACGTGGTGTTATTCAGCCAATTATAGTTAGAAAATCTAATTCGGATAATTCTAAATACGAAATTATAGCTGGAGAAAGAAGATGGTTGGCCGCACAAAAAGCTGGATTACATGATATTCCAGTAGTTGTAACTGATGCTGATGATCTAAAATCTCTAGAATTTGCGATTGTTGAAAATGTTCAGAGGCATGATTTAAATCCCTTAGAGGAAGCACAAGGTTATAAAAGATTGATAGATGAATTTGCATATGATCAAGATAAAGTCTCAAAATTTATAGGTAAGAGCAGAAGCTATATTTCTAACTCATTAAGATTACTTAATTTACCTAAAGAAGTTCTTGATTTTGTAGAACAAAAAAAAATTACTGCTGGTCATGCAAAGATATTAGTAGGGCTTGATAACGCTGTATTTCTAGCAAATAAATTTATTGAAAAAAAATTATCTGTTAGACAAGCAGAAAATTTAGTCAAAATATTTAGAAAAACTAAAAGAAATACCTCCACTAGAGTGGACTCAAATATCCGAGATTTAGAAAATTCTATATCTGAAAAAATTGGGCTTAGTGTTTCTATTAAAAATAATAAAAACAATAAAGGCACAATATCATTTTATTACAAAGAGCTTGATCAATTAAATAAGATAATTGATATAATTAAGTCTGGATATTAGTATCTCCAATTTTATCTAAAATCATATTATTTATGATTTGATTAGAAATCAGAGGATTTTTTTTTATTAAACTCTCAGTATTGTTTAGATCTACAATAAAACTCTCAATATCATTTAATCCCCATATTTTAATCTGTTGCTTAATTATATTTTTATCCTTCCAGAATATTGGAGGTTTAAATGAGTTAATAACTTGATCAATATTATTATTTTCGATTAAATTTAATCTTAACTTTCTTAGTCTTTTTAACTTGTTTAAAAAAGTCCTTAAAATTAAAATATTATCCTCACTAGATGGGATATTTTCATTAAGAATATTGAGAGTTCTTTTTTTATTTTTGCTTAGACAATTATCTACTAACTCTCCAGCACTGTAATTTTCGCTTAGGTTTGTTAATCTTAAAATATCTTTTAATTCTAATTTTTTATTGTTTTGACTTAGGTTAATAATTTTTTGTAATTCATTTTTTAGATGAATTCTATCTCCTTGTGATCTTTCAATGATTAAATTTATGTTTTCAGGAGATAAATTAATCTTATTTTCAAACAAAATTTTCTTTGCGATAGATAAAAGAGTTTGTGGAGTATCTTCGTAAAAGGGAACAATTAGTACAATCTTTTCCTTTTCAAAATAATTTCTAATTTTTGATTTCTTATCTAATCTTTTTGCAATCAAAATAATAACAACATCGTTTATGTTTGATGCAATTATTTCTTCAATTAAGTTTAATATTTTGTCAGAGACATCAGATATTAAGATTAATTTTTCATTTTCAAAAAAAGATTTGGAATAAACATTTTCGAAAAATATTTGTTTATTTTCAATTACATCCTTTTCAGAATATTTATAAGTGTTTTCTTTAGTAAATTGGCTAAAGCTAGTTTGAATTACATCTTGTTTTTGACCTTCATTCTCACCATAAAATAAAAAATAGTTAATTTTATTTTTAAATTTTTCTATTTCATAATATTTAGATATCATTTTGGATAACACTAAAGAAATTATCTATCTCTTGTAAAATTTGTGAGGTTAGATTTTTTTCAAGCTTTTTCTTATATCTGTTTAGTTTAAAATTATCATCTATAGAATTATAGGTCGTTTCTTTAATAAATTTTTTTGAGAATTTTTTATCATTATTTTTACCAATCAAATCTAAATTAATTTCTAATTCAATTTTGTAACTTGAGGGATCACCTTTCTTATCTTTGGAGACAATATTTTCTCTTTTAATAGTGGTTAAATATATATCAAAAATATTATTGGATTTTTTATCTTTATATCTTTGTAAATTATTTAATAGATCTCTACCTATTTTTTTATCACCGGAATGATTAATAATTCCCAATTTAAATTTGGATATTTCATCAGTCTGATAGATAGGAGTATAACCACAACTTACAAAAAAAATAAAAATAATTAAATATTTTAAACTTCTCATTATTCTTTAATAATAAAGTTTATTAATTTATTTTCTATATATATAGTTTTAAGAATCTCTTTGTTTTCAACATATTTTTGAATTTGCTCGTCTTTTTTAATATTTTCAATCAAGGTTTCTTTATTTATTGATTTGTTTACAGAAAATACTTTTCTTTTTTTCCCATTAATTTGAGTAACAATATTGATGATTTCTTCTTCTAAATATTTTGGATCGATTTCTGGCCAATTAATATTTTCTACAGATTGTTTTAATTTCTCAAGACATTCATTTGAAAAATGAGGAATGATAGGATTTAGAATTTTTAAAATATTAATGTAGTTTTTATTGAAATTACTACCCCAATCTTCTTTGTTTGTTTGCTGATTGTAAAAAGAATAAATTTTGTAAATAGAAGCAATAACTACGTTAAACCCAAATCTTTCTAAATCATCATTCAATTTTTTAATTATCTGATTACTGAATTTTTCCAATTCCCCATCAAATATTGAAAATTTTTTTTTATTTTGGCATATTTTTTCATTCAAAGACCATAGCTTTTGTAAAAATTTAAAAGATGCACTTATTCCTGTATCTGACCACTGAACATCTTTTTCCGGAGGGCTATCAGATAAAATAAACAATCTTACTGCATCCGCACCGTAAATTTCAATAATTTTTTCTGGATCTATTGTATTTTTTTTCGATTTTGACATCGACTCTGAGGGGCCGACGATAATCTTTTTTGAAGGGTCTTTGATTTGATAAAAATTCTTACCATCGTCACTTGAAACTTCTTCAGGATAAATCCAATTATTATTTTCATCTTTATAAGTTTGATGACAAACCATGCCTTGAGTAAATAATCCCTCAAATGGCTCCTTTAATTTTGTTTCATTATTATTTAAACTTATTGCTCTCATAAAAAATCGTGAGTAAAGAAGATGTAATATTGCATGTTCAACCCCTCCAATATATTGATCAACTGGCATCCAATAATCTAATTCCTTAGAATCGAAAGGCTCCTTTTTATTATTTGCTGAGCAAAATCTAAGAAAATACCAAGAGGAGTCTACAAATGTATCTAAAGTGTCGGTTTCTCTTTTACACTTTTTCCCATTAATGATGGTTTCTTTCCACTCCTTTTGTCCATCCAGAGGATTTCCGTTCGTATTAAGATCAATTTTTTCTGGAAGTTTAACTGGTAAATCTTTTTCGGGTATTTTAATTACATTATTCTCACTGTCATATGCGATCGGTATTGGACATCCCCAATATCTTTGTCTAGATATGCCCCAATCTTTTAACCTGTAATTGATTTTTTTTTTACCTAATTTTTTATCTTCTAAAATTTTAATTGTTTCATTTATTGACTTTTCCGGTACGGATAAACCATTTAAAAATTCAGAATTTATTATTATCCCAGGACCTACATAAGCATGGTCTTTAACCTCAAATTTATCATTTTCTTCGGTAGGCTTTACTACTGTTTTGATTTTAAGATTGTATTTTTTAGCAAAGTCAAAATCTCTTTGATCATGGGCCGGACAACCAAATACTGCTCCAAATCCATAATCCATTAAAACAAAGTTAGCAAAATAAACAGGAACTTTTGATTTTTTATCAAGAGGATTAATAGCTTTAAGTTCTGTTTTAAAACCTATTTTAGTTGCTTGTGCGATTGACTCCTCTGTGGTTCCAGTCTTAGAACATGCTTTTTTAAATTCAGCAAATTTGCTGTCATTTTCATAAAATTTAGACAAAGGATGATCTACTGACAATGCCAGAAATGAAAATCCAAATAATGTATCTGGTCTTGTAGTATAACACTTAATTGATTTTATATTTTTCGAACCTTCAATCTGAAAATCAATTTCACAACCGAATGATTTGCCAATCCAATTTTTTTGCATAATTTTCACTTTTTCCGGCCAATTATCTAATTTGTTGAGATCATTCAAAAGTTCTTCTGAAAAATATGAAATCCTAAAAAACCATTGGTTTAATTTTTTTCTTTCTACAATCGCACCAGATCTCCAGCCTTTACCATCAATAACTTGTTCATTAGCTAAAACTGTCTTTTCTACTGGATCCCAATTCACATAACTTTCCTTCCTATAAACTAAATCTTTGTCGAAAAGATTTAGAAAAATTTTTTGTTGGTGCTTAAAATATTCTGGAGAACAAGTAGAAATTTCTCTATCCCAATCTACAGAAAGACCTAACATTTTAAGCTGAGATTTCATGACTTCTATATTTTTCTCAGTCCAAATCTTAGGATTTAAATTATTCTGTTTCGCAGCGTTTTCTGCTGGCATCCCGAATGAGTCCCAACCCATCGGGTGTAACACATTAAAACCTTTGAGTGTTTTGTATCTTGAGAGAACATCACCTATTGTATAGTTTCTTACATGTCCCATGTGAATTTTTCCAGATGGATATGGAAACATTTCTAAACAATAAAATTTTTTTTTATCTTTATTAATCTCTGATTTAAAAGTTTTATTTTTAAGCCAGTGCTCTTGCCATTTTTTTTCTACTAACTTAAAATTATATCTTTCCACAATCGATTGAATTTATTTAATCGGTCTTTTTTGGTTTTTCTCTACCACTACCATGCTCCATATCTCCCATAATATATGGATTATCTTTTCTACGTTTTTTAATCATATTTTTTTGATACTTAGTAGCTTTTTTAAGAATATTTAAATTAAGATCTGCAACCAAATCATTGTTATTTTTACTGATTGAGCAATTAGTAAGATTTTCTGAACATTTTTTCAAAAAGACATTTATGTCTAATGCATCTGATCTGATTTCATTTGTCAAAAACCTGACAGAAATTTTTACAGACTCATTAGGCGTGTTATTTTCACTATACCAGTCAGTAACAACAATACCTCCGCTATAGTTTGCAGAGACTAGAGGCATAAAATCCAAGGTGTCAAGTGTAGCTCTCCATAAAGGATTTGCACTTGCAAATTCATAATTCGTGCCACCTCTTTTATCTCCACCCATAAGTCTAAACCCTCTACCTTCTTCAATATTTTTTTTGACTCTTTCTCTGGGGTCTGGAGGAAATTCTTTAGCGCTTGTTTTTTTTGGTTTTAAAGGTCCACAAGCTGTTTGTGCTAATAAGACTAAAATTGAGAGTGATATAAGAATATGTTTAGCGATTTTCATTTTTAAATAACTGATTGGTTATTAACACATAATTTAATGTTTAAGATTAGAATATAGTTTATAAAACCTAGCATTTTCAAGGCTTTTTATTGATGCAAAAATGCAACACTATAATAAATTATTGTTAAAATTAATAATATTTTATCTGTTATTAACCAATATTTGCTAAAAAAACCCTGTTTATAATTAATTATAAAAAGGAGTATATTTATGAACAATCTAAAAAAAGTAGGATTAACTGCTTTAGCTACTACTTTAGTTACTACAGCATCAGTTGCTGGTGAGCTAAGTGTATCAGGTGGAGCGGCTTTATCTTACACAGGTCTAAGCAGCAGATCTGACACTAATCCATGGGCAATGGGTGACAGTGTTAAGTTCAATGGCGGTGGAGACCTTGACAATGGTATGACTGTATCAGTTTACTATGAATTAGATGGTGGTACTTTTGATGACTACAATCTAAAAGTTGGTATGGGTGATTCAGGAACAATATCTTACTCAGGTAATTCAAGCAGCGGAAGCGGTGTTGATAAACTGAAAGATATCGTACCAAATGCTTACACGCCAGTGTACGAAGCTACAGACAGTGTCGACAGTGGTTTAATTGATAAATCTGGAAACACACAAGCTGGTCAATGGGGATACGACGTTAGCGTTGGATCTTTAGCACTATCAGCTTCTTATCATCCAAAACCAGCAGCAGCTGCAAAAGCTGAAACTGGTTACGCTGTAGTTTACAGTGGCTTAATGGATGGTTTAGAGTTAAGTGCTGCTATGTTTGATGATGGTGATATTGCAGAAAACGATACTATTGGTGTTAAATACACTATGGGTTCAGTAACTGCTGCTTACCAAATGACTAACGTAGACTATGAAGCAACTGGAAGCACTGACGAAGATGCAATACACTACGGTGTATCTATTGCGATCAATGATGAATTATCAGTATCAGCTGGTAGACAAGTTATTGAGTTCGATGGTGCTGCAGATGATGAAACTAACACAGGTTTGATGGCATCATACACTATGGGTTCTATCTCAATCGGTGGTGGTTTCAACAAGCTTGAAAGCAAAAACGGAAGTAATTCAGCAAAAGAAGTTGAAGCGTCAATATTTAATATTGCGTTCTCATTCTAATCATTACTTTTAATGAATTTAAAAGGCCCCTTTTTAGGGGCCTTTTTTTTATCAAAAAAAGAAATCCCTGCAAAACCGCAGGGTTTAATTAATTTTAGTTTTTTAATGTTCTTTTCATTTATCCCTCCTAAAGAAATATCCTTCATATAAGTGGCATGTTTCAATTTGAGATACCTATAAATACTTAATTGCTTGTTTGTCTTATCCTTAAATAAAGGAGATATGAAAATTTCCTTTATATTTTGTAGTTCTTTAAGTTTAATTTCTTTTAAATTATGTGCAGAACCTATTATTCTAAATTTGTTTTTAAATGAAAAAAATTTTGAATTTAACTTTTTATTTGAGGAAGAAATATAAACTCCATCAGCCTTAACATTGATTGCTAATTTAATATCGTTACTAATATAAAATTTTCTTTGATTTTTTTTACAAAAATCACGTAATCTAACTAATGTTTCCAAAGAGGTTTCTCTATCTTTATTTCTCCATATAAAAGATATGTTTTTATCTAGATTTATTAAGTGGGAATATTCAAATCTATTGATAAAATAATATTTTTTTAAATTTTTAATATGCATCAAATACAAAGTAATTTAATCGAAATACAAAATAAAATTAAGAAAAAAATCAATGAGTCTTCTTTGGATAAATATGATCCAAAAATTATTGCTGTTTCAAAGACTTTCTCAGAACAAGAGATTTTACCTTTATTAAATTTTGGCCATCATAATTTTGGAGAAAATAAAGTTCAGGAAGCTGTTCAAAAATGGAAAAATCTCAAAAAGAAATATGATCATGTAAGATTACATATGTTGGGAAAACTTCAGACAAATAAAGTTAAAAATGCTGTTGAAATATTTGACTATATACATTCATTAGACAATTTGAAACTTGCAAATAAATTAGCAAAACAAATTCATGAGAAGAATAAACAAATAAAAATTTTTATACAAATTAACTTAGGAGGGGAGAAGCAAAAATCTGGAATTGACCCCTCTAATCTTGAAGTTTTCTACAAAAATTGTTTAGATTTAAAACTTAATATAATAGGCACAATGTGCATCCCTCCTGATAATCAGAATCCAAAACCTTTTTTTAAAGAAATGTTGAATTTAAATAATAAGTTTAATCTTCCGGAGATTAGTATGGGTATGACGAACGATTTCTTAGAGGCTGTAGAATTTAAATCAACATACTTAAGAATTGGGACAGGTATTTTTGGTAAAAGATCTATTTAATTTTTATTTTTGTTTTTTTATTAATTATTTTTAAAAGTATTAGAAAATCTTTTTTTTGCAATGCAATACAACCTTTGGTGCTAGAATAGTTTTTTGTTAAATGCAAAAATATTGCACTACCTTTATGTTTTATAACTTTTTTATAATTGTATTTTATTAATATAAGTAAATCATATTTAAAATCTTTACGAAAAAGTTTTTCATAGCTAAATTTTGATTTTTTTCTGATGTTAATTAATTTGTTATAAAATTGACTTTTAGGGTCATCACACCAACCCATTTCTTTTTTTATCACTATAGTTTTAAGTTTAGATTTAGGTTTTTCAATTCTATCTGCTCTGTAATAAATATTTCCTAATCTAAAAATTCCCTTTGGTGTTGTATAATCACCCTCTTTCTTATTTTTACTAAAACCTTTTTTTCCAACAGAACACTTGAATTTAAAGTCGTCATATAAAAGTGTTTCTTTATTTTTGATAATAATTGTCATAATTTAAAAAAATGAGTTCAAAAGTTTTAATTATTTATGAATATCAAATTCTTTTTGAATTACTAAATGAAATTAAAGAAAATTTCAGCTTTAAATTAATTAAGTCTGATAATAAAAATTTTAGTAGTTTACAATTTGAACCAAGTACAAATTATTTGATTTTATCATCTAAAAAACATGAAAAAATTGGTAGGCAACTTATTATAGACAACAAACCTCTCAAATTAGAAAAACTTATCGACTTTATAAATATTAATTTTCTTAAAAATAAGTTTTCAGATCAGTCGAATATCAAGATTGGAAAATATAAGTTAGATTTAAATTCAAGAAATATTACTTATAAAGATAAAAATTTGAGTTTAACAGAAAGAGAGTCCGATCTAATTATTTTTATTAATGAGAGGAAAAATGTTTCTGTTAAGGACCTTCAAAAAAAAGTTTGGCATTATTCTCAAGATTTAGAGACACATACTGTTGAAACTCATATTTACAGATTGAGAAAAAAAATGAAAGAAATTTTTGGAGACGAAAATTTTATTAAAAATGAAAAGAAAGGTTATTCAATAAATTAAATATTTATATTCTTGCACCAATTTTTTGAATAATTTTCGAGGATAATTCAGTTCCTTTTATCAAACATTCTTTAGTATCAAAATTATTAATTATACCATGGAGATATCCAGCTGCAAATAGGTCACCTGCACCTGTTAAATCTTTTATCTTTAAATTAGATTGAGCATTAACTTCAATGATTTCATCATGATTAATTGAAATAGCACCCTTTTCCCCTCTAGTAATTATAATATTTTTTTTTATTTGTTTTGAAAATGAAATTACTTCTTGGAAATCCTTTGCATCAAACAAAGATAAGATTTCTTGTTCATTTGCAAAAATAATATTCAGTTGATTTTTAACCAATTCTAGAAAATGTTTTTTGTGTCTATTGACACAAAAAAGGTCAGATAAAGACATAGCTGTTCTCTTTGAGTGTATAATTGCCTTATCAAAGGCTTTTTTTGGATCACCTTCATCCCACAAATAACCTTCTAAAAAAATTATTTCAGCATTCTGAACATGCTCTTTTTTAATATCCGCATCACTAATTTTGCCTGCTGTACCAAGAAATGTGCACATCGTTCTCTCAGAGTCTGGTGTAATTAAAATTAAACAAGATCCAGTAGGAATTTTTTCACTTTTTTTTTCATACAGATATTTTACTTTTTCATTAATTAATCCATTCTCATATTTTTGACCAAACTCATCATCATTAACTTTTCCAATAAATCCCACATCATTATTAAGTTGAGCTAAGCCAACTATGGAGTTAGCAACAGATCCACCTGAAATCGTTTCCTCAATTTTTAAAGATGAAAGTAGTTTTTTAAACTCCTCTTCATCAACCAATTTCATTGTGCTTTTAGTAAGAGAATTTTTTGTTAAAAATTCATCTGGTACTTTGCAAAGCACATCAATGATCGCATTTCCAATTCCTAAAATATTCATTAAGGTTTTTTTGCAATTAATGGTTTTTTTCGTTTAGGATAGCAAGAAGTACAAATTTTACAACTTAATCCATAGCAATCTCTAGCTTTACAAAATTCTCTACCATAATAAATGATTTGTAAATGTAATTTATTCCAATTTTTTTTAGGAAATAATCTTTTTAAATCATTTTCAGTTTGGATCACATTTTTACCATTTGTTAATCCCCATCTTTGAGCCAGTCTGTGAATATGAGTATCAACTGGAAATGCGGGATGACCAAAGCCTTGAGACATTACTACACTTGCTGTTTTATGTCCTACCCCAGGTAATTTTTCTAATTCCTCAAAAGTTTTGGGTACTTTACCTTTATGATCATTAACAAGTATTTTTGATAAATTATAAATACTTTTTGCTTTGATTCTAAAGATACCAATTTTTTTGATTAAATTTTCAATTTTTCTTCTTCCTAATTTTATAAAATGTTCTGGTTTGTAATATTTAGGATAAATATCTTTAGTAACATTATTAACATTAACATCAGTACACTGAGCAGAAAGAAGAACAGAAATTAGAAGTGTAAATACATTTCGGCTTTTTAATGGTACTTTGATGTTTGGATAAGTTTCGTTGAGTATTTTTAGGATTAACTTTGCTCTCTGGGTCTCATTCATTATTTAAAATTCATCAAATCTCTCATTGAGTATAATCCAGGTTTCTTATTAATTAACCATTTTGCTGCTGTAAGGGCACCCTCTGAATATAGAGCTCTATCAAATGCCTCATGATTAAGTCTTATTATTTCTTTGCCACTAGAAAATAAAACTTCATGTTCACCAATAATTTTACCTTTTCTGACTGAATTAAAGTTAATTTTTTGTCCGTAAGGAAAATTATTTTTATTTAAATATTTTTTACCTATAATTTTATATAAATTTTTATTTTTCCCAGTTGCGATACCTTCGCCTAGCATCATTGCTGTACCTGATGGATGATCTTTTTTAAACTTATGATGCGCTTCAAAAATTTTACTTTTAAAATTATTCCCCAAAGATTTTGATGTAATTTCAGTTAAATACATCAAAAGATTTATTCCAAGACTCATATTACCAGCTTTTAAAATCGGGATTTTTTTAGAAAAATTTTTTATTATATTCTCTTCTTTTTTTGAAAAACCTGTAGTGCCAATTATTAATCTTTTCTTTTGTTTGACAGCAAATCTAAGAACTTCGAGTGTGCATTTTGGAATTGTAAAATCTATTATTACATCTGTTTTCTTAAAAGCTTCTTCACCATTTAAACTTGGTAATAATCCTGAAATTTTTTTTTTAAGTATTTTATTTTCTGTAAGACTGATAATCTTAAATCTATTATCCTTATTAGCAGACTTTATTAATTGCTGTCCCATTCTACCCAGACATCCTGTAATTGTTAATTTTATTTTCCTAGATTTCATACCTAAAAAATTTTAAGTCCTTTTGATAATATTCGTTCATTTTTTTGATCATGTTTTTATCTAAATTTTTTTTCCAGTCATTTTTAGGTCCTTGATAAAAGAATTTTATTTTTCTATTATCTTTCAAGGAATAAACGTTTTCACCAAATTTACCTTGATTTTCAATGTCTTGAAGACTTTTAAAATTTGTAGTTTCTATTGAATTATTTAGTTTTTTTTGATCAATCTTATCTTTCAACCCTAGTAAAGTATTCACAAAAATTACTAACTTTTCAAAAGTCTGTTGAGGATTTTTTACCATATCTTCATATCTAATTATAAGTTTTTTGAAAGATTTATTACTCAACCAAGATTGATAATTAATTCTCCAGGAATTTACAATATTCGTCTTAGCATAATTTTTTAAATGTGGATAATCCTGTAAAACTTTATTTTCATCTTGCATGAATTCTAATGCTTTATCATATGACTCCAAATCATTATGATTTTTTACTGAGGTAATTACATTTCTTGGATCTCTTATAATATATATTACACCCAATGAATATTTTGGTTTAGTAAAATCATAGCCAAAAGCTGTAATTAAAGAATTATGAGTTTTAAGAAATTTTGCTATTTTCTGGTCACATATATCTTTTTGTGACGACTCCCAATGTTTATGAATTTCACCCTGTTTGACTGTTTCACGAAAAAATTGTTTATTTGGATAATCTGCTATTAAATTTAATTTACTTATATCAAAAACTCCATTATCGCAAAAATAATAAGCAGTTATAAAAGATCTAATCCAAGTGTTTCCACTCTTAGGATATGATGCTATCCAAATTATCATATTTATTTATTAAACTAGGCACTAATTATTTCAACTTAATTTTTTTTTTTGATTTGAAAGGCTAAATCTTAATTTTTCCAAAAATCTTTAGCTTTTTGAAAAAATTTTTTAATACTGGGGTTAGATTTTTCATTTTCAATTTCCCTAAACTTTTCTAAAAGACTTCTCTGTTCTTTATTTAAATACACTGGAACTTCTGTTTTAATTTGTACATATAGATCGCCAAAATCCCCTCTACGCATAAAAGGCATACCTTTACCTTTCAATCTAAACTGTTTACCATCCTGAGTTCCATCAGGTATTTTTATTTTTGCTTTTTTTCCATCAATTGTTGGTATTTCTATTGTTGTACCAAGTGCTGCATCAGCAATGGAAATTGGAAATTCAAAAAATAAGTTCACATCAGATCTTTTAAATAACTCGTGAGATTTTACATTTATAAATAAATACAAATCACCACTAGCACCACCTCTTGTCCCTGCCTCACCTTTTCCGGCAAGTCTAATTCTTGTTCCATCATCTACTCCTTTTGGGATTGTCACAGATACTTTTTTTGAGGTTTGAGTGTTTCCTTGTCCATTACAGTCAGAGCAAGGATTGGTTATCTCTTCACCACTTCCTGCACATTGAGGGCATGTTTGTTGAACTGTGAAAAATCCTTGATTAGATCTTACTCTACCGTTTCCTCCACAGTAAGTACATCTATCAGGGCTAGACCCAGGTTTAGATCCATTTCCTTTACACGTGTTACATTTTTCTGATGTCGAAAATTGTATATTTTGTTTCTTCCCTGAGTAAGCTTCTTCTAAAGTAATTGATAAATCATATCTTAGATCTGAGCCTCTATTATTTGAACTTCTTCCTCTAGAACTTCTTCTTCCGCCGCCGAAGTCTCCAAAAAAATCTTCAAATATGTCGGAAAAATCCGCACCACTGAAACCTCCAAAACCTCCAAATCCACCTTGTCCACCACCACCATTTTCAAAGGCAGCATGACCAAAATTGTCGTAATTTTCTTTTTTAGATTTATCAGATAAAATACCGTAGGCCTCACTTGCTTCCTTAAATTTTTCCTCAGCTGCTTTGTCACCAGGATTTTTATCTGGATGATATTTTACAGCTAACTTTCTATATGCAGATTTTAACTCTTCAGGGGATGCGCTTTTGTTAACGCCGAGGACGTCATAATAATCTCTTTTTGCCATTTAATACCCCGGACAGATATATGTATGTTATGCGCTCTTTTCTTTATTCTCGTCTTTTACTTCCTCAAAATCAGCATCAACAACATTATCCTCTTTTTTTCCTTTATCATCTTTACCATCATCTTTATTAGAATCTGGTTTAGTATTTTGTTGTGATTTATATATTGCTTCTCCAAGTTTCATTGAAGCTTGAACTAGTGCCTCAGTTTTTTTCTTGATATCATCTGTGTTTTCACCTTTAAGAGCTTCTTTTAATTGACTTGAAGCATCTTCGATAGCTTTTTTATCAGCTTCGGATACTTTAGAACCATGTTCTTTAAGATTTTTATCTGTAGAGTGAATTAAAGTATCTGCTTGATTTCTCACATCTACAGACTCTCTTTTCTTTTTATCAGCATCTTTATTGGCTTCAGCATCTTTGACCATTTTTTCAATTTCTTCATCGCTTAGACCACCTGAAGCTTGAATTTGAATTTTTTGTTCCTTTCCAGTACCTTTATCTTTTGCTGAAACATTAACAATACCATTCGCATCAATATCAAATGTAACTTCAATTTGAGGAACTCCTCTAGGCGCAGGCGCAATCCCAACAAGTTCGAAGTTACCTAAAATTTTATTATCAGCTGCCATCTCTCTTTCACCTTGCAACACTCTAATAGAAACAGCGGGTTGATTGTCTTCTGCAGTTGAGAACACTTGGCTTTTTTTAGTAGGTATTGTTGTGTTTTTTTCAATTAATTTTGTAGAAACTCCGCCTAAAGTTTCAATACCTAAAGAGAGAGGTGTTACATCTAATAATAACACATCCTTAACATCGCCTTGAAGAACACCTGCTTGAATTGCAGCACCCATTGCTACAACCTCATCAGGATTAACGCTTTTATTAGGTTCTTTCCCAAAGAAATTTTTAACTTCTTCGATTACCTTAGGCATTCTAGTCATACCACCAACCATCACAACTTCATCAATTTCATTGGCTGTAATACCAGCATCTTTTAATGCAGTTTTACATGGTGGCATTGTTTTCGCTATAAGATCTTCAACAAGCGCCTCAAGTTTTGCTCTTGTAAGTTTTAAATTAATATGTTTTGGGCCAGTCTTGTCAGCAGTGATAAACGGCAAATTAATATCAGTTTGTTCAGCTGAAGATAATTCAATCTTAGCTTTCTCAGCTGCTTCCTTTAATCTCTGAAGAGCAAGTTTATCTGATTTTAAATCTATTCCATTATCTTTTTTAAATTCCGCTATTAAATATTCAACCACAGAATTATCAAAATCTTCACCACCTAAAAATGTATCACCGTTAGTTGATTTCACCTCAAAAACCCCATCACCAAGTTCAAGTATTGAAACATCAAATGTTCCACCACCTAAGTCATAAACTGCAATTTTCTTATTTTGTTTTTTATCTAATCCATAAGCTAATGATGCAGCAGTAGGTTCATTTATAATTCTTAAAACTTCTAGACCAGCAATTTTTCCAGCATCTTTTGTTGCTTGTCTTTGAGCATCATTAAAGTATGCAGGAACAGTAATTACAGCTTTTGTAACAGCTTGGCCTAAATATTTTTCTGCTGTTTCTTTCATTTTTTGTAGAATAAAAGCTGAAATTTGAGATGGAGAGTATTTTTCTCCTTTTGATTCAATCCAAGCATCCCCTTTTTCTGAATTAACAATTTTGAATGGAGCCGCTTCTATATCTTTTTTAACAGTTGGGTCATCAAAGTTTCTTCCAATTAGTCGTTTAACTGCAAAAATTGTATTTTCGGGATTAGTTACAGCCTGTCTTTTAGCCGGTTGTCCTATTAACTTTTCTTTTTCATCAGTAAAGGCAACAACAGATGGTGTTGTTCTAGCACCTTCAGCATTTTCTAAAACTTTTGCTTGGCTTCCCTCCATTATAGCCACACAGGAGTTAGTTGTTCCTAAATCTATTCCAATAATTTTACTCATAATTATTAATTCTCCTCGTCATATAAGTGTTATTTTTAATTCTACAAGCTGTTCCGATCATTATTTAGCATCCGTATTTTCTTTAGTTTCCTCTGTTTTGGCTACTTTTTCTTGAGTTTTTTTAGCTACACCAACTAATGAGGGCCTCAGTAATCGATCTTTAATAGTGAAGCCTTTTTGAATTTCTTGAATTATAGTTCCTGGCTCTTTTGTATCATCCTCAATTTCCATCATTGCTTGATGAAAGTTTGGATCTAATTTTTTATTTAAACTATCAATCTGTTTAATATCATTTTTGTTAAATATGGATATTAAATCTTTATGAATTATATCAAAATGTTCTAAAGTTTTTTTAAGTGCTTCAGAGTCCTTCAATTTTTCATCACTCTCTAAAATACTTTTTGATCTTTCAAAATTATCTATGAGGCTAAGCGCTTCTTTAGCAAATGAAAAACCACCGTATTCAAAAGCATCTTCCTTCTCTTTCTCAAACCTTCTTCGTTGATTTTCCATTTCAGCAAATGCTCTAGCTAGTTTATCCTCAAGCTCTAAAATCTTTTCTTCTGGTGTTAATTCTTTTTTGTCTTCTTGCTTTTTTTTATTATGATCGTCTGTTTGATCCTGAGGTTTAGTGGATTGATCATTTTCTTCCTTAGCTAAATTTTCGTTTTTGATATTTTCTTTTTGCTCTTTTTCCATAAAAGCTTATATGGTAAGAAATTTAAGAATTTCTAGATGTTAAAAAAAAAAATATCAAAAATATTAATCGGCACAAACAACAAGGGAAAACTTAGAGAAATTAAGGGTTTATTGCCAAAATCAATTAAGATTTTCTCTACATCTGATTTTAATCTTAAAAGCCCAGCAGAAAATGGACTTACATTTAAGGAAAATTCAATAATCAAATCTAAGTACTTTTCAAAAAAATCTAATTTAATTTGTATTGCTGATGACTCTGGTCTTGAAATAGATTGTTTGGATAAAAAGCCTGGAATCTTTTCAGCTAGATGGGCAGGATCCAAGGGTGATTTTAATAAAGCAATTAAAAGAGTATATAAAGAGTTAGATAAAAAAGATAAGAACTGGAGAGCTAAAAAGATTAAAGCAAGATTCGTATGTGCGCTGTCAATTTGTTATTTAGATAAAATAATCGCAAGTGTTATAGGAAAAATTGAAGGATCTATTTCAAACAAAATTAGGGGGAAAAATGGTTTTGGATATGATCCAATTTTTATTCCAAAAAAAAAGAAACAAACTTTTGGTGAAATGAGGTTTTCTAGTAAATGTAAAATCGACCATAGATCAATTGCGTTTAAAAAAATTAAAAAATTTCTTTAAGTTTACCGTTATTAATTTCATAAAAATTTAACTGGTGATTTATCTTATTATCTTTAATTTCAAAAACTCCTATTTTTCCTTTAAATGTATTTTGAGTTTTAAACGATTTATTTATTTCTAAAGCTTCATTTTTAAGTGATAGATAATATATTAATCCAACTAAGTCATAACTCAGTAATGATAAATAATTTGGTTTATAATTAAATTTTTTAAAAAATTTATTAGTAAACTCATCCAAATTTTGTTTGTTTATTGAAGGATAATAAATTGGTTGTAAATTTTGTTCTTTTAACAAACTTTCATCAAACCATTGGTTTAAAGTAATTATATATTTATCTTTTGGTGATACATCAGTATAAAGTAATGAAGTGATAACACTTTTTAAACTTTCATCAAAATCCGTAATAATAACAGAATCAAATTTTACATTTCCAAGAGTGTATTTTTTTTCAAGATTTTCTATAATTTTTTCCTTATTAGGATCATCAGAATTTTCAACTCGTGATATTTCATCTAATAGATTTTGTTTTCTTATTCCGTAATTTGTGATTTTTTCTATTTGTTTAGTTAATTTAGTAGGGTCAATATCATAGTTGTATTGTTTAAAAAATTTTATCTTTGAATCTTTAATTCCTTTTTTAATCTCTAAGTCATAATTTAAATTAGGTATTAAAAAAATTGTTTTTTTTATCTCACCCGTTTCCAAAAATTTTCTAATTGTATTCAATTGTGAAGAGGAGTTAATGCCACTGCTAATGATATTTTTATGAAGATCCAAAGTTTTGTTTGTTAAAGACAAAAAAGTAATACTTTTTACTTTATCTAAAAATAATAAATTTTTATGAAAAACTGGACCGATAACCAATGATATTCCCATTTTTTCAAATTCAAGAGCTGAACGCAAGGTCACATCAGGATCTGACCTGGTGTCTTTGGGATATATTTCTATATTATTATTTTTTATGTCAATTAAGGCCATTCTAATGGAATTAAGTATTTGTTTTCCTAAAGATGCGTCTTCTCCAGATAGTGGAGCCAATACCCCTACTTTAATTTTTGTTTCTTCAGAATAGGAAAGTGATGTTTCAAATAATAAAACCAAAAGTATTGTAAAAAGAATTTTAAAAAATTTATTCATTTAATGATTTATATAATTTTAGTATTGTATAATTATGACTGTAAACCCTAAATTTCAAAATAAAGAAATTAAAAAAGGTCTATATATAATACCCACTCCGATAGGAAATTTAGGAGATATTACTTACCGTGCAATAGAAATTTTAAAAAAGTCGGATTTTATTTTATGTGAGGATACCCGAATTTCTAGAAAATTGATGGAAAAATTTGAGGTTAAATCAAAATTATTATCTAATCACAAATTTAATGAGAAGAAAAATTTATCTTTAGTTATAAATCATTTAAGAAATGATAAAATTATATCTCTTATTTCAGATGCTGGCACTCCTGGAATATCAGATCCCGGAGCTATCTTAGTTAGAGAGTGTGTTAAAGAAAAAATAAATATTTTTCCATTACCAGGGCCTTCCGCAGTTAGTACTGCTGTATCAATTAGTGGCTTTTCTGAAAAATATTTTTTTTATGGTTTTTTTCCATCAAAATTGAAGGATATAAAAAATGATTTAAAATTACTTTCCCAGTTAGACTCTAGTATTGTTTTTTTCATTTCAGCAAAAAAAATGAACAAAACCATTTCATTTCTTAAAGAAAGTTTTTCTGATAGAGAAATTTTAGTTTGTAGAGAAATGACAAAAATTTATGAGGAATATTTAAGATATAAAGTTGTCGATTTAAAAACTTATGGTGAAAATCTAAAAGGTGAATTAACTATTGTAATATCTGAAAAAAAAAGAACAAAAAAAAGTTCTCTTTTATTAAGTGAATCAGATAAGAATAACATAAGGAAAATGATCAAAAAATTAAGTATTAAAGAAATTGTGAATTTAATTTCCCAAAATAATTCTGTACCCAAAAAAAAAATTTATAATTTTTGTCTTAAAATAAAGAATGAAGTTTAGAATTTTAATATTATTATTTATTACTTTATTTTTGACAGGATGTGTCGGTGTTTCCTCAAAGGGAATTTTTGGAACAGGAGTGTCAGTCGCTTTGGATCCTAGGTCTTTAGGGACACAGATTGATGATTCTATAATGCAAAAAAATTTATCAGCGAGAATATTATTATTAGATAAAAAATATTTTTTATCTGTAAAATCAAAAGTCTTGGATGGAAGAATATTTTTAACGGGCAAAGTCGATGACCCAGAAGAAAAACTTCAATTAACAAAATTAGCCTGGGAAACAGAAGGAGCAAGATCTGTAAGAAACGATATTAAGATTAAAGAGAAATTTAATTTTAAACAATCTGCGAAAGATGTTTTAATTACTTCACAACTAAGGACAGCTTTAATTATTAACAAAGAAATAAAAGCAACCAATTACCAAATAGATACTTATAAAAAGAAAATTTATGTTTACGGTATAGCTTTAACAGCAGATGAAAAAGAATTAGTCGTGAAAGAAGCTAAAGAAATATTAGATGTCGAGGATGTGATAGCAAGTATTTTGATTGTTGATGATTTAAGAATTCAAAAAAATTAATTTTTTTTATAATCAATTACATCTGAAGAATATGCAGCAATTGATGCTAGATTAATAATTTCTGAAGTAGAAGTCCTTAAAGGAGCAATTTCTATCGGAAGACCCAACCCAATCAACAATGGTCCAATAACCTTTGCTCTACTCATAGATTTTATCATTTTGTATGAAATAGCTGCACTGTGCTGGCTAGGCATTATAAGCACATTAGAATTTCCTACAATTTCTGAAAAAGGGTAAAGCTCTTTGTATAATTCTTCTAAGGCAACATCTGGCTGCATTTCTCCATCAAATTTAAAGTCAACTTTATCTTTTTTTAGAATTTCAACTGCATCGCTTAGCCTTTTTGTTCTGTCAGTAGCTGGTTCTCCAAAAGTGGAATGAGATAAGAAAGCGACTTTAGGATCAAATCCAAATAATCTGACTACTCTAGCTGCTGATTTAGCCATTTCTGCTAGTTGATTTGAATCTGGATATTCAATGACAGAGGTATCGCATATGAAAATTGTTTTTCCTCTATTCACTATTAAATTTAGGCCAAACATTATTTCTCCAGCTCTGGGATCTACAACTTGAGTTATTTTTTCTAAAGATGAAGAATATCTTCTGGTATTTCCAGTGACCATTGCATCAGCATCCTTACATGCTACCATACAAGATGCCCAAATAACCCTATCATTTCTGATTAAACGATCACAATCTCGCTCTAGCATACCTTTATTTCTTTGAAGTTTGCCAAAAAGATATTTTACATATTTTTCTCTTTTTTTGGCATCTTTTGAATTGGTAATTTCTATATCAAAATTTTCACTGTAACCTATTTGCTTTAATTGATTCTTAATTAAATCTTCTTTTCCAACTAAGATCGGTATACCTAAATTGGAGTTTTTAAATGCTATTGCTGCTTTAAGCATGTTTTCATCCTCACCATCTGCAAAAATTACTTTTTTGGGTTTTTTCTTTATATAATTATTTATACCCTGCATGATTGTAACCGTTGGATCTAATCTTTGTCTTAACTGATCTTTATAATTGTCAAAATCTTTTATATCTATTCTTGCAACACCAGAGTCTATTGCTGCTTTAGCTACTGCAGCAGGAATTACACTTATAAGTCTTGGATCAAATGTTGAAGGAATTATATAATCTTTCCCATAATGTGGTCTCTCACCTCCCATTGCAGCAACAACTTCATCAGGAACTTCCTCTTTAGCTAGGTTTGCAATTGCGTGAGCAGCTGCGATTTTCATTTCCTCATTTATAGTTTTAGATCTAACATCTAATGCTCCTCTAAATATATATGGAAAACCAATTAAGTTATTTACCTGGTTCGGATAGTCTGATCTTCCAGTGGCCATAATTGCATCACTTCTTACCTCAGCAACTTCCTCAGGTTTAATTTCTGGATCAGGATTTGCGCAAGCAAATATAATGGGATTCTTAGACATTTTTTTAACCATATCTTTTGTTAAAGCGCCTTTTGCTGATAAACCTAAAAATACGTCAGCATTACTGATCGCATCTGATAAAGTTCGATCTTTAGTTTCAATAGCATGAGCTGATTTCCACTGGTTTAAATTTTCTCTTCCACTATAGATCACCCCTGTTCTGTCAACCATTGTAATGTTTTTTTGTGGAACACCACTTTTCTTAAATAAATTAGCACAAGCCATCGCTGATGCACCTGCGCCGTTGACAACTATTTTAACTTTATCAATTTTTTTTTTTGTAATATCCAATGCGTTGATTAATGCAGCTGTGGTTATGATTGCTGTACCATGTTGATCATCATGAAAGACAGGAATATCTAAAATTTCTTTAAGTTTTTCTTCGATAATAAAACAATCTGGAGCAGCTATGTCCTCTAAATTAATACCTCCAAAACTTGGAGCAAAATTTTTAATACTATTAATTATTTCAGTGTGATCTTGTGAATCAATTTCAAGATCAATTGAGTCAATATCAGCAAACCTTTTAAATAATACCGCTTTTCCTTCCATAACAGGTTTTGAGGCTAAAGCTCCTAAGTTACCCATACCTAAAATTGCAGAGCCGTTACTGATTACTGCCACAAGATTTCCCTTACTTGTATAGTCAAATGCGGTTTCTGGATTTTCACTTATAGCTTTTACCGGCGCTGCAACTCCTGGCGAATAAGCTAAAGCAAGATCTCTTTTTGTAGTCATATTTTTTGAGGATGAGATTTCAATCTTTCCTGGTTTATTATGACGGTGATAATCTAAAGCTTCTTTATCTGTATAATGATCAATTTTTGTTTTT
This sequence comes from uncultured Pelagibacteraceae bacterium, assembly GCA_902596925.1. Lineage (GTDB taxonomy): Bacteria > Pseudomonadota > Alphaproteobacteria > Pelagibacterales > Pelagibacteraceae > Pelagibacter. The sequence goes on along the minus strand of CACJVT010000003.1, from coordinate 48,304 downwards.
TTCATTTAGCTTAATTAGGTGTACAAATGAGGTAAATTTAAGACTAATATGATTTATGAATTTAGTTAAGTCAACAGGGACTTTTGGTTTCTATACTATTATTAGCAGATTACTTGGATATTTGAGAGATGTTTTGATAGCAATTTTTCTTGGAACAAGTTTTTTAGCTGATGCTTTTTTTGTAGCATTTAGAATACCAAACACTTTTAGAAGACTTTTTGCTGAGGGAACTTTTAATTCAGCCTTTGTACCTAGCTACACTTCTGAAGTAGTTAAAAATAAATCTAAATCAAATAAATTTGCTAACGATGTTTTTAATTTATTATTTTTAGTTTTATTTTTTTTAGTTCTCGTAGTTGAAATTTTCATGCCAATTTTTGTGGGATTAATAGCACCAGGTTTTGTCGATGATACTAAAAAGTTTGAATTAGCGACTATTTTAACAAGAATTACTTTCCCCTTTTTATTGTTTGTAAGCCTATCTTCTTTTTTTGGTGCAATTTTAAATTCACATAATAAATTTGCTGCTGCTTCAGCAGCGCCTATTATTTTAAATATTGTTTTAATTTCTGTTTTATTTTTTGGTAAATATTTAGGCGATGAATTAATTTACTATCTTGCATACGGAATATCTATTGCAGGATTATTACAATTAATTTTTTTATATAGATTCGTAAAAAAATATTACATCATAAAATTTGAATTTAGTTTTAAAATTAATAATAAAGTAAAATTTTTTTTTAAAAAGTTATTACCAAGTATTTTTTCTTCAGGAGTTACTCAAATAAATATTTTGATTGGAACAATTATAGCTTCATTCCAAGCAAGTGCTGTATCATACCTATACTATGCAGATAGAATATACCAAATTAATTTAGCAATAGCTGGAATAGCTATTGGTGTTGTTGTCCTGCCCCAACTCTCAAAACATGTTCATCAAAAAAAAAAGAATAAAATATCATTAATTCAAAATAAAGCATTAGAGCTAAGCATGTTCTTAAGTATACCTGCCTCAGTAGCGTTAGTTATAGGATCTGAACAAATTATTTCAGCTCTATTTGGATATGGCTCTTTTACAGAAAATTCAGTTTTGAATTCTTCAAATGCTCTTTATTATTTTGGCTTAGGACTTCCAGCATTTGCATTAATAAAAGTTTTTTCGACATTTTTTTTTGCAAATCATGATACCAAAACTCCATTTTATATTTCTTTGGTTTCTGTTTTGCTAAATATTTTGATAAGTATTTACTTTTTTCAATATATTGGTTTTATAATTATTCCTATAGCAACGACAATATCCTCATGGTTTAATTCTTTAATATTATTCATTTATTTAAAAAATAATAATTTATTTGAATTTAACGAAACTTTTTTAAAACAAGTTGTTAAGATAATTTTTGCATCAATTATGATGGGTATTTTCTTTCAATACCTAATCTTATTATTTGAAGATCAATTAAGCTATGCATATTTCTTCAAGTCTGCTTATTTATTATTATGTGTTTTATTCACAATAATTTTTTATTTCGCAGTGTCATATTTTATCAAAGCTTTTAATTACCAAGATATTAAATTAAAGTATTAGAATATGAAAAAAAAAATTTTCTCCGGTGTTCAACCTACTGGAAATCTTCACTTAGGAAATTATTTAGGAGCCATTAAAAATTTTGTTGACTTAAACAATGATACTCAAAATGAATGTATCTTTTGTGTAGTTGACCTTCATGCAATAACGGTAAGCCAAAATCCAAAAGATTTAAAATCAAATATATATGAGACAGTAGCTACATTTGTTGCTAGTGGAATTGATCCTAAAAAAAATATAATTTTTAATCAATCTCAAGTGAGTGCTCACTCAGAGGCAGCGTGGATTTTAAGCTGTGTTGCAAGAATGGGATGGTTAAATAGGATGACTCAATTTAAGGAAAAAGCTGGGAAGGATAAAGAAAAAGCAAGTATCGGTCTTTATTCGTATCCTGTTTTAATGGCAGCTGACATTTTATTATATGACTCAACACATGTACCAGTTGGAGATGATCAAAAACAACATTTGGAGTTATGTCGCGATATAGCACAAAAATTTAATAATGATTATAAAATCGAAAATTTTTTTATAGTCCCAGAACCTTTAATTAAAAAAGAATTTTCAAGAATTATGAGTTTAAAGGATGGTCTTAAAAAGATGAGTAAATCAGAGGTATCAGACTTGAGTAGAATAAATTTAACTGATGATAAAGATCAAATAATAAATAAGATTAAAAAAGCAAAAACCGATACTTTGCCCTTACCTAACAAAATTGAAGAGTTAGAAAAAAGGCCCGAGGCTAAAAATTTAATCGGTATTTACTCAAGTTTGATGAATAATACACTTCAAAAATCGATTGATGAATTCGCTGGAAAAAATTTTTCAGAATTTAAAGAAAAATTATCAGAGGTAGTTATTAATGAAATCAATCCAATTTCATTAAAAATTAATGAGCTGTTAGACGATAAAGTTTTTTTAGAAAAAATACTTAAAGATGGATACGAAAAAGCTAATGAAATTGCCTCAAAAAAAATAAAAAAAATTCACGAAATTGTAGGTTTTTGATGATATTTTCATAAAGCAGTACCATTTTTTTAAATATTGCTTATATATAATTTATGTTTGTTCAGACTGAGATAACACCAAATCCTAATTCGTTAAAATTCATACCAGGTAAGGTAGTTTCTAGTGCGGGATCATTTGAAGTAAATAAAAGTGATAATGTAAATAACGAGCTTATTAGAAATATTCTTTCAGTAAATGGTGTAGAGGGAATTTTTTTAAGTAAAGATTTTATTTCAGTTAATAAAAATGATGAAAATTCTTGGGAAGACATCAAGCATATTGTGATTTCACATATTAATGAATTTTATGCATCAGGGAAAGAATTAGTCATTAATAAAGATTTAAACGAACAAAACGAGAGCTTTGGTGAGATTGAGAAACGAATAATACAACTACTTGAGGAGAAAATTCGTCCGGCAATAGCAAGAGATGGGGGAGATATTAAATTTAAAGAGTTTAAAGATGGAGTTGTTAAAGTTCAATTACAAGGGAGTTGTTCCGGCTGTCCTAGCTCCACAATGACTCTTAAACAAGGTGTTCAAAATCTCTTATGTCATTATTTACCAGAGGTAAAAAAGGTCGAGGCTATTTGATATATGAGAAAGATCTTTAAAAAAAATAGAATAAAACCATTAAGAGTTTTTGATGAAAATAACCTAAGTTCACTTCCAAGAATTATCTTGAGCAGTGCGCTTGTTATCTTATTTTTTTATTCTTTACCAATTATTATTAATTTTACGAGCAATAAGATTGAAAGTTCGGCTGGAATTCAGAATAATTCAAAAGCAATACTTGCATATACCCTTAATAAAAAATCCTCAAAATCTTCAAATTCACTAACACTTAATGAAGATGATCTTTTAATCGATATTTATAGTTTAAACGACCAAGAAACGGATACAGTAAGATTAGATGCTTCAACAATTAAACAGCTTTTTGAGGACACAGATTATAAGCTTGATGATGTAAGAAAAAAAAAATTAGTTAAGCCTATAGCTTTAACTTTACTTCCAGCAGAAATAAAGATGATTGAAAGCGTAAAAAAGAGAAAAGAATTCTTTATACAAATAGTATTGCCATTAATTTTAGAGGAAAATAAAAACATCAAATTAGATAGAAAAAGATTATTCAGTATAATTAATAAAAATAACAACTCAAAATCCGAGAAACAATGGTTAGAAAGAAAATATAAACAATACGGTATACCCTCAAAAGATTTATCAATTTTAAAAAGAAGAATGGATATAGTCCCGGTTTCATTAGCACTTGCTCAAGCTGCTAAAGAGACAGGCTGGGGAACTTCAAGATTTGCACAACAGGGAAATGCTTTATTTGGACAATGGACTTGGTCAGGAGAGGGATTAAAACCAAAAGATGCTGAAAAAAATGAAGGTCACAAAGTAATGAAATTTAATGTTTTGCAAGCGTCTGTGAGAGCTTACCAAAGAAATATTAATACACACTCAAGTTATGAAGATTTTAGATTGGCGAGAGCAAAGTTAAGAGATTTAGGTGAAACATTAGACAGTATGATCTTATCAGAGTATTTAGATAAATACGCTGAAACAGGAAATGAATATGTGAAAGTTTTACAAAAGATTATTCAACAAAACAATTTAAAAGATTTTGACGATGCAAAGTTATTACCCTCAAGTATTGAGTTAGAAAGTTTAATTTAAAAATTATTATCTAATAATAAATTGTGTTCCAAACCATCTCCATTTGCCGTTGTCATTCACAGAACAATTAATTCTACCTCTTCTTGGTAAAAATGGTTCTCTAAATTCTATTGTAAGTTCTTTTTCAACAAGTTTAATATTTGATTTCATCCATTTATCTCCTTCATTGGAATAGCAGTTAATATTTTCAATATTTTTCTGATTTTCAAAAAATTCTACTTTAAATTTTGGTGGGTTATTTTTTTTCGATAATTTTTTTTCTTGCGGTTCTAAGTTTTTATATTCAAGAGGGAAATAGTTTATTATTGATTTAAATCTTTTAATTTCTCCATATTTTTCATTTATAGGAAATCGTGGAAGTTCAAATCTATTTTTATTTACATCAATAATTCCTGAATGTTGTCCAAATGCAATTTTGAAATTTTGAGATATATAATCTCTCATAAATTCTGAGTATTCTCCAAATGGATAAGAAAATAAAGTTGGTACATATCCTAATTTTTCTTTAAAAATTAGATTAGATGTTTTTATGTCATTTAAAAAAACTTCCTCTGTTTTATCAATTAAATAATCGTGAGAGTGTGAATGATGCCCAATAACCCCGAATTCACTACTTTCAATTTCTTTAATCTGATCCCAATTCATGTATCCATTGTTACCAACAGGTTCAGTGGAGACAAATAATATAAATGGAATTTGATTTTTTTTCAGGTAAGGCCAGGCATTATCGTAAAAGGACTGAAATGCATCATCAACAGTAAGAAGAATCTTTTTTTCTTTTTTTGGAACATCAAAATCATTTACAAAATCTTTTGGATGATAAAAGGTTAAGTTAGCATCTAAAATAAGATCAACATGTTCCTTGAAAACATCCATCGATATATTTGTTGATGGGTATTTAAATTCATCAAATCGATGGTACATAATAGATAGTACACCCTCATCATTGGAAAAATACCTTACATTATTTTCTTGTGCGTTCGAGTTAAAAGTCAATATAATTAAAAAAATGAATAAATTGATTGTAGATGCTGTAAAGGACAATATTTTTTTTATGATCATTAATAATAATAATACTTATAGTGTTACTCATGAAAATAGCAAAAATAATTATGAAAAACTGATTGTTTTACTAGTTGATTTTTTAAAAAATAATAATTTAGAGATCAGTGATATTGAGTCAATTTATATAAATAGAGGTCCTGGTAGTTTTGCAGGTATTCGAAATTCTTTATCAACAATTAAAGCAATTCATAAGATTAAAAAAATTGATTATTATTGCTTTAGTTTTAAGGACTTTGAGAATGAAATTGATATTAAATACGAAAATATACCGCATCTTTGCAGTAAATTTAACCTCAAAAAAAATTTGATTAAACCTTATTATATAAGTTAAAATTAAGTATGTCAGATACAGCAGATACAATTGAACAAAAGTGTTTAGCTAAAGGCGTTAAACTTACAGAGCAAAGAAAAATTATTGCAAAAATAATTTCCGAGTCAAAGTCTGAGTATGGAGAGTCTGATCACCCGGATGTAGATGAGCTTTATAACCGTGTTTCGAAAGTTGATCCAAAAATAAGTATTGCTACGGTTTATAGGACAGTAAAATTATTTGAAGAGGCTGGGATTTTAACAAAACACGATTTTAAAGGCGGAAAGGCCAGATATGAAGCAATGATTGAAAGCCATCATGATCATTTGATAGATATCAAAACAGGTGAGATCATAGAATTTGTTGATGATGAGATAGAGAAACTTCAAAAAAAAGTTGCTGAAAAATACGGTTATAAATTAGTAGATCATAAATTGGAATTATATGGGGTTAAAAAAAAGCCTCAATAAATGAATCAAAAAATTTTCATTAAAACTTTTGGATGTCAAATGAATGAGTATGACTCCAATAGAATATTAGATACTGTTAAAAAAATTGGTTATGAAAAGACAGAAAAATACGAGGATGCTAATTGTTATTTGTTAAACACATGTCATATAAGAGATAAAGCTAAAGAAAAAGTCTATTCCGAAATAGGTAGAGTAAAAAAAATTTTTAGATTTAAAAAAAAACCATTAGTTATTATTACAGGCTGTGTTGCTCAAGCAGAGCATCAAGAAATGCTAAAAAGAGAGCCTTTCATTGATTTGGTAATAGGTCCTCAAGCTTACCATAAAATTAATGATACAATTTTAAATTACGTTGAAAAAAAAAGAAAACTTGAGGAAACAGAGTTTGATGCTGTTACAAAATTTGAATATTTGAGTAAAATAAAAAATAAAATAGAAAAAGTTTCATCCTTTTTAACAATTCAAGAAGGCTGCGATAAGTTCTGTCATTTTTGTGTAGTACCTTACACAAGAGGACCAGAGTACTCAAGACCACCTAGTCAAATTTTGGATGAAGCAAAATATTTAGCAGATAATGGCGTAAGAGAAATAACTTTGTTAGGTCAAAATGTTAACGCTTATGAAAGTAATGGTTTTCGCTTGTCAGATTTAATATTAAGTATTGAAAAATTAAAAGATATTAAAAGAGTAAGATATACAACATCTCATCCAAAAGATATGACCAATGACCTGATTGAAGTTTATAAATGTTCAAATAAACTTATGCCACTTGTACATTTACCAGTGCAGAGTGGATCAAATAAAATATTAAAATTAATGAATAGAAATCATTCTATTGAGAATTACCTCGAAACATTTAATAAGCTCAAAGAAATTAATTCAAAAATAGAATTTTCAAGTGATTTTATAATAGCTTACCCTGGGGAGGAAAATCAGGACTTTGAGGATACTTTAAATTTAATTAAAAAAGTAAAGTTTATAAATTCTTATTCATATATCTTTAGCCCTAGACCTGGAACCGTTTCAGAAAATTTAAATTTAATTGATAAAAAAACTTCATTTGAAAGGTTAGAAATAGTTCAAAATGAGTTGTTTGAAAATCAGATCCAAAGGAACAAGTCTTTAGAAAACAGTATTGTCGAAGTGTTAGTTGAAAATTTCACAGAAGATAAAACTAAAACATTTGGAAGATCTAAGCACATGACATCAGTAATCTTTGATGGTAAGAAAAGTGATATTGGAAAAATTGTGCAAGTAAAAATTAGTAAAAGTAATAGAAGTACTTTATTTGGTGAAATTGTAGATAATTCTAATCAGAAAGTTGCATAATTTGAGTGGAATAACAAAAAAAAATATTGATCAGGCAATAAAGTTTGTTTACTCGGACAATAACTCTTTAAGCGTAATATTTCATGATAACGATTTGTTAATGGGTGTTGTTGGCGAATTTAATAAAAATTTACAAGAACTTGAAAAAATTACAAAATGTAGTTTATATTCAAGGGGAAATTCTATTCTTATAAAATCAGATTCAGAAACAAATGAAAAAGTAAAGAATGCGATTCAATTTTTAGTTAACCAATTTATTAATAATGGAAATATCGAAAATAAAGATATACTTTCTTCGGTAGACAAATTTATGATTAATGAAAAAATAAAAAACAATAATGTTACTGATATAATTAAAACTCCTAAAAAATCTATAATTCCTAGATCTGAAAAACAAAAGAATTATGTCAGAGCTTTAAGACAAAGTGATATTGTAATTTCTGCTGGACCAGCAGGAACAGGTAAGACGTTTTTGGCTGTTGCTGTTGGTTTAACTATGCTTTTGGAGAAAAAGATTGAAAGAATAATTTTATCGAGACCTGCAGTTGAGGCCGGAGAACGTCTAGGTTTCTTGCCTGGTGACATGAAAGAGAAAGTGGACCCCTATCTAAGACCTTTGTATGACTCTTTATATGATCTTTTCGATTTCGAAAAAATCCAAAGAATGATTGAAATTGGAGATATAGAAATAGCACCATTAGCTTTTATGAGAGGTCGAACTCTTAAAAATTCCTTTGCAATTTTAGATGAAGCACAAAATGCAACTGATACTCAGATCAAAATGTTTCTTACTCGTATAGGTGAAAATTCAAAAATTGTAGTAAATGGAGATCCAACACAAATTGATCTACCTAACAAAAATATGTCAGGATTAGTAAGATCAAAAGAATTACTTGGACATTTAAAAGAGATATCAATAGTTGATTTTGATCACTCAGATGTAGTTAGACATCCACTTGTATCAAAAATAGTAAAGGCGTACTCAAATAATGATAAAAGTTAGTGTCTTCTCTGAGGAGAAGGCGTGGTCAAAAAGACTCAAAAATTCAGATATTTTTTTTAAAAAAATATGTAGAGCTTTTCCAAAGAAATATCAATTTTCAAACAAAAAAGTATTATTTAGCTTACTACTTTCTAATAATAAAAATATTAAAAAATTAAATAAAAATTTTAGAAATAAAAATAAATCTACCGATATTTTATCTTTTCCATTCAATAAAAAAATTAAATTTTCAAAAAATATGTATTTAGGAGATATTATAATTAGTTATAATTATTTAAATAAGCCTAAAACTCAGGATTTAGAGTTATTTAAACAAAAAACTATTAAAATTTTTATTCATGGTTTTCTTCACCTTTTAGGTTTTAATCATATAAAGAATAAAGATTATTTTAAAATGTTAAGAGAAGAAAATTTTATATATAAGCATGTAAAATCTAAAATAAATTAATTTGAAAAAAAAAATTTATATTGAATCAATTATTTTAATTTTACTAGGCACCTTTTCATCATTTAGTTTGCCCCCATTTAATTATATCCTAATTAATTTTTTAACTTTTGGTTTATTTTATATTCTCTTGATAAAAATCTTTGAGGTAAGTAAAAATAAAAAGTTATTTTTCCTCTATGGTTGGTTATTTGGACTTGGATATTTTACAAGTAATCTTTATTGGATTTCGATATCATTAACTTTTGATGAAAGCTTTAAGTTTTTGATTCCTCTAAGTATAGTTTTGGTTCCAGCTTTTTTAGCTTTATTTTATGGTTTAGCCTCATTTTTATTTTTAATCCTGAAGCCAAAGAAAAATTTAAGCTCTTTTTTTCTTTTTTCTCTAATATTTGGGACAACTGAATTCATTAGAGGAACAATAATGACTGGGTTTCCATGGAATTTAATTGCTTATAGTTTTTCTAACCATATTGAAATTTTAAGTATTACTTCAATTATTGGTACTTATAGTTTTAATCTTTTTTGTATTTCTCTTTTTGCTAGCACGTCATTTTTAATCTTTAGAGATACTAAAAAAGAAATTATTGTTTGTATTTTATTTTTCATAATAACTTTATCTTTTTATTTCTTTGGATCTCAACGATTAGAAAAATTCAACAATATCAAGGCTAATACATTAGATTATAAACTAAGAGTTATAAGCTCTAATGTTAGTATTGATAGATTTTATAACGATACCGATCCTATTTCAGTAATCAATGATCTTATTAAAATCAGTTCTCCACAAAAAAATGAAAAAACGATTTTTATTTGGCCTGAGGGTATATTACCCGACATTTCAAAAGATCAATTAAAGGAATACAAATTTTTATTTGAGAATGAGTTCAATGAAAATCACATATTATCAATTGGGATTAATGATATAAAAAAAGAAGGTCAAATTATAAAATATTTTAACTCATTTACAATTTATAACCACAACCTCGAAATATTAAGTTCATACAACAAAGTTAATCTAGTTCCCTTTGGTGAGTTTTTACCCTTTGAAAAAATGCTGAGCCTTATAGGACTAAAGACAATCACTAATAATTATCAATCTTATTCAAGAGGAGAAAAAAGAAATATCATAGAAGTGAATAAAATTAATTTTTCAGTAAGACTATTACCACTTATTTGTTATGAAATAATTTATAGCGGAAATATTTTTAATAACAGAGATTTTGATTTTATTATAAATATTTCCGAAGATGGTTGGTTTGGTCAGTCTATAGGTCCTCATCAACATTTTGTGCACAGTATTTATAGAGCCATTGAAAGTGGCAAATATGTTTTAAGATCTGCTAATAACGGAATAGCCGCAATAGTTAATCCCTTGGGAGTTGTTGAAAAACAAGTTGATTTAAATCAATCCGGTTTTGTTGATTTATTTGAAACAAAAAAAATAGAGTCAACAATATTTTCAAAATATGGAAACAAAATTTTTACAATAGTAATTTTATTGTATATTTTTTTAATATTTTCATTTAATAGAATTGAAAATGAGTGATTTAAAAAACTATCTTTTTACAAGCGAATCTGTTTCTGAAGGACATCCAGATAAAGTATCTGATAGAATTTCAGATATGGTTGTTGATACTTATATTTCTGGAGATCCGTATTCTAGAGTAGCTTGTGAAACGTTAACCACTACTAATAAAGTTGTTTTAGCAGGTGAGGTTAGAGGGCCTGAAATTAAAAAAGATGAATTAATTGAAAAAGTTAGAGCCTGTATTAAAGATATTGGCTATGATCAAGATGGGTTTACCTGGAGAGAAGCAACTAAAATCGAAAGTCATTTACATTCCCAATCTACTGATATTGCTATGGGTGTCGACTCTAGTGGAAATAAAGATGAGGGAGCCGGAGATCAAGGTATTATGTTTGGATATGCATGTAATGAAACTGACGAATTAATGCCAGCACCGATTCATTATTCTCATAAGATATTAAGATTAATGGCTGATGATAGAAAATTAGGAAAACTTAAAAATATAGAACCAGACTCTAAAAGCCAAGTAACATTTGAATATATTGAAGGTAAACCGTCAAAAGTAAAATCTGTTGTTATTTCTTCTCAACATTCAGCTGATATAAATCAAGCACAAGTCAGAGATTTGTTAAGACCATATTTGTTAAAGTCTATACCTAAAAATTTTCTTAAAGAATTTAATGAAGATGAATTTTATGTCAATCCAACCGGCAATTTTGTAATTGGCGGCCCCGATGGCGACTGCGGTTTAACGGGCAGAAAAATTATAGTTGATACATATGGTGGAGCAGCACCTCACGGTGGTGGTGCCTTTTCTGGAAAAGATCCAACAAAAGTTGATAGATCTGCAGCCTATGCAGCAAGATATATTGCAAAAAATATCGTTAGTTCTAAAATTGCAGAAAAATGTTTGATTCAATTAGCTTATGCAATTGGAGTTTCTAAACCTTTATCAATTTACGTAAACTTGTTTGATAATGACTTGGATAAAAATAGATTTGTTGTCAAAAAGATAGAGGAAAATTTCGATTTAAGTCCAAGAGGAATTAGAGAAATGTTAGATCTAAATAAACCTATATATGAAAAAACTGCTGCCTACGGTCATTTTGGCAGAATGGTGGAAAGTAATGGCTCATTTTCTTGGGAAAAAACTGATAAAACAGGCATTTTTTCAAAATAGTTTCTGTTGAATTAAAAAAAAACTTTACTATATTTCAGTTACATTGTTGAAATTTACAAAATGGGCCTTTGCCCATTTTTTTTTGGAGCAAACAAAAATATGTTAAACAAAAGAGCTGATAAATTAGAATTGTTAAGAATCGCTGAAGCTGTTGCATTAGAGAAGTCAATTGATAAAGAACTTATTATTAGTTCAATGGAGATTGGGATTGCTAAAGCCGCTAAATCTAAATTTGGTCAAGAAAATGAAATAAAAGTTTTGATAGATAGAGATAATGGGAACATTGAAATTTTTAGGAAATTAATAATTTCAGAAAATCCAGAAAATTCTAATACAGAAATCAAACTTGAGGATGCCATCAATCTCAATGATAGTAACAAAGATAAATCAGTTGGAGATGAAATATTGCAGCCACTACCTTCATTTGATTTTGGTCGTATTGCAGCCCAAATAGCTAAACAGGTAATTAGTTCAAATGTAAGAGATGCTGAGCGAGATAGACAATTTAATGAATTTATAGATAAAAAAGATAGTATATTAAGCGGAATAGTAAAAAGATTAGAATTTGGCAATGTGATAGTCGATCTGGGAAGAACAGAAGCTATTATTCAAAAGAATGAGCTTATACCAAGAGAAATCATTAAAGCTGGAGATAGAATAAAAGCATATTGTTTTGATGTAAGAAGAGAACAACGCGGACAACAAATATTTTTGTCTAGAGCACACCCAAAGTTTATGGAAAAGTTGTTTATACAGGAAGTCCCAGAAATATATGATGGTCTTATAGAAATTAAATCTTCTTCAAGAGATCCAGGAAGCAGAGCAAAAATCTGTGTTAAAGCGGTTGACACTTCATTAGATCCTGTTGGAGCGTGTGTAGGAATGAGAGGTTCAAGAGTCCAAGCAGTGGTTAATGAACTTCAAGGTGAAAAAATTGATATCGTGAATTGGTCGGAAGATCCAGGAATTTTAGTCTCGAACGCTCTTTCTCCAGCTGATGTGCTCAGAGTTAATGTTGATACAGAAAGAAAAAAACTAGATGTTATATTAACTGAAGAAAATTTAAGTAAAGCGATTGGAAGAAGGGGACAAAATGTTCGATTGGCAACAAAACTTTTAAATTACGAAATCAATATAATGACTGATCAGGAGGATTCGGAGAAAAGACAGATTGAGTTTAAGGAAAAAACTGAAAATTTTGTTAAAAATCTTGAATTAGATGAAACCTTAGGGCAATTACTTGTAGCTGAAGGTTTTTCAACAATTGATGATATTAAAGATAGTTCAACAGAAAACTTACTGAAGATAGAAGGTATCGAAGAGGACACAGCAAAAGCATTAATTGAAAGAGCAAAAGAATTTCATGAGAGAGATCAAGAAGATATCTCGAAAAGAATAAAAGAGCTTGGTCTAGAGGAGTCTTTAATTAAATTAAAGGGTATGACACCAGGAATGTTAGTAACACTGGGAGAAAAAAAAATATTAACGTTAGAGAATTTTGCTGATTTAGCTTCTGATGAGTTGACTGGTGGATATGATATTGTGAGAGGTTCAAAAGTAAAAATAGAGGGCTATCTTGAAGATTTTGCATTATCAAAAGAAGAAGCGGATAATCTAATTATGTCAGCTAGAGAAATAGCCTATAAAGATTGAGTGATGACTTATGGAAAACAAAAAATTAAAATTAACAATCTCTGGAAAGCCAAAAAAATCTTTTAAGAATTTTGAAACAACAAAATCTCAAGGAAAACATTCTGTTGTAATTGATAAATCACATAACAAGTTCGCTAAAAAAGGAAGTTCATTTAGGCCTAACAAAACAAAGTTTTCAACAAAAGCTCAAATTAATCCAAACGATTTTGAAAAAAGAAAACTTGCAGAACAAAGAGCTACCAAAAGACTTAAAGATGATGCAAGCACAAAAGATAAGAAGCTAAAATCAGGCACAAAAAAAAGAGAAGTTAAGCTAACAGTTTCTCGGGCATTAAGTGATGAGATTGAGGCAAGAGAGAGAAGTTTAGCTTCTGTTAAGAGAGCAAGAGAAAAAGAAAATAAAAATCAAAACAAAGATAAAAGTAAAGATAATCTTAAACCCGTAAAAAGAGATGTTAATATACCTGAGGCTATTACTGTAAGAGAATTGGCAAATAAAATGGCTGAGCAATCAAGTAATGTAATCAAACATTTATTTGGAATGGGTGTTACAGTAACAATTAACCAAACACTTGCCGCAGACACAGCTGAATATTTAGTTAAAGAATTTGGACATAATCCAATAAGAGAAGAGAAAGCAGAGGAAATAATTCAAAAAATCAAAGCTTCAAGAACTGAAAATTTAAAAAATAGACCACCAATTGTTACTGTCATGGGACACGTTGATCATGGAAAAACTTCTGTGCTAGATGTTTTAAGAAGTGCAAATGTTGTTTCAGGAGAATTTGGTGGAATTACACAACACATAGGAGCTTATCAAATAGAAAGCCAAGGAAATAAATTAACTTTTATAGATACTCCAGGTCACGCAGCCTTTACAGAGATGAGAGCAAGAGGATCAAAATTAACTGACTTAGTTGTATTAGTTGTTGCAGCAGATGATGGCGTAAAACCTCAAACTGTAGAGTCAATTAAACATGCTAAAGCAGCCAATGTTCCAATTGTAGTAGCAATAAACAAATGTGATCTACCAGAAGCTGATCCACAAAAGATAAAGAATCAGCTATTGGAACATGAATTAATTGCTGAAGACTTATCTGGCGATACTTTAATGGTCGAAATATCAACTAAGACAAAAAAAAATTTAGATAAATTAGTTGAGTCAATAGTTTTGCAGGCCGAAATATTAGATCTTAAAACTGATTTTCAGTCTAAAGCAACCGGTATTGTTTTAGAATCAAAGATAGATACCGGTAGGGGACCAGTTGCAAATATAATTGTGACAAGTGGAATGCTTAAAAAAGGAGATTTTTTTGTAAGTGGTTTAAAATGGGGAAAAGTTAGAGCAATTATAAACGACAAGGGTCAAAGTGTTGATGTAGCCTCACCTTCGTCACCAGTAGAAATTTTAGGAATTAATGGTGCATCAAAAGCAGGAGATGATTTTATTGTTTTAGAGACTGAGAAAGAAGCTAAAACACTTAGTGAAAACAGAGTTCAAGAAAATAAAGAGGGAAAAAATCCCTTGTCATTTGCTACGCAAGAGTCTGCTTTTTCAAATAATTTATCGAAAGAACTTAACCTAATAATAAAATCAGACGTGCATGGATCTTCAGAAGCAATTAAAAACGCGATAAGTCAAATTAAACATGATGAGGTAAAACCAAAAATAATTTTAGCCGATATAGGCATGGTAACCGAAACAGATGTCACCTTAGCAAAAGCATCAAATGCTGCACTAATCGCATTTAATGTTAAGCCGAGCAAAGAAGCAAAAAAACTTGCAGAAAACGAAAAG
This sequence comes from uncultured Pelagibacteraceae bacterium, assembly GCA_902596925.1. Taxonomy (GTDB): domain Bacteria; phylum Pseudomonadota; class Alphaproteobacteria; order Pelagibacterales; family Pelagibacteraceae; genus Pelagibacter. The sequence goes on along the minus strand of CACJVT010000003.1, from coordinate 33,251 downwards.
ATAAAAATTTCTTCTTACAACATAATTTATGAAGTCTTAGATTATATTAAAAAAAAAATGTCTGGATTATTATCACCAGATTTACAAGAGAAAATTACAGGCACAGCCCAAATTTTAGAAATTTTCAAAGTTTCAGGAGCAGGCAAAGTAGCAGGGTCAAAAGTGACTGAGGGAGAAATTAATAGCACATCAGAAGTAAGAATTATAAGAGATGGTGCTATAATTTATACAGGAAAGGTTTCCTCAATATTTAGAGAAAAAAACCAAGTCAAGCAGGTTAGTGGTGGTCAAGAATGTGGTATTACCCTTAAAGATTATATGGATTTTCAAAAAAATGACACTATAGAAGCTTTTAGTGTTACATCTACAGAGAGGTCAATTTAATGGCAGATCGAATAGGTAAACCAGTATCTCAAAGACAGCTAAGAGTTGGAGAAATGATTAAGCAGTCTTTAAGCATGATTTTTTTAAGAAATGAGGCTAAAGTGCCGAATTTAGAGACAAATACTATAACAGTAACTGAAGTAAGAATGAGCCCGGATTTAAAGATTGCTAAAGCGTATGTCCTTCCATTAGGAGGCAAAGATGCAGAGGAAACAGTAAATATTTTGAAAGAATACTCGTTCTTGATAAGAAAAATTTTATCACAAAAAGTGGTTATGAAATTTTTACCTAGATTACTTTTTAGGAAAGACGAGTCATTTGAGTATGCAGAAAAAATTGAAAACTTAATAAAACAAACAAATAAATAGGAAAAGCAAAAAATGAACAAAAAAGCACGAGAACTAGCAATGCACGATAAAGACACTGGGTCTTCCGAAGTCCAAATTGCCTTGCTTACGGACAAAATTGAAACTCTCTCTAAACATATTAAACAATTTAATAAAGACAAACATTCCTCAGTTGGGTTGTTGAGAGCGGTAAATAGAAGAAAAAAATTGTTAGATTATCTTAAGAAAAATAAGATGGACTCTTACAAAAATGTACTGTCAAGATTGAATTTAAGAAAGTAGAAGTCAAGATAGATAGAACGGAATGGAACGAAACGAAATGGAAATGAAATGTTTAAAGTATATAAGAAGGAAATTGAAGTAGCAGGAAAGAAGATAAGTTTAGAAACAGGTAAAGTAGCAAGACAGGCAGACGGAGCAGTAATAGCAACATGTGAGGAAACAGTTGTTTTAGCGACAGTGGTGGGAGCAAAAAAAGTAAATCCAGATATGGATTATTTTCCATTATCTGTGAACTATCAAGAAAAGTATTATGCAGCTGGAAAAATTCCAGGTGGATATTTCAAAAGAGAGGCAAGGCCAACTGAAAGTGAAACGTTAATTTCAAGATTAATTGACAGACCTATTAGACCATTATTCCCAGATGAATTTAAAAATGAAGTTCAGTTGTTACCAACTGTAATTTCTTATGATAAAGAAAATGAAGCTGATATTTTATCTATAATAGCCTCTTCAGCAGCATTAGCAATTTCAGGTATGCCATTTATGGGACCTGTAGGAGCTTCTAGAGTTGGTTATATTGATGGCAAGTATGTTTTGAACCCATCAAAGACTGATTTAGAAAAATCAAAATTAGATTTAGTTGTGGCAGGCACAAAAGATGCTGTGCTAATGGTTGAGTCTGAAGCAAGTGGTTTAACAGAGGAAGAGATGTTAAATGCAGTTAAATTTGGTCATGAGGGTTTTGTTCCTGTAATTGAAATGATTGAGGAACTTGCAAAAGAATGTAGAAAACCTGAATGGACTGTTGAAAAGAAAGATCTTTCGGAAGTGAAGAAAAAACTTGAGGGAACATTTACTGAAGATCTTAAAAAAGCTTTTGCGACCAGAGATAAACAAGATAGATCAAACCAAATTTCAGAGATCACTGATAAAGCTAAAAAGCTTTATGAGGAAGATGAAAATTATACTGATCTCGATGTTAACTCTGAACTTAAAAAAATCGAAAAATCTATTGTCAGAACAGATATTTTAAAAAATAAAAATAGAATTGATGGAAGGGGTTTATCTGATGTTAGACCTATCTCATGCGAGGTTGGAATTTTACCAAGAACGCATGGTTCAGCTTTGTTTACTAGGGGAGAAACGCAAGCAATAGTAACAGCAACTTTAGGAACCTCAGATGATGAACAAAGAATTGAAAGCTTAGATGGATTGCAAAGGGAAAGATTTATGCTTCACTACAACTTTCCACCTTTTTCAGTTGGTGAAACAGGCAGAATAGGAACTGGTAGAAGAGAAATAGGACACGGTAAATTAGCATGGAGAGCAATTCATTCTTCACTACCGTCTACTGAGGCATTCCCTTATACGTTTAGAGTTGTTTCAGAAATTACAGAATCTAACGGCTCCTCATCAATGGCTACAGTTTGTGGGACATCACTTGCATTAATGGACGCAGGTGTTCCAATAAAAGAACCAGTTGCTGGTATTGCGATGGGATTAATTAAAGAGGGTGATGAGTTCAGCGTTTTATCAGATATTTTAGGTGATGAAGATCATCTTGGTGATATGGATTTTAAAGTAGCTGGAACTAAAGATGGAATTACTTCCCTTCAAATGGATATCAAAATCACTGGTATTACATTTGAGATTATGGAACAGGCATTAAATCAAGCTAAAGATGGAAGAATTCATATTTTAGGTGAAATGAATAAAGCATTATCAGCTTCAAGATCAGATGTTGGAAAACATACTCCGAAGATGGAAAAAATCTCTGTTGATAAAAAAGACATTGCTGCTGTGATCGGAAAAGGTGGAGCTACAATAAGAGAGATCGTAGAAAAATCAGGTGCAAAAGTTGATGTTAATGATGAAGGTATAGTGACAGTTGCTGCGCCAGATGAAGAGGCTAGAAATATTGCTATGCAAATGATTAAAGACATCACTGCTAAAGCTGAATTGAATAAAGTTTATTCAGGCAAAGTAATGAAAATTATGGAATTTGGCGCGTTTGTAAATTTCTTAGGCAAACAAGATGGACTTGTCCATATTTCTGAACTTGCGGATAAAAGAGTAGCAAAAGTTACAGATGTTGTAAAAGAAGGTGATCAAGTAAAAGTAAAAGTAATTGGCTTTGATAGAGGTAAAGTAAAGCTTTCAATTAAACAAGCTGATAAATAAAAATTAAAACCCACCTCGCCAATTATTTTTATCATCAAATTGGTCTTTTTCTTTTTTAGAGGTAGGTCTGAATAAATAATAAACCACAAATATTAAACAAATTAAGAAAATAAAAATTTCCATATTTAAAAATTAACTAATATTTTTGGGATCTGGCATACCAACCTTATTATACCCAGCATCTACGTAGTGGATTTCACCTGTTACACCATTTGCAAGGTTACTAAGTAAGTATAATGCCGAATTACCAACATCATGGATATCCACATTTCTTTTAAGAAAAGAGTGATCCTCATTCCATTTGTATAAAAATTTTGCATCTCCAATTGCTGATGCAGCTAATGTTTTAATTGGGCCAGCACTAATTGCGTTCACTCTTATATTTTTTCTACCCAAATCTCTTGCGAGGTACTTTACACTCGCCTCAAGTGCAGATTTACAAACACCCATTACATTATAATTTGGTATAGCTTTAGTGGACTCATAAGTTAAAGTTAACATACTTCCATTACTTTTCATAACTTTTGAAGCTTCTTTAGCAACCTCAGTAAATGAAAAGCAAGAGATCAACATGCTTCTTAAAAAGTTTTCTCTTGTAGTATTCAAATATTCTCCTGACAATTCTGATTTATCCGAAAACGCAACAGCATGCACCACAAAATCAATTTCACCCCAATTAGATTTGATATTTTCAAATAATTTTTCTATTTCTTCTTTTTTTTCAACATCACAACTAAATGTTACTTTTGAATTCAATTTTTCTGCTAAAGGTATTACTCTTTTCTTTAATGCATCTCCTAAGTAGGTAAATGCAAGCTCTGCTCCAGCTTCAGCTAGTTTTTGTGAAATACCCCAGGCAATAGATCTCTCATTAGCAACACCCATGATCAATCCTTTTTTACCCTTCATTAAACTCATAACTAAACCTTCTCAAAAATTAGAGCTGCATTAGTTCCACCAAACCCAAAACTGTTTGACATTACTGTATTTAAAGCTGTTCCTGTTTCAGTCTTAGCGACTATAGGGAATTTTTTTGCCTCATTATCCATTTCATTAATATTTGCAGAGCCAGCGATAAAATTATTTTTCATCATAATTAAACAATATATTGCCTCATGAACAGATGCTGCTCCTAACGGATGTCCGGAAAGAGATTTAGTTGAACTAATTTTTGGAATTTCTGATCCAAAAGTCTCTTTAACAGCATTTAACTCTGTAATATCTCCAACAGGAGTAGATGTTCCATGTGTGTTTATGTAATCAATTTTATTTTTTGCTGTCGCCATAGCCATTTTCATACATCTAATGGCTCCTTCACCTGATGGTGCTACCATATCATATCCATCTGAGGTTGCTCCATAGCCAGTTAATTCTGCATAAATTTTTGCTCCTCTAGCCTTAGCGTGTTCATATTCTTCAAGCACCAAAACTCCTCCGCCTCCGGCAATTACAAAACCATCCCTTGTTTTATCATAGGCTCTTGATGCAGTCTCAGGCGTATCATTGTATTTTGATGACAAAGCAGTCATAGCATCAAACATTGCAGTCATTGCCCAATGTATTTCTTCACTACCACCAGCAAAAACAATATCTTGTTTACCTAATTGAATTAATTCCATAGAATTTCCAATACAATGTCCACTTGTTGCACAAGCTGAACTCATAGTGTAGTTAGTGCCTTTAATTTTAAATGGCACCGCGAGTGTAGCAGAAGCTGTACTTGCCATTGTTCTTGGAACAATAAAAGGTCCCATAAGTTTTGGTGTTTTAGCTCGTGTTTTATCAGCAGCCAAAATAACATTTTCAATCGAAGGGCCACCTGAACCCATTACAATTCCTGTTTTAAAATTACTTATATCTTTCTCTTCTAAGCCAGAGTCCTTAATTGCTTCTTTCATGGCTATATAATTATACGCTGAACCAGAACCCATAAATCTAATTGTTTTTCTATCTATATGATCCTCTAGTTTAATGTTCGGTTTACCATGAACATGGCTTTTCAAGTTATGTTCTTTATATTCTTCTGCAAAAGAAATTCCTGATTTAGAATTTAATAAAGATTGATAAACTTCATCTTGATTATTGCCTAAACAAGATACTATCCCTAAACCAGTTATTACCACTCTTCTCATTATTTAAATAAACCTACTTTTAAATTGTCAGCTGAATATATTTTTTTCTCATCAGCAAGTAATACCCCATTAGCAAGACCAACAGTTGTTCCTCCAGGCGACATTATTTTTTTCATATCTATTTCATATCTTACATTTTTGACATTTTTTAAAACTTCACCTGTAAATTTAACAGTACCAACTCCTAAAGCCCTTCCCTTACCAGGATTTCCTTTCCAACCTAGAAAAAAACCAACTAGTTGCCACATAGCATCTAATCCTAAACATCCTGGCATAACAGGATCCTCTTTAAAGTGACAATCAAAAAACCAAAGATCATTTTTAATATCTAACTCAGCTTTTAATAAGCCTTTTTTAAAAGCTCCCTTGTCGTCATTAATTTCTGTAATTCTATCAAACATAAGCATTGGTGGAAGAGGTAATTTAGCATTACCAGGACCAAATAATTTCCCTTCACCACAATTTATTAGTTCATCGTATGAGTAAGAGTTTTTTTTCATAAAATTGAATACTCTTATTTACTTGATTTTGTAACTATATAATATAATTATAATACTTGTTTAGAATAATTTTAACTAACAATTTGCTTAAAAAGTGAAATATATAGAAAAATTAAGAAATTCTGGATTAAGACCTACTAAACAAAGGCTTCAGATATGTGAGGTTCTGTTTAATACTGAGAGAACATTTCATTTCACAATAAATGAGTTAGAGCAAAAAATTAAAGATAAAATAGATAACAAAATATCTTTAGCAACAATCTATAATACAGTTCATGCTTTTGAAAAAAAAGGATATTTAAAGCAAATCCCTGTAAACTCAAACCAAACTTATTTTGACACAAACATTACTGATCATCATCATTTTTATAATTTAAAAGATGGTAAATTGATTGACTTAGAAAACTCTGATGTAGGACCTATAAACATTAAAAGAAAAATTGATGGGAAGAAAATCAAATCCATTGAGGTTCTAGTCAAACTTGAAGATTAGCTTATCAATTTACCGAGCGTCATTATTAACCAATTGACAGCTATTTAGAACCATTATAAACTAGTCAAATATCAATTTTAATCATGGGGAGTAAATGAGTACTGAAAATTTTAAAAATAAATCTTTTAAAGCAAATGAGTTAAGCAAATGTCCTTTTACAGGAGCGGGTACACCTGCAAAGTTTTCTGCAGGAAGAGGTCAAACAGTAAGGGACTTCTGGCCAAATAGTTTAAATTTAAAGATTCTTAGTCAGCATTCAAATTTATCAAACCCTATGGATAAAAAATTTAATTATGCAAAAGAATTTAAAAAACTTAATTACAAATCATTAAAAAAAGATTTAAAAAAATTAATGACAGACTCACAAGAATGGTGGCCTGCAGATTATGGTCATTATGGTCCTTTATTTATCCGATTAGCTTGGCACGCTGCAGGAACTTATAGAACTGGTGATGGTAGAGGTGGTGCCGGCACTGGCAATCAAAGATTTGCTCCACTCAATTCTTGGCCAGATAACGTGAATTTAGATAAAGCAAGGTTACTTTTATGGCCAATTAAAAAAAAGTATGGAAGAAAAATTTCATGGGCAGATTTATTTATATTAGTTGGAAATGTAGCATTAGACTCAATGGGTTTTAAAACTTTTGGTTTTGGTGCAGGTAGAACAGACATCTGGGAACCAGAGGATGATATTTATTGGGGTTCAGAAAAAGAAATGCTAGGTGTTGAGAGATACAGTGGAAAAAGAGATTTAGAGCAACCGTTAGGTGCTTCTCACATGGGCTTGATTTATGTAAATCCACAAGGTCCGGATGCAAATCCAGATCCACTACTAGCAGCACACGACATCAGAGAGACATTTGGAAGAATGGCTATGAACGATTATGAAACAGCAGCTTTAGTTGCTGGAGGACATACATTTGGAAAATCTCACGGAGCAGCTTCAGAGTCTTACAAAGGTCCAGATCCAGAAGCTTCAAAACTTCAAGATCAATCTACTGGGTGGAATAGTGGATATAAATCTGGAAAAGGTGTTGACACAATAAGCAGTGGTATCGAAGGTGCTTGGACTCAAAATCCTACTAAGTGGGATATGGGATATTTAGATTGTTTATACGGTCATGATTGGGAATTAACAAAAAGTCCAGCTGGAGCTCATCAATGGACTCCAAAGAAAAATGGTCAAAAAATTAAGATGGTTCCTGACGCGCATCAAAAAGGTGTGCTTCATCCACCAATGATGCAAACAACAGATATATCAATGAAAGTTGATCCGAGTTATGGACCAATTACAAAGCATTTTCATCAAAACCCTAAAGAGTTCCACGATGCATTTGCTCGGGCATGGTTTAAATTAACTCATAGAGATATGGGTCCAAGAGTTTGTTACTTAGGTAGCGAAGTTCCAAAAGAGCATTTAATTTGGCAAGATCCAATTGATAAACCAAAGTACAAACTTAAATCAAAAGATATGAAAGATTTAAAAAACAAAATTTCTAAATCAAAAATATCAATTTCAGATTTAGTTGCAACTGCATGGGCATCAGCTTCAACTTTTAGAGGATCAGATAAAAGAGGTGGTGCAAACGGTGCAAGAATAATGCTAGAACCACAAAAAAGTTGGGTTGTAAATAATCCTAAGAAATTATCAACAGTGGTTAAAGCTTTAAATAAAATTAAAAATCAATTTGATAATAAAAAGAAAAGTGTATCAATGGCAGACTTAATTGTCTTAGCAGGTGGTGTTGGTATTGAGATGGCTGCTAAAAAGGCAGGACATAAAGTTAATGTTCCATTTTCAGCAGGCAGAGGAGATGCAAGACAAGATCAAACTGATATTCATTCTTTTGGTCTTCTTGAGCCTCAGGCAGATGGTTTTAGAAACTATCTAAATGGCGGAGCTTCAAATGTCTCAGCAGAAGAAAAATTGGTTGATAAAGCACAACTAATGGGTCTGACTGCACCAGAAATGACAGCACTTATAGGCGGTATGAGAGTTTTAAATACTAACTATGATGGTTCAAATTATGGAGTTTTTACAAATAAACCTGGTTCTCTTACTAACGATTATTTCGTAAATCTATTAGACATGAACACTACATGGAAAGAGGAAGATAAATCAGAACAAACTTTTGTTGGAAAAGACAGAAAAACTCAAAAAACTAAATGGAAAGCAACAAGAGTTGATTTGATTTTTGGTTCAAATTCTCAACTAAGAGCTCTTGCAGAAGTTTATGCCTGTGAGGACTCAAGTGAAAAATTTGTTAAAGATTTTATAGCTGCATGGGTAAAAGTTATGAATTCTGATCGATTTGATTTGAAATTAAATTAAATTTGAAAAAAAGATAAAGTTATATGGCTACAGCAAATTTCAGGGATTTTTACGAAGTTCCAAATCTAAATTTTGACATTTCAAAGTTAAAGGATGACTTAGATAAAATTTTGAAATTAAAAAAATTTAATACACCAGGTGTCACACATTTTGGTGCAATTCCATTAAACCAAATTCCAAACGATAAGAGCTCGATTGAAGGGAGTAATATCAGAGGAAAATATTGGACAATTGCAGATGAAAGTGGAAAAGAGGTTTCAAGAGATGTTGATATAGATGAGTCTAAATACACACAATTAATACCTGAATTTGAAAATACATACTTTGCAGAAGTTTACAAAGTTCTAAGTAAGAGATTCAAATTGGGAAGGGTTAGGCTCTTATTAAAAGAGCCTAGATCAACTTTGAGTTGGCACAAAGATCCAGAATGTAGGCTTCATGTGCCTATAATCACTAATAAAGGGTGTTCAATGGTTATAGAGAATGTCGCTAAACATTTACCCGCAGATGGGAAAGTTTGGATTACAAATAACACTAAATATCATAATTTTTTTAATGGAGGTGAACAGGCTAGAATACACCTTGTGGCTTGTGTTCTTGAGAGTCCTTTTAAAAACTGATGGAAATTACTAAAGGCATATTTCAAGCATCCCAAAATATCTATCAAAATAATAAGGGCTCCTTACTTAGAACTGTAATTTATACAATTGGACACTTTGCAATTGCGATTACAGTTTTAATGATAGTAGCAGATGTTTCTTTTAAAATAGCATTGACAGATGCAATTGTTGAACCAATAGCAAATTCAATTTGGTATTTTATTTTAGATAAATGGTGGACAAGCAAATCTAAAAAATAATTTGATCAAATACCCCAAAAAAAAGAGCAATTAGTAATCATTTGCAAAAAAGTTTCGATAATAATAATCATTCGCATGGATAGTTATTGAAATAAATTTATTTATGATTAATTTTTCACCATGCAAACAGAAAATTATAACTGTAAAAAATGTGGACTAACAATTTCCTCAACTTGTTCCAAGTGTGATAAGATTGTTGATGTTGAAGTTCTTGATGATGGTTGTATTGTTCAGAAAACAAAATGTTTAGATTGTGCAAATGCTCCTGTGATCAAGGATGTTTGTGAACAACAAAAGTAGTTTAACATTAAAAAATAAAAGTCGAAAAGATTAAGATTAATTCACACCCCAGGAATTTTCTATTTTTACCCAACCCTTAAAGTTTTCAGTTTTCACCTTACACCAATTATCATTACAATTCTGTATTAACAAAACTCTCCCCTTTTCTATTTTTGCTAAAGGTTTTGAAAAATTTGTTGGCCCGCTAAACAAAATCTTATCGATCTTTGGTATTAAAGAATTTACCTTTTTGAGTTGAGAGACATGTATCCATCCACTATTATTTTTTAGGTCAATAATCCTCCTGAAATTTTCCTTCTTATCAATCTGCTTAATAGGTAAATTAATTTTTTTATAGATATATTTTATAGGATATTCGAACCCTGGACCATATCTTACATTTACTTTATTTTTTTTTAATGAGAGAAAAGTATCGCTTGCAAAAACATTTAATGGAAAAAAAATCCAGAGCAAAATTAAAAAATATAAATTTTTCATTATTAATTTATACCTATTTTCTATTAAATTTAACTTTTCTAAAATTAAGATTTAAAAGATCAATAATTAATATTTGATTTTTTAAAGTTTGCCCAATTTTCATAATCATTTTTAAGGCCTCATTTGCTTGAGTTGTTCCTACAATTGACGCAGTTGTGCCAAGAACTCCCTCAAATTCACAATTTAGGTCATTGTCTGAAATTTCATTTTCTTGGTAGAAACTTTTTAAAGAAGCTGTTTTTTTATCGTTAAAATCAAATGTAAATACATGACCATCGAATTTACTGATTGCTCCTGTTACTAATTTTTTTTTCAATTTTACACAGAAATCATTAATTAAAAATTTTGTCTTAAAATTATCTGAACCATCAATAATTATTTCATAATCTTTTATTATATTTTTGATATTATTCTTATTGAGTCTTGATTTGTAAGTTTTAATTTTAGTAGATGGATTTATTTCCCTCAGTTTTTTTGCAGCTACACTGACTTTTGATTTTTTTATATCTTTAGAAGTAAATAGGCTTTGTCTGTGTATATTAGAAAGATTTATGATATCATTATCAACAAGACCAATAGTTCCAATACCAGCTCTTACTAGATTTTCTGCAGCAGGACAACCTAATCCTCCAACACCAACGATTAAAATTTTAGAGGATAAAATTTTTTTTTGACCTTTCGCACCTATATTTTTTAAAACTAATTGTCTTGAGAACCTTTCAATTTGAGATTTGTTAAGACTTTCTCTCATTTACCAGTTGAACCAAAACCACCTGCTCCTCTTATTGAATTTGGAAGTTCATTTGTTTCTTCTAGATCCATTTTTATAACTGGAGTTAAAATCATTTGAGCAATTCTATCGTTGTTATTGATGTTAAAACTTTTATTACCATGATTAAATAAAATAACTTTTATTTCTCCTCTATAATCACTATCAATTGTACCAGGTGTATTTAAAACACTAATATTGCTTTTTGCCGCTAATCCTGACCTTGGTCTTATTTGAATTTCATATTCTTTAGGAAATGCAACTGATAATCCAGTTGGTACCAGGCACGATTCTCCTGGCTTTAATTCAATTGATTTATCTATATATGCCATTAGGTCCATGCCAGATGCACCATCAGTTTTATATGATGGTAATTTTACAGAAGGTTTTAATTTTTTTACTAAAACTTTAATCATTAGTTTAAATGATCAATGATTTTTTCAACTAATTCATCTGAAATTTCTGATTTAGATTTATATTTAAGTCTCTCTATTTTTTTATTTTTATAAAGAATTGATATTTCATTAAAATTTGATTCAAAACCAATTGATTTATTTGATACATCATTTGCAACTATCCAGTCACAATTTTTTTCACTTAGTTTTTTATTAGCATTGTTTTCTAAATCATTCGTTTCAGCTGCGAAGCCTACCACAAGTTTTGGTCTTAAGGAGTTATGATTAGAGACATACTCAAGAATATCGACATTTTTTTCCAAATCTAAACTAATTTCATCCTGTTTCTTTATTTTTATTTTAGAGATTTCTTTCACTTTATAATCACACACTGCTGCTGAAAATATTGCAACGTCAGCTGGTAAACTTATAAGTGTCGATTGAAACATTTCTTCAGCAGTTTCAACTTTGATCAAATTGATATCATTATTTATTTCTAAGTTTGTTGGTCCTGAAATTAAAGTTGTTTCAAAACCCTTTTTTGTTAATGATTTCGCAATTTCATAGCCTTGCTTACCACTGGATTTATTGGATATATATCTTACTGGATCAATGTACTCTTTGGTTGGTCCTGCGGTCACGATTGCCTTTAACTTGTTTTTTTGTTTTAAATTTTTTAAATAAATTTCAAGCTTATTTATTATCTCTTTTGGTTCCGACATTTTACCTTCACCGTATTCTCCACATGCCATATCTCCAATTTCAGGACCAATTAATTCGTAGTTATAGGTTTTTAGTTTTATTATATTTTGTTTAGTAGATTGATGTTCCCACATCCTTACATTCATTGCAGGAGCAATAAAAATTTTTTTGTTTGACGCAAGAGCAACGGTTGAAGCTAAATCGTCTGAACTTCCACTAGCAAGTTTAGATATTGTATTAGCTGTTGCAGGGGCAATTAAAATGAGATCTGCCCATCTTGAGAGACTAATATGATCCATTTCTACCTCATTTTCTATACTAAAAAGATCCTGATAAACTTTAGATTGAGATAACGAAGTAATTGAAAGAGGTGTCACAAATTCAGCACCGCTTTTAGTAAGAATTGTTTTTATAATTACACCATCCTTTTTTAAAAGTCTGATTAATTCGAGACTTTTATATGCAGCTATACCCCCACAAATTATTAATAAGATTTTTTTATTATTCAAGATACCCATGGAGTGAATTAAAATACCAATAGACCAAAAATTACAAGGACTAAAAAGCCAATAATAGATTGATTTCTAAAAGCAGTCATTTCTGATTTTTTTGTATTCAAAGCGGTATAAGAGTTTGAATTTTGTGGAATTTGACCACTAGCTAAATATGTTAGAGCTTGATTAGCTTTATCCATTATTTCTGGAAATTCCGGTAATCTTTTAATCACTTCAGATGTACTTTGGATTGTTTCATTAATTGTGGTCATAGGATCTTTTGTTTCTCTTAACCAATTCTCTAGAACAGGTTTAGATGTAGTCCAAATGTTTGTATTTGGATTTAATTTCCTGGCTACCCCCTCCACAACAACCATTGTTTTTTGGAGCATCAAAAGTTGAGGTTGTGTTTGCATGTTAAATTTTTCTGTAACATCAAATAATTGTTTTAATAATTTTCCACCAGAAATATCTTTTACTGTTTGGCCAAAAATTGGTTCACCAATTGATCTCAGCGCTTGAGCAAGATCATCAATTGGAACTTCTTTAGGAACCAGTCCAGCAACCAAATGCACTTCTGCAACCTTACGGTAATCTCTTTGGATAAAACCAAATAATATTTCTGCCAAAAATCTTTTACTCATTTTATCAAGTCTACCCATTATTCCAAAATCAATTGGAACTATATGACCATTATTGTCTATAAATATATTTCCTTGATGCATATCTGCATGAAAAAATCCATCTCTCACTGCATGTCTTAGAAAATTTTGAATAATGTCGTTTGCAATTTTTTCAGTATTTAAATCTCTTTTTTTTAATTCCTCAGTTTCTCTAATAGAAATTCCATCAACCCAATCTAATGTCATTACATTTTCACTTGTAAAATTCCAATAAATCTCAGGAACTCTAAATCCAACATCATTTTTAGTATTTTCTGAGTATTCGTTAGCAGCAGCTGCTTCAAATCTTAAATCCATTTCTAAATTTGTTATTTCTTTAAGTAAAAAAACCACCTCAACCAACTTTAATCTTTTTGTCTTTTTAATAAATGACTCCACTAAAAAAGCAAAAAGCATAATTGCATCAATTTCATCATTAAAAATTTTTTTAATGTTCGGACGTAAAATCTTTATCGCAACATCCTTGATAGTACCATTATCGTTGATTTGAGCTTTATGAACTTGAGCTATGGAGGCTGCTGCAACAGGCTCACTTAAATTGATAATTGAGTTATATGTCTCATTTCCTAAATCATTTTTCATGATTTCTTTAGCTTGTATAAGTGAAAATGGTGGCAACTTATCTTGAAGATTCTCTAGTTGTTTTGAGAGATCTTCCCCAATTATATCTGGTCGAGTAGCTAAAAATTGTCCAAGTTTTATAAAAGTTGTACCCATAGACTCTAAGGATTCTGCCAAGCCCTCACCTTCACTTTTATCAAAATCTTTTTTTTTAGGTGTAAAAGTTATTGACAAAAACTTAAATAGTAATGTGATTGCTAATGGTGGCTTTTGAAATTTTGAGATTATTTCTAATATATTTGAATGAGCTATTTTTCGTCCAAGTTTAAATAAAGTTATAATTTTTTTTATCATTAAACTTTCCAACCACTATGTATAGATACTATTCCATTAGAGAGGTTCCTATAATTGCATTTTTGAAATTTATTTAATTTCATAAATTGTAAAAGCTCTTCTTGATTGACAAAATTATCAATACTTTCAATAAGATAATCATAAGGCTCCCTTTGTCCAACAACGTATTTACCAACTAAAGGAATTAATTTTGAATAATTTTTATAGATAAGTTCTAAGTTCTTATTTTGTATTTTGGAAAATTCTAAGCAAAAAAATCGTCCACCTTTTTTTAAAACTCTATATGCCTCTGATAAAGATTTATCTAAATTTTTTGTATTTCTTAAGCCAAAACTAATCGTATAAAAATCAAATGAATTGCTTTTGAGGGGGAGTTTTTCTGCACTGGAAATTATCCATTTTATATTTTTATAATTTTTTAACTTTCTCTTTCCTTTGGATACCATCCCTCTATTTGGATCGATGCAAGTGATATGATTATTGATATTAGTGTTATCTAGATAAAGTTTTCCTATATCTCCAGTACCGCAAGCAACATCAACTAGGCTTTTATTTTTTGATGGCCCCATCATATTGATTAAGTTTTTTTTCCACAGTCTATGTATTCCAAATGACATAAAATCATTCATTAAATCATATCTATCAAAAACTTGATTAAATACCCCTTGAACTAACCCTTTTTTATTTTGAAGATGTTGTTGCATTTTTAATTAATTATTCATTTAATATAATAGTAAATGCCAGAATTACCAGAAGTAGAAATAGTACGACAATCTTTATTAAAAAATATAAAAGGTAAAAAAATCAATAAAGTTTTGGTTAGAAACAGAAACTTAAGATTTAAATTGGAAGCCTCCTTTGAAAAAAAGCTAAAAAATAAATTTATTTCAAATATTAAAAGATTCTCAAAATATTTGATTATTGAGCTGGAGAATAAGAGTTTTTGTATAGTTCATTTAGGAATGTCAGGAACAATTCATATTATTAAAAATAAAAAAAAGGATCTACCCACCAATGCTAGTTTTTATAATTCACCAAATTTGCCCAAAAATCACAATCATGTTGAATTTTATTTTAAAAATATCAAGTTAATTTATAATGACCCTAGAAGATTTGGTTATTTTCAATTTTTTAGTGATTTTAACAATCTTAAAAAAAAGTTTAAAAGTTATGGGCCAGAACCTTTTAACAAAAAATTTAATTCAAAGTATTTGATTAGTTATTTTAGAAAAAAGGATAAAAATATAAAAAATTTTTTATTAGATCAAAATTTTGTATCTGGTATCGGAAATATTTATGCGAGCGAAATTTTATATTTATCAAAAATTAATCCCTTATTACCGGCTAAATATTTGAAAAAAAATCAATGCAAGGATATTGTTATAAATTCAAGAAAAATTTTGCAAAATGCTATAAGAAAAGGTGGATCAACCATAAGAGACTTTAAAAATACAAAAGGCGATCAAGGTAATTTTCAAAAAGAGTTTAAGGTTTATGGTAGAGATAAACAAAAATGTAAAAGATTTAGTTGTTCGGGAACAATTAATAAAATAACTCAATCAAATAGGTCAACATTTTTGTGTGAAATATGTCAAAAATATTAAATATATTATTGACCGGGCCTATTTAAGTGGTTATACCCCTGCAAATTATGGCTAACACAAAATCAGCAATTAAAAGAATTAGACGAATATCTAAACAAACTGTGGTTAACAAAGCGAGGAAGAGTAGATACAAAATTGCATTAAAAAAGATGAACGTTCTGATTGAAAATAAAAAAAAATCAGAAGCTTTAAAGTTCTTACCCAAGTTGAATTCTGAGTTAATGAAGATTGCTAAAACTGGAATAATAAAAAAACAAAATGCATCTCGGAATGTATCTAGAATTACAAAAAAAATAAGTTCCTTATAATTTCTATACCTCAAGTTGATTCAACTTCAAGAATACGCTTCATATATGATGCATTAATCTTAAATTACAATATTTAGAATTAGTAAAAAAATATTATATTTAATTCAATCATAAATTTTATTTATTTTTTAATACATAAAAAAAAAATTTGTCAAAGAAATTTTTTAAAAAAATTTTTTACACAATCCCAGATTTTATTTATTTTCGGTTTAGTAAAATAATTTGTTGCAATGACCCTCATTATTGATGTAACTGGAGTCTCTCCAAAAAAATGAACAATACACATACAAATAAAAGTTTTGATAAGATTAATCTTGATTGGAAATTAATTCAGTCTGAATTAAAAATTAAATTGGGAATAGAAGTTTATGAAAGTTGGATAAAAAAAATTGATTTACATGAGGAGTTTAATAATTATATCTTATTGACTGTCCCGACGCGGTTTATTCGTGATTGGATTACATCAAGATATTTAGATCAAATTTTACAAACTATTAGAAAACATAAAAAACAAATTATAAGGATAGAATTTAAGATTATAGAAAAAAAGGATAATAAAAGTGAAAAATTTAATGATTTTAATCAAACAAATAAAACTGAAAAAGTCTCATTTATAAAAGACTCTCATTTACAATATAGTCGAATAGATCCCAATAAAAGATTTGAAAACTTTTTAACTGGCTCAAGTAATAAAATAGCTTTTGAAGCTTCTTTAAAGGTATCTGAGAATATTTCCTATTATAATCCGCTTTATATATACGGGGGCGTAGGCTTAGGTAAAACTCATCTTCTAAATTCTATAGGTTACGAAATGAGTAAAAACAAAAAAGTGATGTTTATTTCAGCTGAACGTTTTATGTATCAATTCGTAAAATCAATTAAATCTAACGATATGGTTAAATTTAAAGAGTATTTTAGAAATACAGATGTTTTATTAATAGACGATATTCAGTTCATGAATGGCAAAGAAGCTATGCAGGAAGAGTTTTTTCATACTTTTAATGCACTTTTGGATAAAGACTCACAAATAATTGTTTCAGCTGATAGACCACCTAATAAGTTGTCTAGAATTCAAGAGAGAATTAAATCAAGATTCTCTGGAGGTCTAGTTGTAGATATTCAAAAACCCGAGTATGATTTAAGAAGAAAGATCATCAATCACAAGATAAATGAATTAACTACTTTATATGCTGACAAAGTTAATGTTACAGATGAAATTCAAGATTTTATAAGTAATAAAATCACCACTAACGTAAGAGAATTAGTTGGAGCAATAAATCGTATAGTTTCATTTTCGAGGATTTATAACAAACTACCAAGTCTATCTGAGACAAAGATTATTTTGAAAGATTTATTAAATTTAACAGAAAATAATGTAACAATAGATTCAATACAAACAATTGTCTGTAAATTTTTCAAAATTAGTAAAAATGAGATGTTATCCTCAAGAAGATCGAGATATTTAGTTAGACCAAGACAGACAGCTATTTACCTAACTAAAATTTTAACTACAAAATCATTACCAGAAATCGGACGAGAATTTTCAAATCGAGATCATACGACCATAATTCATTCTGTGAAAACAATAGAAAAATTGAAAGAAAAAAATTCAGACATGAATAATAATATAAATAAATTAAAGAATATTATTTTATATAATAAAGAAGGATGAAATTTAACGTAAATCAAAAAGAGCTTCAAGAAGCCTTAAGTTATTGTCAAGGTGTTATAGAAAAAAGAAGTACATTGCAGATACTTTCTAATGTTTTACTAAATGCAAGTAACTCAAAATTAACAATCACAGCCACAGATCTAGATTTAATTTTCATTCATCAAATAAAGAATGTTGAAATTTTAGAGGAGGGAAATACAACTACAACCTCATCAATTATGTTTGATATTGTTAGAAAATTTTCTTCAGACAAAAAATTAAACTTATCAATGAATAGCGAAAATAAACTTCAACTAGAGTCTGAAAAATCAATATTTAATCTAAATTGTATAAATTCCTCAGAATTTCCGCTTACAGACGAAAATTTTAATGATAATACTTTTGCAATTAATTCAAAACATTTTTTAAAGTTACTTAATAAGTGTAAGTTTTCAATATCAAATGATGAAACACGTCATTACTTAAGTGGTATATATTTTCATCAAACTGAGGTTGAGGATAAGATTTATTTGACAGCTGTCGCAACTGATAGTCATAGGATGTCAGTTTCCAAAATAAGATTAAATGAAAAAATAAATTTTGAACCAATTATTCTTCCAAAAAAAACTATTTTCCAACTTTGCTCTTTACTAGATAATTATGATGGTGATCTTAAAGTATCCAACTTAAAATCAAAAATAAAGTTTGAATTATCTAATAGTATTTTAATTTCTAAATTAATTGATGGAAAATTCCCAAATTATGTACAAGTAATTCCTAAGAATAATCAAAAAAAATTAGAGACAAATCTTAAATCATTCTTAGGATCTATTGATAGGGTCGCATCAGTATCTCTGGATAAAAAAGATGGAGTTAAGTTTAAGTTATCTAAGGATACATTAAATCTTTCTGTTAATAATACTACCAGTGGTGATGGCAATGAAACCTTAGGTGTTAAATTTGACCATGATTTAGAAATCAGTTTCAATTCGAGATATTTAATAGATGTTGCTTCACAGCTTGATGGTGAAAAAATAGAGTTATTTTTAAATGATACAGGATCTCCAGCTTTAATAAAAGATCCAGGTGATTTTGATAGTATCTATGTTGTAATGCCAATGAAAGGCTAATTTAAAAGATTTAATTCTGAATAAATTTTATCCTCTAAAGACTTAAGAAATATGTCTTTTTCTAAGTCATTATTTATTCGCTGCATTATAGATATAGTAATAGTTCTATTGCTAACTTTTCTTCCTGATTTAGGCCAGACGTATCCAGAATTAATCGCAACTGGTTGACAAGCAATTTTAAGTTTTTCATAAATTCTAGAGGCTCCTTTTTTAAAAGGTGGTCTTTCATTAGGTAAAACTCTAGTTCCTTGAGGAAAAATTATCAAAGGTCTATCTGAATTAGTAACTACACTTGAAATTTCATCATAAAAACTTAGATTATCTTTTGTAATTTGACCTCTTTTAATTGATATCGATCCAATTTTTTTTAAATACCATCCGAATATAGGTATGAGTAATAATTCTTTCTTAAGAATAAATACAGGCGAGTTAAATAAAGTTTGAAGAAAGAAAGTTTCAAACATTGATTGATGTGATGCTGCTATAAAAAATTTTTCATCTCTAATAATATTTTCAGCCCCTTTAATTATTATTTTTGTTGAAAGAAAAAATTTTACACAAAAACTCGTCCAGTGACCCATTAACTTACCACCAAATAATACTATTTGTTTAGGTAAGAGAAATGAGGGCAAAAAAATTAATGAAATAATAATAATTCCAGTAAAAAAAAATAATGAAAATATAAAGTTTCTTAACATTGCGTTAAAAGCTAGATTATTTCCGTGTGCTTTTGTCTTTTTCTAATTACATTAATCTTGGAACCTTTAATTAATAATTCTATTGGTTTAGGTCTTAAATTATAATTTGAGCTTAAAGACATACCGTAGGCGCCAACATCGCATATAGCTATTAAATCTTTTTCTTTTAATTTTTGAAATTTTTTTAAAGTTATAAATTTATCAGTACTTTCGCAAATTGGACCAACGAATTCATAAGGTTTATTTGATATTTTATTAGATTTTATTACTGGCAATGTCCTATGAAATGCACCATATAATGCAGGTCTCATAAGATCATTCATAGCAGCATCTATAATTATAAATTTTTTCCGACCACTGTCTTTAATATAAATGACTTTACTAATTAACATACCAGTATTGCCAATTATAGATCTACCAGGTTCAAAAATAATTTTTACTCTATGCTTTTTGAGAAAATTATTAATTGCAGTGTTATACTTTTTATAATTAAGTGTTTTGTTTTTATCAGAATAATTAATTCCCATACCTCCACCTAAATCCACAAATTCAAATTGATGATTAGTCTTGTTTAAGATATGGCTAACAGCTTTAAGCATTTTTTCATAGGGTTTGTGATCTAATATTTGGCTGCCTATATGAACACTCAAACATTTTAAGTCTATATTTTTCGAACTTCTACAAAAATTAATAATTTTATGAAATGTATTTTTATTTACTCCAAATTTATTCTCTTTTTTCCCTGTAGAAATTTGATTTAATGTTTTTGCATCTGTATTAGGATTAAGTCTAACCCCAACTCTAACTTTTTTGTTTCTCAATTTTGCAAGTCTATTTATTTCCATTATTTCACTCAATGACTCAGCGTTAATGAGTAGTATTTGCTTATTTATTGCAAAATTCAGTTCATTAGAAGTTTTTCCAACTCCAGAAAATACTATTTTATTTGGTTTTATTCCTGCTTTTAAGGCCATCATAAGTTCACCTAAAGAAACTACATCAGCTCCTAAACCAAACTTTTTAATTTCTCTAATTAAATTAACATTGGTATTAGATTTAACTGCAAAACAAATTAATGGTGAAAAAGATTTAAAATTTTTTTTAAATTTATTTACATTTTCTTTTAATTTTGAATATGAATAACAATAAAAAGGTGTTCCAAATTTTTTAGCTATTCTATGGAAATTGACTTTTTCCACTGTTAGTCTTTTATTAATATATTTCATGAAATTTTGTTAATTATAATTGTTGGAACTTTAATTTCTTTATTTAAAACTTTATATTCAGGATCACCTTTCTTTCCACAAGAAACTAAAATACAACAAACTAAAATAACAAATGTAATTTTTTTAATCATCTTAATTTTTTATATTTCCTTATCATCTTTTTGATATTATCAAAAGATGTTCCACCATAAGATTTTTTGGAATTGACAGAATTCTTTAAATCAAACACTTTTAACACATCTTTTGTTAATGTTGGTTCTACCTTTTTTAAGTCTTCCAAGGATAATTCATTTAGTTTTTTCTTTTTCTTTTCAGCTAAATTCACCAGCAAAGCTGTTTTTTGGTAAGCTTGTCTAAAAGACATTGAATTATTTTTAACTAAATAATCTGCTAAATCTGTTGCAGTAATGTAACCTGAGTATGCTAATTCAAGCATTCTTTTTTTATTAGGACTTACATTCTTAAGAATTTCATTAAATATTTTTAAACTTTGAAAAAGAACATCATATGATTTAAAAATAATTTCTTTATCATCTTGAAGATCTTTGAAGTATGAAAGAGGCAATCCTTTTAATATAGTAAACATTGAAAATAAATTACCAAAAGTAATTCCAGATTTACCCCTTAAGTACTCTAAAAGATCAGGATTTTTTTTTTGTGGCATTATTGATGAACCAGTTACTATTTTATCTGAGAGGTTAATCAGATTAAAACCATCAGAATTCCAGATAATTAATTCCTCAGAAATTCTTGATAAATGCAAAGAACAAACAGAAACACTGTAAAGAAAATCTAAGACGAAATCTCTATCTGCTACAGTGTCGATTGAATTATTTGTAGGCTTTTCAAAACCAAGTTTTTTTGTTGTATAGTTCCTGTCAATATTAAATGAAGTTCCGGTTAATGCAGCAACACCTAATGGGTTTTCATTTAAACTGTCTAAATTATTCTTAAATCTGTCTTTGTCTCTTTTAAACATCTCTACGTATGCCATTAGATAGTGTGCAAATGAAACTGCTTGTGCATTTTTCAAATGAGTAAAACCTGGCATAATAGTATCTATATTTTTTTCGGCTAAATTAATTGAATTTTTAATTACGCTATTTAACATTACACTAATTTTTTGATTTGCAGATTTAATCCAGATTTTAAAGTCGGTTATTACTTGATCGTTTCTAGATCTTGCTGTGTGAACATATCCCGCTTCTTCACCAATTATTTGAAACAGTCGTTTTTCAATATTTATATGGATGTCCTCGTATTTTTTATTAAATTCAAATTTTTTATTAGATATTTCTTTTTCAATTTTATTTAGTCCGTATATAATTTTATTTTTTGTTCTAAAAGAAATTATTTTTTGTTTAAATAACATTTCTACATGAGCAATAGAACCATTTATATCTTCTTTATACAGTCTTTTATCTACATCAATAGAGCTACCTATTTTTTGTGAGAGATTAGAAGAATTATTCTTAATTCTTGTATTCCATATTGTCTGGTTGTTTTTATTTTTTACCATGATAATTAATTATACCTATTTAACATGAGATTATTAATAATATTTATTTTAATGTTATCAAATTCTTTTGCTAGTGACGCTTCCGATATAAAAAATTTAGTCATTAATAAAGAGTTAAAAAATTACAATGATATAACGTTTTTAAACATTAAAAATAAAGAATTAAACTTAAATGATTATAAAGGAAACCTAGTTTTATTGAATTTTTGGGCAACTTGGTGTGCTCCATGTAAAGAGGAAATGCCATCTTTAGATTTGTTATCTAAAAATCCAAATTTAGATAATCTAAAGATATTTCCTATAAATATTGGTAAGGATACTAGTGAAAAATCTTTAACTTTCTTTGAAGATTTGAAGATAAAAAATTTAGAAATATATTTTGACTCGCCCAATACATTGGCAAAGAAATTTAAATTAAGAGGCCTTCCAACAACCATACTTTTTAACAAAGATGGACTTGAGTTTGCGAGAATAATTGGATCAATCGACTTTGTTGATGAAAAATTTATTAAATGGTTAAGTAATTTTAATTAATTTTTAAAAAAATATGCAAAAGCAACTAAGGCTATAATTGCTATAAATTGTAGCAAGACTCTTAACTGCATTAATTTATTAGAGTACTTCTTACTTGTTTCTCCACCTTTAAATAAAGTTCCAATACCAAGAATTAGAACTAAACCAACAGCCACTAGTAAGATTATAGATAAAATTTTTACTAATATTCCAGAAATCATAAAATTATAGTAAGTTGTTTTATAGATAAAAAAACATAAATCAATTACTATGACATTTTGCCTTGATACAACCATTATAAAACCAGAAAAAGATGTGAAAATTGAAAACGCAGTTATTTTACTACATGGGTACGGAGGTGATGGTAAAGATATAAGTATGCTTTCATTAAATTGGAAAAGACACCTTACAAATACAATTTTTCTATGTCCGAATGGTCATGAACCTTGTCCAATAAATCCATCTGGGTTTCAATGGTTTGATCTTACAAAAGATGATCCAAAATACATATTAAATGAGACAATCAAGGCTGAAAAAAAACTCAATCAATTCATAGATGAAATAAAAATTAGATATAATCTAGAAAACGATAAAATTTGTTTGTCTGGTTTCAGTCAAGGATGTATGATGTCAATTAATTTAGGGCTTACATCTAAAAATAAATTTAGTTGTGTTGTAGGTTTTTCTGGCAAGATTATTAATCAAGAGGATCTCAAGCAAAGAAAGAGAACATCAACAAATATTCTTTTAATTCATGGTGATTCTGATCAAGTTGTCTCACCCAATTATATGTTAGAGGCAAAAGATTTCTTTATCAGATCTAATATTGAAATAGAGACCCATTTAATTAAGAATTGCGATCATCATATTCCCATCGAAGCTTCTAGCATAGCATTAAATTATATTTTAAAAAAAATAAAATGAGTTCTTAATATTGAAATCATTTTTTATTTAAGTTAAAATTAATTTATGAACAATTTTATTGAACAAGATGTATCATTAGAAAAATGTCCTGCATTAGTTTTAAATGCTGATTATAGACCTTTAAGCTATTACCCTTTATCATTATGGTCTTGGCAAGATACAGTAAAGTCAGTTTTTTTAGATAGAGTAATTATAGTAAGTAGTTATGATAGAATTGTAAGAAGTCCATCATTCAAAATGCAGCTTCCAAGCGTTATTGCTCTTAAAGATTATATAGTTCCACAATCTAAACCAAGTTTTACAAGATTTAATGTTTTTTTAAGGGACAAATTTTCTTGTCAATATTGTGGAAGTGGAGAGGAATTAACTTTTGATCATTTGTTACCAAGATCAAAAGGTGGAGAAACACACTGGGATAATGTTGTAACAGCATGTTCAGAATGTAACGTTAAAAAAGGTGGAAAATTATTAAAATCTTCAGGAATGAAACTAAATCAATATCCTTATCAACCATCAACTGAAGATTTACATAGAAATGGAAAGAATTTCCCCCCTAATTATTTACATAAAAGTTGGATGGACTATTTATATTGGGATGTTGAGCTAGAAGCTTAAAATTAAATTTTCTCAGAAATATTTATTGCTAATTTAGATCCAGTTTTAATAATTCTATCCATTATAGCGTAAAAGCCTTTTTTTGTTGCACCCTCTTCATAAGCAATATCCTTATGATCTAATTCATCTTGTCTAAATTTTGTAATTTTCTTTTTTAATTCTTCCTCTTCAGGACCAAGCTGATTAATTTGATCTAAATAATGTTTATCAATAACTTCTTCAACGGATGCCGTACATAGCATTGCAGCTTTTTTGCCTAATAATGTAGAGCCAAAACCCAATCCAACACCTAATAAATCCCATATGGGTAAAAATTTTGTTGGTTGTATATTTCTTTTTTTTATTTCTTTTTCGAAAAATTGACAATGTTCTATTTCGTGTTCTTTCATATCTTCAATTGTTTTTTTTAAACTCTCATTTTTCACAATAGTGTTTAAAGCTAACAATTGACCTTCATAGATTTTGACAGCACCTCTCTCACCAGCATGATCAACTCTAATAAATTCCTGTACCCTTTTATTTGTCTTTTTCATATTCCTTAAAAATTTTTAAAAGTGTTATAATCAAAAATAAACTAACTACAATATTAATACTTGTGAGTGATAATCCAAAAATCCTAAATGTCACATCTTTACAGCTTGTTGTTTTTTCACTTAATTGTTTAAGCAAATCTTCTTTGGTGATAATTTCTGTAAAACTCTTTACTCCACAAACAGATGACTCCTGAAAAAAACCTTGCTCAATTCCAAAATGATAAAATGAAATTGCAAAAGAAAAGGTAAAAGTCAGTATTAATAACAAAACTAAGAATTTTTGATTTTTTTTAGTAAAAAAGAACGCAATTATCATTATGATACTCAATCCATATGGAATTCTCTCTATTAAACATAAATTACAAGGTTGATGTCCAAGAACATATTCTATAAAAAAAGCAGAAATTAAAGCAATAAAGCTAAGTAAAAAAATTATTTTTAAATAAAAATCAGTTTTTAGATTAAACATTAGATTTAAAAATTAGATAAACTACTAATCCAATAATAACAATTAATATCCCAATTATTGTAAACCATTTTGACCCATGATTATCCATAAATTTATTAAATAAGTCTCCAAACTTGTAAGAGAGATATGACACTAAAAAAAATCTTAATCCTCGAGAAATAAAGCTTATTAAAACAAAAATTAAAAAATTAAAACCTATGAGACCACTTGCAATCGTAAAAACTTTATAGGGAAGAGGTGTAAAACCTGCTAAAAAAAGTATTCCTAGCCAAGCATAAAAACCATCATCTCTAATTAAACTTTCTTTAATATTGTATAGTTTATCCTCATAACCATAAAAATTCATGATGATTGCTCCAAACTCAAAAAAGAATGCTCCAATTGCATAACCAAGCATACCACCTAAAACTGAAAATATTGTTGCTATAAGAAAAATTTTTTTAAAATCAGCTTTCTTTGAGATTACCATTGGAATTACCATTACGTCAGGAGGAATCGGAAAAAATGAACTCTCAACAAATGACACAATCGCTAAGTAATATTTAGAACTTTTGTGACCTGCCAAATCTAAACATTTTTTGTAAAGATTTTTAAACATTTTTTGGTTTTAATATAATTTTAGTTCTTATACTATTTAATAAATTATTAAACAATCGGGGCGAATGGCGGAACTGGTAGACGCGCACGACTCAAAATCGTGTTTCGCAAGAAGTGAGAGTTCGATTCTCTCTTCGCCCACCAAATTATGGAATTAAATAGAATAAACAGTTTAGTAGAACTTTTTTTTAGTAAGTATAAGGAAATAAACTCAGTTGCTGATAAGCCATTTTTAAAATGGTTAAAAGAAAATGAAAAAGATTTTTTTACATGGAAACAAGTCGCGTCAAAAATTCAAATTTTATCCGAATACTTAAAAGCAAATTTAGCTGAAGGAGACCGGTGTATTCTATTATCTGAAAATCGACCTGAGTGGCTTATCTCTGACATATCAATTATGAATGCAGGTGGAGTTACGGTGCCATTATTTACAACTTATTCAGAAAAAGACTATGAATACATCATAAATGATTGTAAGCCAAAAATTTGTATCGTCTCTAATGAGACCCAATTAAAAAAAATTCAAAAATTTATCTCAGATGAAATAAAAGTTTTATCAATTGAAAACATAAATGAAAAAGTTGAGAACATAGAAAATATATTTGATGAGTATTTAAAAAAAAGAGAGTCAGATCCTTATATAAGTTTTAATCAAAATCTTGAAAGGAGAGATCTTGCTTGTATAATTTATACATCTGGAACAACTGGTAATCCTAAAGGAGTAATGCTCAGTCATGGAGGAATTTTATCTAATTGTGAGGGAGCTCAAGAAATATTAAATCAATTAGTTCAAAATAGTGAAACTACTTTTTTAACATGGTTACCGTTATCTCATTCATATGAGCATGCAGTTCAATTTGTTCAAATCTCGCTTGGTGCAAAAATTTATTATGCTGAAAGTTTAGAGAAGTTATTATCTAACATGTCCATTGCAAAACCCACAATTATGACAGCCGTCCCAAGATTTTATCAAAATTTGTACAGTAAAATTTCATTAAATTTTTCAAAACAAAAAGGTTTTAAGAAAAGACTGATATCATCTACTATCTCACTTGGAACCAAAAAAATGAATAATGAGAATTTAACATTTAAAGAAAAATTAATTAATTTTTTTTGTGAAAAACTAGTAAGAAAAAGGATTAAAAATCAGTTTGGTGGAAAACTGAAAGCCTTTGTGTCTGGAGGTGGTGCTTTGGACAAAAAAATTGGAGAATTCTTAAACGCTATAGGATTACCCACTCTTCAAGGCTATGGTCTTACAGAGGCCTCACCTGTTGTAAGCTGTAATATTCCTGGAAAAATCAAAATTGACACAGTAGGCCCTCCTTTTAAAACAAACGAGGTCAACATAGCTGAGGATGGAGAAATTTTAGTCAAAGGTGAAAATGTCATGCTTGGTTATTGGAATATGAAAAAAGAGACAGCTGAAGTTATAAGAAATGGCTGGTTGCATACAGGCGATATTGGAGAGATAACAGAAAATGGAAATTTAAAAATTACTGATAGAAAGAAAGAAATAATAGTTTCTCTTGGTGGAGATAACATTTCACCATCTAAAATTGAAAATTTATTATGTTTAAATGAAAAAATTAAACAAAGTTTTGTTTATGGAGACAAAAAAACTTATTTAGTCGCTCTAATTGTCTCTGAAAGTACTGAAAATAGAAAAGAAATTGAAATTTATTTAGAAAATTTAAATAAAACTTTATCTTTAGTTGAAAAAGTTAAAAAATTTAAATTAATTGAGGAAGAATTTTCAATTGAAAATGGAATGCTAACACCAACATTAAAACTAAAAAGAAAAAAAATTTTAGACAAATACAAAGATGATTTAGAAAAACTTTATTAATTTACTTAAAATATTTGATTATAAAGCGCATAAACATTAACTTTTTTACACTTTTAAAAATTTAAAAAAAATATTTTTATAAAAATTTTTTACAAAATTATTTACTTCAATTAAAGAATTGACATAACGCATATAAAAAAATAAAAATAAGTTAATCGCGAATCAAATTGATTCGTTTAACTAAAAAGGGAGCTAAAGATGCCTAAAAGAAGAAAAAAAGCAAAGAAGGCTAAGAAAAAAGCTAAGAAAAAAGCTAAAAAAAGAAGAAGAAGATAATAACTTAGTATTCTTTATAAAAAACGCTTCTCATAACTTTTTGTGTGAGAGGCGTTTTTTTTATTCTTCAATCTGTTCATCTACTTCTGAAATAGGTTCTTCAACAGACAAATCATTTGCACTTGATGATTTAGCAGTTTTAAGATCTTCTTTAATCTCTTTGCTTAAATTTCTTTTAAGGGCTTTATCTAATTTTTTTTGAGTATCTTCTCTTGAAACATTTAAAACAATCTGAAATTCAGAAAGAATTCTATCGTATGCTTTTTCAAAAAGTTGTCTTTCACTATAAGATTGATCAATCATTAGGTCATCCCCTTTATTTAAATCCCTGACCACTTCTGCAAGTTCATAAATTTTACCTGAGGAAATTTTAGCCTCATATTCTTGAGCCCTTCTGCTCCACATTGACCTCTTAATCTTTGGTTTGCTTTTTAAAATAGATATACTTTTATTAACCTGATTTATAGTTGAGAGTGGACGTAAATGAGACTGCTTATTAACTGGAACCATACCATTTGCTTTATCTTTCTCAAATTTAATAATGTAAGTTTCAACATCAATTCCACCAATATTAATTTTCTTAAATTCTGTTATTTGACCTACTCCATGTTTTGGATAGACTATGTAATCTTTGATTTTATAATCTCTTTTTTCTGTGTTTTGTTTTTTTACTTTTTTTATTTCAGGCTTGAGTTCATTACTTTTTGGAATACGTAAATTATCAGGGGTCTCAACCTTTTTTTCAATTTTTTTTTTTTTATTCTCTTTTATTTTCTTTGAAGATTTTTTCTTGATTTTTAAAATTTTCTTGATTTTAGTTTTTTTTGATTTTTTAATTTGGTTAGTTTTTTTATTTTTATTCTTTTTTTTAAAGGTTTTCTTTAAAATACTTTTCAAACTTATTTTGCTCATCTTTATATTTTTCGTGATCCGAAGGTGGATCTTTTTTTTCATTTATATTAGGCCAGATTTCAGAAAATTTCCTATTGACCTCTAACCATTTTTCACTACCTGGTTCTGTATCTGCTTTAATAGCGTCAACAGGACACTCTGGTTCGCAAACGCCACAATCTATACACTCATCGGGTTTAATTACAAGCATATTTTTTCCCTCATAAAAACAATCAACAGGACAAACTTCAACACAATCCATTAGTTTACATTTGATACATTTATCATTTACTATGTAAGTCATTTGATTATTTCTTTTCTAATTTTTTCTTTAATATCGCCCATTAATTTACTGTCAATATATAATAGTCCCCCCAGTCTTCTCATTAAGCTTGTCTCATAAATATCTGCTTCTTTATTTGAATAAATTATTCTCCAAAGTGTCTCAACTATTTTAATTTTAGCATTTTCTTCCATATTTTTAACTTCTTTTGTAAACTCTAAAATTTGATTTGAGTTCTCTTCAATTTTTTTACCATCTGAAAATATTTTTTCTAAATTCTCATTGTTAGCACCTATTTGTAAAAGAGTTTGTTTTATTATTGCCTCTTCACTTTTTGAAAAGTTTTCATCAATTTTAGCTGCGTGAATTAAAAGTGCAGCTACTTTAGATAGATTATTATTTTCACTCTTGTCTTTTTTAAAAAACATAATTTTAATTAAGATTTAAATTTTTTAGAACACCAAAAGGATTTTCTTTAATATTCTCTTTATTTTGGTACTTTATCCTCTTTTTTGGAATATATTTGAAAAAAATTTCATTGTTTTTTTCAAAAATCTTATAATTCATAGCTTTGAGTAATTGTTTAAAGTCATCTTTATTACATCCCAATAAATTTAACATTTCTGGAATCATTTTTATTTCCTTCATATGCTTTGTATCCGAATTTATTATTTGTACAAACAATCTCTCCAAAATGTCTATTCTTACAAAGAAATTATTAAATTTTTCAAATCCACAAAGTAACATAAAATTTTTGTTTTGAATTTTGGCATCATTTAAAAAATTTAAACCAAAAGTTGGAGGTTCTAAATTGAAGTATTTTTGATTATGAATTTTCCACAGCAGGGTTCTTAACGAAACTGACTCTGGTTTGATTAATTTAAATAAGAAGACATGGTATCTACCAAATTTTACACCCAGGTCTCTTAAAATTTTTCTATCATTTTGATCTAATTTGTTTAAGTACTCAGTGACCTTATCTCTCTTAATTACACCATTATTTTCATAAAGCTGATAAGCTAAGGCTTTTATCGACGAGTTATTATCTTTTAGATTTTTTAAATCATAGAGACTTTTTAAAACTGTTGAAATTTTATTTTTAAGCCATTTTTCTAAAAAAATAATTAATTTATTTTTTTGACTTTGCTCTAACATGTCATCCACTAATAATTCAATGTTAGGGTTCAGATAATCTTTACCAGGAATTAGTCTACTAATAGATGCATCATTCCAATATATCTTAGAATCTTTTTTTAACTCAATTAAACCTGTATCGATTATAATTTGGATCCTCTTTTCAAGTTCTGGTCCTATAGTTTTTCTTGCAGCTTTTTTTAGAGATTTAATGTCAGTCTCTAAAGCTCCTTTTTTAAGATCAAGCTCTAATTTCAGTCCATTTATTTTACCTATGAATTGATCATCGATCATAACATTATTATTTTCTAAAATTTTGGTATCAAATTCCATATCTTGTTTCAAACCTCTAGCAAGCACGCTTGCCCTTTTATCAATAAATGTTTTTGTGAGCTCTTCATGAAGTCTATCTGAAAGTTTATCCTCTAAGAATTTAGTTTTTTCAATCCAGTAATTTTGATTTTCAACCCAATTATTTTTATTTGAAACATATGACCAAGTTCTAACATTTGCAATTCTATTCGCCAAAGAATCGACATTTCCATCCAATTTATCTAGCTTCAAAAGCTGTAAATGCATAAATTTATCTGATATTTTGCCCTTATCACCGTTTAAAAAATTAAATACTTTTTCAACGACATCGATGTGATTACCGTAGGTTTTCTTAACAAAGTCTGGAATTTGACAGCATTCCCATAGCAGTGTCAGAGTATCTTTTATATTTGGTAAATGATATAAGTCCAACCTCTTTAAGAAATATTTTAAAACCTTCTCATCTTCACATTCATGAATCTTTCTTAGCCAATCTTTATTTGGTTTCTCTTCAAGTGATTTTAATAACGAGGTGGGATTGTTAAAATTTAAATCTGAATTTCTCCAAAATAATGTTCTAATATTTTCAAATTTATGATTTTCTAGAAGTTCAACTTCTTCAGCTGTAATTTCTTTACAATCACCTGTGATACCGAAATTACCATCATTGAGATATCTGCCTGCTCTCCCAGCAATTTGGCCTATCTCAGATAGATTTAGTTTCCTTAATTTCTTTCCATCAAACTTTTTTATATTTGAAAAATAAACTTGATCTAAATCCATATTTATACCCATTCCAATTGCATCAGTTGCTACTAAAAAATCAACATCACCTGATTGGTATAATTCTACTTGTGCATTCCTTGTTTTTGGACTTAAAGATCCCATCACAATTGCAGCTCCACCTTTTTGTCTTCGTATTAATTCTGCTATTGCATAAACTTCTTCTGTCGAAAAAGCTATAATTGCTGTTTTTCTATTTATACGAGAAATTTTTTTGTGACCTGAGTAAGTGAGTTTAGATAATCTTTTTCTATCTATAAATTCTATGTCGTCATTTAATTTTGAAATTATTCCTTTAATTGTATTTGAACCCATAAACATTGTAAGTTTACTTCCTCTCATATTAAGCAATCTATCTGTAAAAATATGACCTCGTTCATGGTCTGCACACATTTGAATTTCATCAACACCTACAAATTCTAAACTTTTATCTATTGGCATTGATTCTACTGTGCACAAAAAATATTTTGCATTCGAAGGAATAATTTTTTCTTCACCGGTTATTAAAGCAACTTCATCATATCTAGTTTTTTTAATAACTTTGTCATAGACCTCTCTAGCTAAAAGTCTTAAAGGAAAACCGATCATCCCAGTATCAAAAGACAGCATTGTTTCTATTGCTAAATGGGTTTTGCCAGTATTTGTTGGACCAAGCACTGCCGTGATTTTATTTTTATTCATTTCTATCTTTGGTATGTTTAATATTTTACCTACAAGATGTAGTAACTCGTAAAGAACAAAAATAGACTAAAACATGACCGAATCGTTCCATTAAAAGTTCTCATTTCAAATTCTTAAAAGATACAGTTTAACATAATATGATTTATTGTCCAAATTACTATCAAATACAAAGTCTTAAGATTTTATCTTAAGAATTTTCCAAACTCCAGAAGCAGATGTGATTATTTTATTGTTACATTTTAATTCACAAAATAAAAATACTAAAGTTTTTGTTTTTTTTAAAATTTTTACATGCCCTATAATCTCATCACCAATTTTAGAAGCACCGATATATTTCAGATCTAATGAAATTGTTACACATGGTGCATTTTGAGCACTACGGTGTGCTGCTGTTCCCGCTCCAGCATCTATCAAAGCTGCTAAATATCCTCCATGAGTTATACCTGCTGCATTCAAATGGTTTTCATTAATTACTGATTTGAATTCATATTCGGTTTCAGAGATATTTCTAAACATAACACCACCATTATGTTTCATAAACCCATGTTTTAAACTTATTTGTTCAAATGAATTAGACATAATTTTTTAAAGTATAAAAGTTAAAATAATTAAAACTATAAAAATAATTATGAAAAAATAAATAACAGACATTTGTAGAGAAGATTTTATCAGCCATTTCAACATAATTTATCTTATTAATGGTGCGCCTGCTAGGAGTCGAACCCAGAACCTCCTGGTCCGTAGCCAAGCGCTCTATCCAGTTGAGCTACAGGCGCATTTTTAAATTTTATTTATTATTGTATATCATTTTTTAGTGTATTTTAATGGTAAGACAAATTTAAATTATTATGAATAATTCAATGAATGAAGTTGTAATTGTAGAAGCTATCAGAACTCCAATTGGAGCTTATAATGGGTCTCTTAAAGAATTAAGTGCTGATAAGTTGGGATCAATAGTTATTAGGGAAATTTTAAGAAAAAGTAAATTAGGTAAAAATGATATTGATGAGGTAATTATGGGCCAAGTACTCACAGCTGGTGGAGGCCAAAATCCTGCTAGACAGGCTGCA
>CACJVT010000002.1 GCA_902596925.1 uncultured Pelagibacteraceae bacterium | reverse complement strand
AAAAATGGTGAAGAATGGGCTGACCCCTTTTTAATTAATTATAAAGATAGTAATTATTTATTTTTTGAAAATTACGAATTCAAAAATCAAAAAGGAAAAATATCTTTTTCAAAAATAATAAATAATAATATTACTAAAATATTTGATGCTTTAAATTTAGATTATCATTTATCCTATCCATTTTTATGGTTTGAAAAAGATTGTTTTTTTATGATGCCCGAAAGCGCTCAGAAAAAATGTGTGCAAATTTGGAAATCAAAAAAATTCCCTCATAAGTGGACTCACTATAAAAAATTATTTAAAGGCAAAAGCTGTGTAGACACAACTATTTTAGATGATAAAGCTGGGAATAGATGGATATTTACAAATATGTCCAATGATAAATTTGATGATCATAACTCTGAGTTGTATATTTTTAAAACTGATAAGAATTTTAATAAAATTATTTCACATAAATTGAATCCTGTAATTATAGACTCAAGATACGCAAGAAACGCTGGTAATATTTTTTACGACAAAAGAGGTTTTTTATTGAGACCTAGTCAAAAAAATACGCATAACTTATATGGTGGAGGATTAAATATAAGAAAAATTAAGAAATTGAATATTAAAGAATTTGTTGAAGAGAACTTTACAACCCATCATCCTAATCGTAAAAAAAATGTTAATATAATCCATCATCTATCTCAAAATAAAAATTCTTTTGCTTACGACATGAGAAACAAAAATTTATTCTCTTATTTAATTCCTAAAAATTATTGAGTTAGTTGTTGTAAACAATAATTAAAAGCATTATAAAATATTTTATGATCGGTTTTGAAACAATAGGAAATGCAACAGTTACTGTATTTGATGATAAACCGATGTTATCAACAGATCCATGGATATTTGGAAATCCATATTTTGGAAGCTGGGGTCATAGCTATAAAATTACCAAAGCTCAGTTAGACAATATAAAAAACTCAAAATATTTCTTTCTTTCTCATGGTCATCCTGATCATATAGATCCTGATTCATTTGAATTATTTAATGATAAAATATTGCTAATAGCAGATCATTATGGAGATCGTATTTTTAACGATTTATCTAAAAAATATAAATGTATTAAGTTAAAGAGTAATTCGTGGTTTGAAATTTCAAAAAATGTGAGAATAAAATCTTTTGCAGATTGGAATCAAGATTCAACTATTCTCATTGAAATTTTAAAAAAAGATATAATTTTAAATCTTAATGATGCGAAAGCTAGAGGTTGGTCTAGAACTATTAAAAATTTAGTTAAAAATTATGATAATCGTTTTTTATTAAAGCTTGTTAATGGTGCCGATGTAGATATGTTAAATATATATAATCATCATAACGATTTTATTAATCCAAGAATGGCTAAAAATAATATTGGGAATATGTACTTTGAATCTATGCAAAATTGGAATTGCAATTTTGCATTACCATTTTCTTGTTTTCACAAATATATTAGAAAAGATACTCTGAAAATGAATGAATTTATTACTCCATTGAAAGATCATTTTGAGGGTTTTAACTCATCTATTGGCGAATTATTGCCTGCATTTATTAAGTGGGATTCTGAAAAAAATGACTATGAAAAAATAAGTCCAGAAGAAAATTTTTATGAAATTAAGGATCCCGAGTATTTTGGAGATAATTGGTCGGATGAATTAGATAAATCAGATGAAGCGGTAATATCAAATTATTTTAATAAATTTGAACATGTAAAAAAAAAATTTGGTTTTTTATCTTTTGTAATCGGAAAAAAAGAATTTAATTTAAAGTTATCAGATGAAAAAGCTGGGATTAAATTTGAAACTCCTAGAAATTCTCTAATCTTTGCAATTAAAAATAATATATTTGATGACATACTGATAGGCAACTTTATGAAGACCCAAATAATAAATGCAAATAGTTTAAATCCTGATTTTAGCCCTTATGTCTCAAAATATGGTGATAATGGAAACGCCAGATCATTAAAAGAAATTGATGAATATTTTGATTATTATAAAATTAATTCAGCTGATTACTGGCTTGATTTTCTTAAAATTAAAAGCGAGAGCATTATCAGAAAAAGTTTAAAAGATTATAAATATTTATATAAATTTGCAAAATATATTAAAAGAAAAGCCCGTATCTAAGTCCTGTTTCTTATAAATAAATTAAAGTATTCTCTCTAACTTTTTAATATCTACTTCTATAGAGCCATAATGATCTGCAATTATGTGATCCTTAGGTGTAGACTCAAGTTTATCAAAATTTATTTTATTATCTCTAGCTAAATTTTCATACAATTTATTTGTAAGATTACTTCTTAATTCAATAATTTTCGTTTTATTATTGCTCCAAATTAAGTTAGTGAGTCCAGCACCTTGTAAGCCTACTACAGTTTCTGCATCATTAAAAATCTTTATTTCCTCAGGAAAACTTAATTCGGATAGTCTAACAAATTCGAATCCTTTATCTTTTAAAAAACTTTTTAATTCATTTTCATTAATAATGTATCTAAAATTTTTTAAATTAGATTTTGAGTCGGATCTATCAATATAAAATTTTTTTGGTAAATCTTTGTGTGATTTGTGAGATAAAAATTTTTTTTTTAACCATTCACTAATCCATAGTGGTAAATTTTCAATATCTTTTAAAACATCTTTTGATATCTGCCAGGGATGAGTTGTAACAATAATTTGATTTGATTTAATATGTCTATATTTAACACTAGATAAACATTGCTTTTTTTTTATTCCTAATAAATTAAGTGTCTCTAACTGCCATTTATTTAAATTAGGACAAAGATAATAGTCAATTTCTTTTAAATTTATTTTTCTTTCAGTAATACCTATTCTTGGAAGTACATCAAATAACCAGTGAAAAAAATTATCATTACCACCACCACCTGTTAACAAACTTAGAATAGTACCACTTAATCTTCTCATTATGTAAGGTGTGCCATTTTTCAAAACTATATTTTTAGTCACATCATCATTTACATTATTTCTTAATTGAAATGACGGTTTATCAATTAAAAGATTATCTTTTATTATTGCAGTATCATGAATTCTATCTGTATAAATTCTTGAATTAGATGAAAAAAATATTGAGTATACTAATGTGAAATTTTTGTTCTCAAAAGAAACATTTTCCTCTTTATATAATTTAGATTGAATTTTTTCATCAAATACTATCTTTCCATGTTTTAATTTAAATATAGTATAAAAAAATATCTTGAATATTGATTGGAAAAATTTTTTGATATTACTTTTATTCTCTTTCATATTGTCTAAGATTTATATACTTTAAAATAGTTTATGAAATTAGAATTATTAAAAAAAAAGATAAATAAAAAAAAGATTTTTATCACTGGAAATACAGGCTTTGTTGGTTCATGGTTAAGTATAATGTTAACTTTTTTTGGTGCAAAAATTTTAGGTTTTTCACTTAAAAAAAAGGATAAAAAATTTATTTCAAATCATGTTCAATTTAAAAAGAATATTCAAACAATTTATTCAGACATAAATCTAATAGACAAATATAAAAAAAGCATCAAAAAATTTAATCCTCAGATAGTTATTCATTTAGCATCACAACCACTAGTTCTTGAGTCTTATAAAAATACTAAAAAAACATTTTTAACAAATATTATGGGAACTGTTAGTTTGTTTGAAACACTTAAAGAAATTAAATCAATCAAAAAAATAATTATTTTTACTTCAGATAAAGTTTATCGAAATTTAAATGGAAAGATTTTAAATGAAAACTCATCTTTGGGTGGAATAGATCCATATAGTTCAAGTAAATCATGTCAGGATATAATAACTACCACATATAAATCATCAATTTATAAAAAAAAAATAGAAATAATTATTTTACGCGCAGGCAATATTATAGGTGGTGGTGATTGGAATAAATATAGAATAATTCCTGACATTTTTAGGTGTCTATATAGTTTTAAAAAGATACAAATACGAAATCCTAATGCAATAAGACCATGGCAACATATTTTTGAAATATTAAATTTTTTTAATCTTGCTATAATAAAAAAGACAAAAAATTCTAATGAACCAGAAATTTTTAATATTGCTCCAAACTTAAAATCAAATATTAAAGTAATTAAATTAGTTAGTCTGATAAAAAAAATTGGTAGTTACAGAAAACTAAAAGTAATTATTAAAAAAAAAAAACAATACGAAAGTTCAATCTTAAGATTATCAAGTTTAAATGCAAAAAGAAAAATCAATTATAAGCCAAAACTTAATTTAGAAAATACAATTAAATTAACAGTTAATTGGTATGATGCATATTACAAGAAAAAAGATATGTACAATTACAGTCTTAAACAATTAAAAGATTATTTTAATAATTAGAGCTGCTCCCGCACAGATTAAAACTATGGTTTTATTAATTGTAAATCAACTATATTAGTTAAATCAAATAATTGTTTTCAATATTAGTTGTAAATATTTTTTGGTTATCAATAATTTGAATGTAATACAAAAAGTAAATATTGATATCACATATTTAATTTATGATAGAGTATTTTGTAGTAGATCTAATTTTTTTGAGGTAAATTGTCTTAAATTAATGAAAAATAAAATTCAACAAATTGCGAATGTTTTTTTAATTTCGATTTTGCTATTTATAGTTTTAAATTTTTTATTAGGTTGGATTTGGGAAATTAGAACAAAATATAAGTTTAAAGATTTCGAACCATTTGATGAAATAGTCAGAAAAGCTTTAAACCTAAATAAACAAGATGCATTAACCCTTTATATTGAAACATACATCACAACTAGAAAATACGAGTATGCACCTTTTCTAGGTTTCGCAGAAAATCAAGGCTATAATAATAAGTTCGTTAATGTGAACCCTGAATTAGGAAGAAAAACAATTTCGCCAACAGAATGTGAAAAATTTATATTTTTGTACGGTGGCAGTACGACTTTTGGTGCTGGTGTAACAGATAGTCAAACCATAGGAAGTTATCTGGGTCAAATGTTAATTAATGATAAGAAAAATATTTGTGTGAAAAATTATGGCAGAAGAAGCTATTTTTCATTTCAAGAGACAATATTGTTTCAAAAACATATTCTCAATAATAACATTAAGTCAAAAGACATTATCATTTTTTTAGATGGTATTAATGAGCATGGAGATAGTAAACCTAGAAATACAGCTCTTCTCACTCAATTATACAGTATTTCAAATCAAAAATTCTGGAATATGCAAAATATAGGATTTTTAATTTTTCTTGATAGTTTAACAATAAATCAATTTTTTAAAAGAATAATAAAAAAAAATAATATTTCTAAAACAAAAACAAATTACTCAAATGAGTTTTTCAAAAATATTAAAGTAATTTTAGAAAAAAATATAGTTATCAGAAATAGTATTTGTAAAAATTATGAGTTAAACTGCTATAATCTCTTACAACCATTTGCTACAATACACGGGGTATATTTCAAAAAACAAAGTCGTGGAGTTATTAAAAATTTAGTTGGTAATGAAAGTTCTATAAATTATATGAAAAAAAGGTGGAATGTTTTAAAAGAAGTTAAAGGAATAACAAATATATCAGATGCACTCAAAAATTCTAAAAAGTTAGGATATATTGACAAAGTTCATTATTCTCCTTATGCAAATAAAAAGATTGCTGAAAATATTTATGATCTTATACAAAATGATTTTAACTAATTATGGATTTTAAAAATAAAAAAATTTTGACTAACCCCTTTCCTTTGATGATATCAGATATATCAGATGATTTTTTAAAGAAAGAAAATCAAAATCTTATCTGTAATGAAATTTTAGAAATTAAAAGAAAAGAAAATACTGAAATGGTGATGGGTGGCCGTTATAAATATTCAAGTAACTTTTTTACAAAACTAAAATATTGTAATCATATTTTTAATTTTTTTAATAAAGAAAGTACCTATAATTTTTTATTTAATGAATTAAATAATTCACTAAGTAAATTTGATTTAAAAAATAACTATACTACATTTCTTAATAAAATAACTAAAAAAGATAAAAAAATTAATCAATTTCTTCCTTTTTTGTATAAAAAAAAATTTTACTTAGAGATGGATTTTTCGATAGCTGAAAAAAATTACTCAAGAGAACCTCATCATGATAAACATAGTCGAATTCTGAGTTTTTTACTTTATTTAAATACAACTAATATAAAAAGTGGAGGATCTTTAGAAATTTACAAATATAAAAATGATAATAATAATTTTTATGAGAGATTTCCAAAGAAAGATGATTTAGATTTATTTACTAAAATAAAACCTGAATTTGGTAAATTAATAGTTTTTTTATCCAGCCCAGACTCAATACATGGTGTTGAAAACTTTAATTCTTTTCAAGACGAAAAGAGAATATTTCTTTACGGTAGCTACACAGCATTTAACAATGTTAAATGGATGTTAAATCAGTAATATTTTTTTTAAATAATTAATATTAATTTTATTAAATGATGGTGCCCCCGCACGGATTCGAACCGCGGACCTATTGATTACAAATCAATTGCTCTACCAGCTGAGCTACAAGGGCATGCGCAATAATTATTAATTATTTGTAAATTAATCAACACTTTTTTTTAAATAGCTTAAGTGATGAAATACAATTGCTGCACTATTAGATATATTTAAACTATCAATTTTCTTACTAATATCAATTCTTACTAAAAAGTCAGCATA
The DNA here is from genome assembly GCA_902596925.1 of uncultured Pelagibacteraceae bacterium. GTDB lineage: Bacteria > Pseudomonadota > Alphaproteobacteria > Pelagibacterales > Pelagibacteraceae > Pelagibacter. The sequence continues at coordinate 122,972 of CACJVT010000002.1, read as the reverse complement.
TTTAGATGTATGGTGATGCATACCAAAGCCCTCTGATCCAAATAAAAGTATGTTGTTACCTTTCCAATCAACTTCAGTAAAATCTTTATCTCCCCTTCCATCAAAACCGTAAATCCAATAATTTTTATTTTTTAAATTTTTTAAAGTAGAATTTATGTTTGAAACTTCAAAAATCTTTAAGTGTTCCATTGAACCACTTGCAGCTTTATACATCAATTTACTTTCCTTTGGAAAATGTCTTTCTTTAATTATAACCCCATCAATATTAAAAGATACAGCACTTCTAATTAACGCTCCAATATTTCTAGGATCAGTAACTCCATCTAAACAAGCTAACGTAATATTATTTTTTCCTTTAATAAATTCTTTAAGATTTTCTTTATCAAGATGCTCTATTTCAGCAACATATCCTTGGTGTAAAAGGTTTTCTTTGCTGGTATATTTGTCTAATTCTTTTTTAGTTTTAAAATAAACTTTAAGATTATTTAATAGGTTTTTATTTGGACTTTGTCTGTGAATATTTTTTTTACTTTCCTCTGTTAAAAAAACTCGCAACACCTTTCTTTCTGGATTTTTGAGAGCCTCAATAACAGCGTGTTGGCCAACAATGAAAAATGATGATTTATTCATAAATAATCCTATGTTTTACACGTTTTTTTGAATATTTTCCTATTAAATCACGTGTTGCAATTGAGTAAATAAAATATATAAAACGCATGTTGTTTGAAGCTTTATTGAACAAGGGGACACTTCCCCTAAGGGAGGGGTTCCAGAGCGGTCAAATGGGGCGGGCTGTAAACCCGTTGACTTCGGTCTTCGAAAGTTCGAATCTTTCCCCCTCCACCATTCAATATGTTTTCAACAATACTGGAGTGTTACTCTTGGGGTTGTGCGGGTGTAGTTCAATGGTAGAACGCTAGCCTTCCAAGCTGGATGTAAGGGTTCGATTCCCTTTACCCGCTCCAAGAAAATAAATTTAAATTTGAAAAGTGAGGAAAAAAAGTAATGTCGAAAGAAAAATTTGTAAGAAATAAACCACATTGTAACATTGGTACAATTGGTCATGTCGATCATGGTAAAACAACTTTAACTGCTGCTATCACTAAAGTCTTATCTGAAACTGGTGGTGCACAAGCTGTTGCATATGATCAAATTGATAAAGCTCCAGAGGAAAAGGAGAGAGGTATCACTATATCTACTGCCCACGTAGAATACGAGACAGAGAAAAGACATTATGCTCACGTAGATTGTCCAGGTCATGCTGATTATGTAAAAAATATGATTACTGGTGCAGCGCAAATGGATGGAGCTATCTTAGTAGTAAATGCTGCAGATGGACCTATGCCTCAAACAAGAGAACATATTCTTTTAGCAAGACAAGTTGGTGTTCCTGCAATTTGTGTTTACTTAAATAAAGTAGATCAAGTTGATGATAAAGAAATGATTGATCTTGTTGAAGAGGAGATAAGAGAACTATTAACTTCATACAAGTTTCCAGGTGATAAAACTCCAATAGCAAAAGGTTCTGCTCTTGCAGCTGTTGAAGGAAGAGATGAGGAAATTGGTAAAAAATCAATATTAGAATTAATGAAAAATGTTGATGAATTTATTCCTCAACCAGATAGACCAAAAGATAAGGACTTTTTAATGCCTGTTGAAGATGTATTTTCTATTTCTGGAAGAGGTACAGTTGCAACTGGAAGGGTTGAGTCCGGTGTGTTAAAAACTGGTGACGAATTGGAAATAGTTGGTATTAGAGAAACAAAAAAATCAGTTTGCACAGGTGTTGAAATGTTTAGAAAACTTCTAGACTCAGGTGAAGCAGGTGATAACGTTGGAGTTCTCTTAAGAGGAGTCGAAAGAACTGACATTGAGAGAGGACAAGTTCTTTGTAAGCCAGGTTCAGTTACACCTCACACAAAGTTTGAAGCGCAAGCTTATGTATTAAAAAAAGAAGAGGGTGGCAGACATACTCCTTTCTTTACTAAATACAGACCACAATTTTATTTTAGGACTACAGACGTAACAGGCGAAGTTGAATTACCAGCAGGCACTGAAATGGTCATGCCAGGTGATGATGCTAAGTTTACAGTAAAACTAATAACTCCTATTGCAATGTCAGAAAAATTGAACTTTGCAATTAGAGAGGGTGGAAGAACTGTAGGTGCTGGAGTTGTAACTAAAATTATAGAGTAAACTCTATATAGGAGTGTAGCTCAATTGGTAGAGCGCCGGTCTCCAAAACCGGAGGCTGAGGGTTCGAGTCCCTCCGCTCCTGCCAATTGATAATGTAAAATAATATTATGAGAAACCCAATTAAATTTATTCAAGAGGTCAAGCAAGAAGCTTTTAAAGTTAGTTGGCCAACTGGAAAGGAAACGATACAAGGTGCCTTGATGGTATTTGCTATGGCAGTAGTGATGTCATTATTTTTTCTTTTACTTGATCAAGTTTTGAAGTTTTTCTTAGAGCTTTTACTTAAAGTGAGTTTGTAATGAAAAATTGGTACATAGTTCAATCACATTCAAGCTTTGAAAACAAAGTGGCTGGTTTAATAAAGGAAGAAGCAGAAAAAGCTAAGATTTCAGATAAATTTGATGAAATAATTGTTCCGACTCATGATGTAACGGAGGTTAAAAGAGGTAAAAGAGTTCAAAGAAAAAAAAAATATTTCCCTGGTTATGTTCTTATTAAGAGTGAGATGGATAACGGTATTTATCATATGATAAAGAATATAAAGAGAGTTAGCGGTTTTTTAGGATCAAAAGGTATACCTGTCCCAGTATCAGATAAGGAAATAGAAAAAATTTTAGGTCAAATAAAAGATGGTGTGGCTCAACCAAAATCTGGTATAGAGTACAACGTTGGTGAAAAAGTTCAAGTTGTAGATGGTCCGTTCGCTTCATTTAGTGGAATGGTTGAAGGAATTGATGAGGAGAAATCGAGATTGAAAGTTTCAGTCTCTATATTTGGAAGACCAACACCAGTTGAATTAGAATATAATCAAGTGGAGAAGATTAGTTAATGGCAGCAAAAAAAGAAATTAGTGGATTTATAAAATTACAAATTAAAGGTGGTCAAGCGAATCCAGCTCCTCCAGTCGGTCCTGCTTTAGGTCAACGTGGTGTAAATATAATGGAATTTTGTAAAGCATTTAATGATAAGACAAAAGCTTTAGCTGGAAAGCCAGTTCCTGTTGAAATTACAGTCTACAAAGATAAAAAGTTTGATTTTAAGATTAAGTCACCACCAGCCTCATTCTTTATAAGAGAAGCTGCAAAATTGAAAAGTGGCTCTCAAGAACCAGGAAGAAATATAGTTGCATCTATTACAAAAAAACAAGCAGAAGAAATAGCAAAACAAAAAATGAATGATTTAAATGCCTTAGATTTAGATCAAGCTGTTAAAATTATTGCAGGTTCTGCGAGATCTATGGGAATTGAGGTAAAAGATTAATAATGTCAAAAAGATTTAAAAAACTACCCGAAAAAACTTCCCAGTTACCTTCTGAAAGTATTGAAAAATTAATTCCTATAATTAAAAAAAATTGTACTACTAAATTTGATGAGTCGGTTGATTTAAGTTTTCAAATTAACAATAAACAAAAAAAAAATGAAATTAATATTAGAACTGTAGTAAATCTTCCAGGAGGAACAGGAAAAAAAGTAAAAGTTGCAGTAGTTTGTGAGGATTCAAAATCTGCTGATGCAAAGTCAGCTGGTGCAGATATTGTTGGAGGTGATGATTTTATTGAAAAAATTAAAAGTGGTGAAATTAGTTTTGAAAAACTTATTTGCACACCTTCTATGATGATTAAATTATCTAAGTTAGGAAAAGTGCTTGGTCCAAAGGGCTTGATGCCTAACCCAAAACTTGGTTCAGTAACTGAGGATTTAAAAAAAGCCGTAACAGATGCAAAATCTGGTCAAGCAGAAATAAGAAATGATAAAGATGGAAATATTGGTGTGAGTATCGGTAAAAAATCTTTTGCTGATGACAAACTAATTAAGAATTATAATGCAATTATTGAAACTCTTGAAAAAGAAAAATCTAACAATACAGTTAAAGGTGAATTAGTTAAGTCTGCTTTTGTAACCTCAACAATGGGTGTTTCGTATAGATTAAAAATAGGAAAAAGCATTTAAATTTTATGATGAACAAAGAACAAAAAAAAAATTATATAACTGAAATGACTGCACAATTTGAAAATAGTAAAGCAGTTATGGTAACTCATTATCAAGGTTTAACAATGCCTCAACTTGATGAGTTAAGGTCAAAAATGAGAGAACATGGAATAGTTTTTAAAATTACAAAAAATAGAATTACAAAATTAGCTTTAGAAAAAACTAAATGTAAGGATTTATCAAAATTATTTACAGGGCCAACAGCAGTAGCATTTGGAGAGGATGCAATTATGTCTGCAAGAATTTTATCGAAATTTGCTAAGGATAACGAGAATTTAAAATTAATTGGTGGAATCATGGATAATGAGGTTCTAGATCAAGCTGGAGTATTAAATGTAGCTAGTTTACCAACTTTAGATGAAGCAAGGGCAAATATTGTGGGTATTTTGAATGCTTCTGCATCAAAATTAGTCAGTATTTTACTTGCACGATCGGAAAAAATGAGTAATTTACCCACTAAAAATTCTGAAACACAACCCAAAGAGTAGAAAATGCCTGACTTAAACAAAATTATAGAAGATTTATCAAGTTTGACTGTTGCTGAAGCAGCAGATCTTTCAAAACAATTAGAGGAAAAATGGGGCGTTACCCCAATGGCAGCAGCAGCACCAGCAGCAGGTGCAGCAGCGGCAGCGGCAGAAGATAAAGATGACTTTACCATCATGTTAGTTTCTGCAGGAGATAAAAAAATAAACGTTATTAAAGAAGTAAGAGCAGCAACTTCACTAGGCCTAAAAGAGGCTAAAGATTTAGTTGAAGGTGCGCCTAAGGAAGTAAAAACTGGCGTTCCAAAAAAAGAAGCTGAGGAAATTAAGGCTAAATTAGAAGCTGCAGGCGCTAAAGTAGAACTTAAATAAATTAAAAAGGATTTTTTTAGCTCTGATTAATTTAATTAATCAGTGTTAAGCATTGATGCAAATATCTTTTACTGAAAAGAAAAATATTAGAAAAAGTTTTGGTAAACTTAAAGAAAGTTTATCAATTCCAAATCTGATAGAAGTCCAAAAAAATTCATATAAAGAATTAACAGAATATAACGCTATTGAGGCTGAATTGACAAAAGGCTTTGATAGAGTCTTTAAAAGCATTTTTCCAATAGAAGACTTGAATGATAAAGCAACTCTTGAATATGTTTCTTACAGATTGGAAAAACCAAAATTTGATGTTGAGGAATGCATAGCTAGGGGACTTACATATTCTTCAGCTTTAAAATGCACACTTAGATTGGTTGTTTATGAGATAGATCAAGAAAATAATACAAAGGATATACTTTCTGCAAAAGAGCAAGAAGTCTATATGGGCGAGGTTCCAATGATGACAAATAGCGGAACCTTCATTACCAATGGAGTTCAAAGAGTGGTTGTGAACCAGATGCATAGAAGTCCTGGTGTTTTTTTTGATCATGATAAGGGCAAAACACACGCAAGTGGAAAATTATTGTTTAATTGTAGAGTAATACCCAATAGAGGATCATGGTTAGATTTTGAATATGATGTTAAAGATTTCTTATATTTTAAGATAGATAGAAAGAAAAAAATCTTTGCATCTTCATTATTACTGGCATTAGGATACTCAAAATCTGATATAGCTAATGAATTCTATGAAAGTGAAAAATATATTTTCGATACTTCTTCTCAAAAATGGAAAACAAAGTTTAATCCTGAAAATTATAAAACAAAAAATTTTTCTGAGGAAATTATAGATGCAAGCAATGGTAAAATTGTAATTAAACTAGGTGATAAAATAAATTATCTCACTGCTAAAAAATTGTCTAATGATGGTTTGAAAAATATATTAGTTTCAAAAGAGTCATTATATGGAAAATTTTTACATACCGATGTAAAAATCAATAATGATGAAGGTGGAGTTCTGAAGATTGGAACTGAATTAAACGAGACAGTTATACAACAAATTTTAGATGCCAATATCCACACTCTAGAGATATCTATTACCAACTCAATCAATAAAGGTGGCTATTTATTAACGACTATTTTTAATGATAAAAATAACAGCAAAGACGAAGCCATAACTGAAATTTATAAAATGTTAAGACCAGGGGAGCCACCCACTATTGAGATTGCCACCCAAATATTTAATAATTTATTTTTTAGTTCAGATAGATATGACCTTTCTGATGTTGGAAGAGTAAAAATGAATTCTAGATTGAATCTTGAGTGTTCAGATAAAATTACAATTCTAAGAAATGATGATATTATTGCTATAATTCATAAAATGCTTGATTTAAGAGATGGTAAAGATGAGGTAGATGATATCGATCATCTTGGTAATAGAAGAGTTCGTTCAGTAGGAGAGTTAGTAGAAAATCAAGCTAGAATTGGTGTCTATAGAATGGAACGAGCAATAAAAGAAAAGATGACAACATTAGATATTGAGTCAGCAATGCCCCAAGATTTAATTAACGCAAAACCCCTGACGGTTTCATTAAAAGATTTTTTTGCCAGTTCTCAATTGTCACAATTTATGGATCAGACAAATCCACTATCTGAAATAACACATAAGAGAAGGGTATCCGCTCTCGGTCCAGGTGGTCTTACGAGAGAAAGAGCAGGTTTCGAGGTGCGAGATGTTCATCCGACTCATTATGGAAGAATATGTCCAATAGAAACTCCAGAGGGACCAAACATTGGTTTAATAAATAGTTTATCGACATATGCAAAAATTAATAAATATGGCTTTATTGAAAGTCCCTATAAAAGAGTTAAAGAAGGAGTTGTTCAAGATAAAGTTGAATATCTTTCTGCAATGGAAGAAACAAAATATACTATTGCTCAGGCCAATACAAAACTAGATAAAAATAATAAGATTACCGAAGAACTTGTTTCTTGTAGACAAAACTTAAACTTTTTACTTGCAAAACCTGAGACCATTGACTTTATTGATGTATCACCCAAACAACTAGTTTCTGTTGCTGCCTCTCTAATTCCATTCTTAGAAAATGACGATGCAAATAGAGCATTAATGGGATCAAATATGATGAGACAGGCAGTCCCATTGTTAAAACCAGAGGCCCCACTAGTTGGAACTGGAATAGAGAGTGATGTAGCACTAGACTCAGGTGTCACGATTGTTGCTAAAAGAGATGGCGTTGTTGATAAAATAGACGGAAAAAGAATTGTTGTAAAAGTTACAGAGGAAACTGATTTTACAAAATCAGGTGTTGATATTTATAATTTACAAAAGTTTAAAAGATCAAATCAAAACACATGTATTAACCAAAGACCATTAGTAAGAGTTGGCGACAAAGTAAAAACTGGAGATATCATAGCCGATGGTCCATCGACAAGGTTAGGTGAATTAGCTTTAGGTAAAAATGTTACAGTAGCATTCATGCCATGGCAGGGATATAATTTTGAGGATTCAATCCTTATATCTGAGAGATGTGTAACTGATGATGTGTTTACATCTGTACACATTGTAGAATATGAGATAATGGCTCGAGATACTAAATTGGGTGAGGAAGAAATAACCAGAGATATTCCAAATGTTAATGAGGAAGCTTTAAAAAATCTAGATGAGTCTGGAATAGTTTATATTGGTGCTGAAGTTAATGCAGGTGATATTCTTGTTGGTAAAGTAACCCCAAAAGGTGACTCAGCATCAGGTCCAGAGGAAAAATTACTAAGATCAATATTTGGAGAGAAAGCTATTGATGTAACTGATACCTCATTGAGAATGTCTAGAGGTAGCAGTGGAACAGTTGTTGATGTTAAAGTTTTTAATCGTCATGGAATAGAAAAAGATGAGAGATCTATTACAATTGAAAGAGCCGAAATAGAGCAGGTGCAACAAGATAAAATTGTTGAGGAGGAAATTTTACAAAGAAGCATTAAACAAAGAGCTTCACAAATTTTTTCTGGATCTTCACTGACCAAAAAAATTAAAAACATTGAAGTTGGAGCGAAACTTGATTTTGAAACTATTAATAAATTGACAATTAATGATGTATTTAAGATTTCAGATGGAAATGCAAAAAATGAAGCAGCAATAGCACAACTTAAAGATCAATATAGTAAGGCAGAACAGGATATTATTGACAGATTTGAGGATAAAGTTTTAAAAATTAGAAGTGGAGATGACCTTTTACCGAGTGTAATGAAAATGGTTAAAGTGTTTGTTGCAATAAAAAGAAGATTAAGACCAGGTGATAAAATGTCAGGTAGACATGGAAATAAAGGTGTTGTTAGTAAAATAGTCCCAGTTGAGGACATGCCATATAGAGAAGATGGAAGACCTGTTGACATTGTATTAAATCCCCTTGGAGTTCCTAGTCGAATGAATGTTGGCCAGATTCTAGAAACACATTTAGGCTGGGCTTGTAAAGAATTTGGTGAAAAAGTAAAAAATTTAATAAATGAAAATAGTAGACGAATTGAAAAAACTGAAAAGATTTCAAAATTTCTAAAGTCAGTTTATGGAGAAGAAATTTTTGATCAAAAAGTTGATAAACTAAGCAAAACAGAATTTGAAGATCTATGCGAAAATCTACAAAATGGTATCGCAATTTCTACTCCAGTATTTGACGGTGCTAAAGAAAATGATGTAACTCAAATGCTAGAATTAGCAAAATTACCTGGATCTGGTCAAACAACTTTATGGGATGGAAGAACTGGTGAAAAATTTGATAGACCAGTAACCGTTGGGATTATATATATGTTGAAACTTCATCACCTTGTAGAAGATAAAATTCATGCGAGATCAACCGGTCCCTATAGTTTAGTTACACAACAACCTCTTGGAGGAAAAGCTCAATTAGGCGGTCAAAGATTTGGTGAAATGGAAGTTTGGGCTTTAGAAGCATATGGTGCTTCATATACTTTACAAGAAATATTAACAGTAAAATCAGATGATGTTGCTGGTCGAGTAAAAGTTTATGAGACCATTGTAAAAGGTGAAGAAAATTTTGAGTCAGGAATTCCTGAGTCATTTAACGTTTTAGTTAAAGAAATTAAATCTTTGGCTTTAAATGTGGAGTTAAACTAATTATGAGTAAAGAATTATCAAATCTTTTTAAAAATACTGAAATTACAGACTCTCAAAATTTTAATAGTATTAAGATATCTTTGGCGAGTCCTGAAAAGATAAAATCATGGACTTATGGTGAAATTAAAAAACCTGAAACAATTAACTATCGTACTTTCAGACCAGAAAAAGATGGATTATTCTGTGCAAGAATATTTGGTCCCATAAAAGATTATGAATGTTTGTGTGGAAAATACAAGAGAATGAAATTTAGAGGAATAATTTGTGAAAAGTGTGGTGTTGAAGTAACAAAATCAAATGTTCGAAGAGAGCGAATGGGACATATTAATTTAGCTACACCTGTTGCACATATATGGTTTTTAAAATCTTTACCAAGCAGAATAGCATTGGCTGTCGATATGAAATTAAAAGAAATAGAAAGAGTGTTATATTTCGAAAACTTTATTGTAATTGAACCGGGTTTAACAGGCTTACAAAAAAATCAACTTTTGAATGAGGAAGAATTAGCAAAATTCCAAGATGAATTTGGCGAAGAGGCTTTTACCGCGGGTATTGGAGCAGAAGCTGTTTTAGAAATGTTAAAAAGTTTAGATTTAGAGTTAGAGAGGAAAAACTTAGTTAATTACATCAAAGAAACAAAATCTAAGGTCAATGAAGAGAGAGCAATTAAAAGATTAAAACTAATAGAGTCTTTTATCGAGACAGGTCAAAAACCTGAATGGATGATAATGACAGTTGTTCCTGTCATCCCTCCAGAATTAAGACCATTAGTTCCACTTGATGGAGGTCGTTTTGCTACTTCAGATTTAAATGATTTGTATAGAAGAGTAATTAATAGAAACAATCGTTTAAAAAGATTAATGGATCTTAAAGCTCCTGACATAATAGTTAGAAACGAAAAGAGAATGCTTCAGGAGTCTGTAGATGCATTATTTGATAATGGTAGAAGAGGGAGAGTAATAACAGGTACAGGCAAAAGACCTCTCAAATCTTTGGCTGAAATGTTAAAAGGAAAACAAGGTAGATTTAGACAGAATCTTCTTGGTAAGCGAGTTGATTATTCTGGAAGATCTGTAATCGTAGTCGGTCCTGATTTAAAATTACACGAGTGTGGTCTTCCAAAAAAAATGGCTTTAGAGTTATTTAAACCATTTTTATACGCGAGACTGAATAAACTTGGGTTAGCCTCTACAATTAAACAGGCTAAAAAATTGGTTGAGAAAGAGACTAATGCAGTTTGGGACGCATTAGAACTTATTGTAAGAGAACATCCTGTGTTATTAAATAGAGCTCCAACACTTCACAGATTAGGAGTTCAAGCTTTTGAACCTAAGTTGATTGAAGGAGATGCAATTGAATTACACCCACTGACTTGTGCAGCATTTAATGCTGATTTCGATGGAGATCAAATGGCAGTGCATGTCCCTTTAAGTTTAGAGGCACAGTTAGAGGCAAGAATATTGATGTTATCTACAAATAATATTTTATCACCATCAAACGGTAAACCAATAATAGTTCCCAGTCAGGATATGATTTTAGGTATTTATTATTTATCACAAGAACCTTTAACAGATAAACCAGCTGGATATTTTTTAAATGCTGATCAAATAGAGTTTGCTTTATCATCAGGTCAGCTAAAAGTTCATAGCACAATTATTTCAAGGTTTGAAACTCTTGATGAAAATGGAAATAAAAAATTTGAAAAATATACTTCTACAGCTGGAAGATTTTTACTAGCCAACTTATTACCAAAAAATAAAGATATTAAGTTTTCTTTAGTAGATAGATTATTACCTAAAAAAGTAGTTTCGGAAGTGATTGATATTGTGTTTAGATTCTGTGGACAAAAAACAACAGTTATATTCTGTGATAAACTGAAAGATCTAGGTTTTAAACATGCTTTTAAAGCTGGAATTTCTTTTGGTAAAGATGACTTGGTAATACCAGGTAATAAAACTCAATTAATTGAAGATACAAAAAAACTAATTTCAGATTATGAAACTCAGTACGCAGAAGGCCTTATTACTAGAGGAGAAAAATATAATAAGGTTGTCGATGCTTGGTCTAAATGTACAGATCGCGTAGCTGGAGAGATGATGAAGGGCATTTCGGCAACTGAAAAAACACCAGATGGATTAAAAATCAACTCAGTTTTTATGATGGCTGACAGTGGTGCGAGAGGATCTGCGGCTCAAATGAAACAATTAGCAGGTATGAGAGGTCTTATTGCAAAACCATCAGGAGAAATTATCGAAAGTCCAATTACATCTAATTTTAAAGAAGGCCTTACTGCTTTAGAATACTTTAATTCAACTCATGGAGCTAGAAAAGGATTAGCTGATACAGCTTTAAAAACTGCTAGCTCAGGGTATTTAACTCGAAGGCTTTGCGATGTAGCACAAGATTTAACTATTACAAAAGTCAAATGTGATAAGCCTGGATTTATAGAGCTATCTGAAATTTTAGAAGGTGGAAATGTAGTTGTAAGTTTATCAGAAAGGGCGCTTGGAAGAGTTACGGCCTCTGATCTAAAACATCCATTAACAGGTGAAGTTATACTGAAAAAATCTACGATGATCGATGAGGCCGGTTGTGACAAAATCGATGCAGCAGGAATTAAATCACTTAATGTTTATTCAGTGATGACATGCAGTTCAAAAGAGGGTGTGTGTGCAACTTGCTACGGAAGAGATTTATCAAGAGGTAAAATGGTTCACGTCGGTGAGGCAATTGGAATGATATCAGCTCAATCAATTGGTGAGCCTGGAACTCAATTAACAATGAGAACTTTTCACGTTGGAGGAACTGCTTCAGTCAAGCAAGACTCTCAAATTGTAAGTAAAAATGAAGGTATTTTAAAAATTATTAACTCAAACATTTTAGAGGATTCTAAAAAGAATTTAATTGTTATGGGTAGAAATACTCAGTTATCTATAGAAGATGATAAAGGAGTTCAAATCGCAATTTATAAAGTAGCGTACGGATCTAGATTATTTTTTAAAAATGGAGAGAAAATAAAAGCAAATACAAAGATTTGCGAGTGGGATCCTTACACTACCCCCGTGATTGCAGAAAAAAGTGGTATAGCTAGTTATGTAGATTTAATTGATGGTGTATCAATACAAGAAACTACAGATGATGTTACAGGTATATCCTCTAAATCTGTAGTAGATTGGAGATCTCAATCGAAAAGTACTGATTTAAAACCAAGAATTACATTAAGAGATGAAAAAGGAAACGTAATTAAAAAAGCTGATGATAATGAAGCAAGATATTATTTAGTTCCAGACTCAATCTTATCAGTGAAAGATGGTCAAAAAGTTTCAGCAGGTGATGTTATTGCTAGATTGCCAAAAGAAACAACTAAGACAAAAGATATTACGGGTGGTCTTCCTAGAGTAGCAGAGTTATTTGAGGCAAGAAAAGCAAAAGATAGTGCAATAATAGCAGAAAATGATGGCCAAGTTATTTTTGGTAAAGAGGTAAGAGGAAAACAACGTGTTTCAATAGTTCCTGAAGATGGAAATGAGCCTTCAAATTATTTAATACCTAAAGGAAAGCATATAAATTTTAATCAAGGTGAAAAAATTAACAAAGGTGAATATCTTTTAGATGGACAGCCTTTACCACATGATATTTTAAGAATTATGGGTATTAAAGATTTGACAGAGTATTTTGTAAATCAAGTTCAAGAAGTTTATAGACTGCAAGGTGTTATTATAAACGATAAGCACATTGAAACAATTTTAAGGCAAATGCTTAAAAAAGTTGAAGTAAAATCTTCAGGCGACTCCTCATATTTGCCAGGTGAAATAGTTGATAGAATTAAATTTGAAAATGTTAATGAAAAACTTAAATCAGATAACAAAACCCCAGCAATTGGCGAACGAGTTCTTATGGGTATTACTAAAGCGTCATTACAGACTGAGTCATTTATTTCGGCAGCTTCCTTCCAGGAAACCACTAGAGTTTTAACAGATGCTGCTATCAAAGGAAAAATAGACCCATTAAATGGACTTAAGGAAAATGTGATTGTTGGTAGATTGGTACCTGCAGGCACAGGAAATATTAAGAATAGATGGAATAAAAAAGCCCTTGAGGATGATAATAAATTCCTATCTGAGCAAGAGAAGATAGAAGCTTCAGAAAATCAAGCAAATCAATAGAAAAAATACACTAAAATCAAAGGTTTTAATTTGACAAAGTGTGATTATTAAGTATTTTGGCGATGTTTTTGGTTGGAATGTAGTACCAATTTGGAGTACTAAACGCTGCCATGAATAACCTGTCAGTTATTTCATCAAAAATAAAAAAATTATTATTTTATGCCAACAATTAATCAGTTGTTAAAAAAGAAAAGAGTTAAACAATTAAAGAGGAACAAGGTTCCTGCTTTACAAAAACAACCATTGAAGCGTGGTGTGTGTGTTAAGGTTTATACAACAACACCAAAAAAACCTAATTCAGCTTTAAGAAAAGTTGCAAGAGTAAGATTGTCAAATGGTTTTGAAGTTACTGCTTATATACCTGGAGAAGGACATAATTTACAGGAGCACTCTGTAGTTTTAATAAGAGGAGGAAGAGTAAAAGATTTACCAGGTGTTAGATATCATATCTTAAGAGGCAATCTTGATACTCAGGGTGTTGCCAATAGAAAAAAAAGAAGATCTTTATACGGAACAAAAAAGGGTAAATAATTATGTCTCGAAAAAAATCTCAACCGAAAAAAGATATTGTCCCTGATCCAAAGTTTAATTCAACAGTAATCCCAAAATTAATTAATAATTTAATGTATGATGGAAAAAGAGGTATCGCATCTAAAATTGTCTATGATGCCATCGAAAAGATTAAATCTAAATCAAAAGATGAACCTATTAATGTATTTAATGAAGCTATCAACAATATAAAACCTACTGTTGAAGTTAGATCTAGAAGAGTTGGTGGTGCAACTTATCAAGTTCCAGTTGAAGTAAAGAATAAAAGAGCTCAAGCTCTTGCAATTAGATGGTTAATTGACTCAGCTAGAAAGAGGAAAGACAAACACATGTCAGATAAAATTTTTAATGAACTTTATGACGCCTACGAAAAAAAAGGTGCTGCAGTTAAAAAAAAAGAGGATGTGCACAAGATGGCAGAGTCAAACAAAGCCTTTGCGCATTTTAGGTGGTAAAAGCTATGGCAAGAACTCATACTTTAGAAAAATATAGAAATATTGGTATTATGGCCCATATTGATGCTGGGAAGACTACTACGACTGAAAGAATTTTATATTATACCGGTAAAAGTCATAAGATAGGAGAAGTTCATGACGGTGCAGCGACAATGGATTGGATGGAACAGGAACAAGAAAGAGGAATTACTATCACTTCTGCTGCTACCACATGTTTTTGGCAAGATCACAGAATAAATATAATTGATACTCCTGGTCACGTTGATTTTACTATTGAGGTAGAGAGATCTTTAAAAGTTTTAGACGGTGCTGTAGCTGTATTTGACGGTGTTGCTGGTGTTGAACCACAATCTGAAACTGTATGGAGACAGGCAGATAAATACAAAGTTCCAAGAATTTGTTTCGTAAATAAATTAGATAGAACTGGTGCAGATTTCTTTAGATGTGTGGATATGATCAAAGATAGGTTAGGAGCAAAACCTTTGGTTATTCAAGTTCCAATTGGTATTGAGGCTTCATTAACAGGAGTAGTAGATTTAGTGAAAATGAAAGCTCAAGTTTGGAAAAACGAGGCTTTGGGTGCAGAATGGGAATATAAAGATATACCTGATGATCTTAAAGAAATTTCGCAAAAGTATAGAACAGAGTTAGTAGAAGCAGCTGTCGAACAGGATGAAAAATTAATGGAGGCTTATCTAAACGGTGACGAGATTAAAGAGGAAGACTTAATTAAGTGTATTAGAAAAGGTACATTAGATTTTAGTTTTGTACCTGTAATGACTGGTTCAGCTTTTAAAAATAAAGGTGTTCAACCATTATTGGATGCAGTAGTGAACTATTTACCCAGTCCTGTTGATATCGGGTCAATTAAAGGGACAAAACTTGGTAGTGAGGATGAGGTTGAGATGAAATTCGAGGATAACGCACCATTTTCAGCATTAGCTTTTAAAGTAGCGAACGATCCTTTTGTGGGATCACTAACCTTTATACGAGTTTACTCTGGGACAATCAAAACTGGTACTGCAGTGTATAATTCATCCAAAGAAAAAGAAGAGAGAGTTGGTAGAATGCTTCTAATGCATGCTAATTCTAGAGAAGACATAAAAGAAGCTAATGCAGGTGACATTGTAGCATTAGCTGGTCTCAAAAACACTATTACTGGTCATACATTGTGTGACGAAGAAAATGGTGTTCTTCTAGAACCTATGGAATTTCCAGATCCAGTTATAGAAATCGCTGTTGAACCAAAAACTAAAGCAGACCAAGAAAAAATGGGTGAGGCATTGGGTAGATTAGCAAAAGAGGATCCCTCGTTTAGAGTAACATCCGATGAAGAGTCAGGACAAACAATTATAAAAGGGATGGGAGAGCTACATCTCGATATCATTGTTGATAGAATGAAAAGAGAATTTAAAGTTGAAGCTAATGTTGGAGCTCCACAAGTTGCATATAGAGAAACAATCGAAACTTCATCTGAAGTTGAGTACACTCATAAAAAGCAAAGCGGTGGTGCAGGCCAATTCGCTAAGGTTAAGCTTTTAGTTGAGCCACAAGAACCAGGAAAAGGTAGAGAAGTTGAAAGTAAAATTAAAGGTGGTGCAATACCAAAAGAGTTTATTCCTGGAGTGGAAAAAGGTATTGAAACAGTTTCTGATAGTGGAATTCTAGCTGGATTTCCTATGATTGATTATAAAGTAACAATTTTAGATGGATTACATCACGATGTAGACTCAAGTGTATTAGCATTCGAGCTAGCAAGTAGAGCTTGTTTTAAAGAAGCATGTACTAAAGGTGGATTAAAACTTTTAGAACCTGTTATGAGAGTTGAGGTAGTTACACCCGAAGATTACATGGGAGATGTGATTGGGGATTTAAATAGTAGAAGAGGTCAAATCAGCACTCAAGAACAAAGAGGTAATGCTACTGTAATTACAGCAATGGTGCCCTTAGCCAACATGTTTGGATACATCAATAGTTTAAGATCTATGTCTCAAGGCAGAGCTCAATATTCAATGTTTTTTGATCATTATTCAAAAGTTCCACAGAATGTTCAAGATGAAGTTACAAAAAAAATAGCAGGTTAAATGGAAAAACAAAATATTAGAATTAAGTTGAGAGCATATGATAATAAAATCCTAGATGCGTCTACAGAGGAGATAGTAAATACAGTTAAAAGAACTGGGGCAACAATAAAGGGACCAATACCTTTACCAACAAAAATAGAGAGATATACTGTTTTAAGATCACCTCATATTGACAAAAAAAGTAGAGAACAATTCGAGTCAAGAACTCATAAAAGATTAATAGATATTGTAGAGCCAACACCGCAGACTGTTGAAGCTCTAATGAAGTTAGACTTAGCTTCAGGTGTTGACGTGGAGATAAAGATTTAGTTATGAAAGAAATTGCTTTAATTGGAAAAAAATTAGGTATGACTAGAGAGTTTTATAAAACTGGACAGGTTGTTCCTGTAACTATACTGAAAATGGAAAAAGCTCGTGTGATACAAATTATTGACACTGAAAAAAGAGGATATAAAGCGGTTCAATTAGGGTATGGCAAAATTAAAACCTCTAAATTAACAAAATCTATGAAAGGTTTTTTTGCAAAAAGAAGCACAGAGGCAAAAAAAAGATTAAAAGAATTTAGAGTGGAAAATCTTGAAAATTATAAAGAGGGTAATGAATTTGGTCTAGAGATATTCAAAGATATAAAGTTTGTAGATACGAGATCAAAAACTATTGGTAAAGGTTTTGCAGGTGCAATGAAAAGGCATAACTTTGGGGGTTTAAGAGCTACCCATGGAGTTTCAATTTCCCATAGATCACATGGTTCAACTGGTCAAAGACAAGATCCAGGTAAAGTTTTCAAAGGGAAAAAAATGGCAGGTCACATGGGAGACAAATTAAGAACTATGCAGAATATTGAAATAATTAAGACAGATTTAGAAAATGAATTACTTTATTTAAAAGGTTCCATACCAGGTTCTAAAAACTCTGAAGTTTTAGTTAAAAGTTCTGTAAAAAATATTGTTAAGCTAACAATAGATGAAAAAATAAAAGTAGCTGAACAAGCAAAAAAAACACCAGATAAGAAGAAAAAATAATGAAGATTGATAAATTAAATTTAGATGGAAAAAAAACTTCAATAGAAGTTTTAGATAGAGTTTTTTCAGCCAAGGTAAATCATAAACTAGTCAGTAACGTGCTATATAAGACAAATGCTAATTATAAAGGAAGACACGCTAAAACTAAACAACAAAATGAAGTATCAGGACCTACCTCAAAAATTTATGCACAAAAAGGAACGGGTAACGCTAGACACGCTAGTAGAAAAGCTCCTATATTTGTTGGTGGAGGTGTAGCTCATGGACCTAAAGGAGAATTATCTTACAAAACAAGAAAGTTAAATAAGAGTGAGAAGAAACAAAGTATAGCGTCTTTGATAAGTGAAAAAATCAAAAGTAAAAATTTATTAATTTTTAATGATTTTGGAAGTGAAATTAAGAAGACTAAAGAAATGAGTTTAATATTAAAAAAATTTGAAATTTTAAATTCACTAATAATCTTGGATAAATCATCAAAAAGTAAAATTGAAAAATCAATAAGAAATATTCCTAATATTAAAGTTACAGATATTAATCACTTTAGTGCATTTGATATTGTTAAATTTAAAAAGATTGTTTTAACTGAAAGTTCAGTAAAAGAACTTGAAAAAAGGTACTCATAAAATGGATGATATTCACCTATACGATAAAATTTTATCACCTTTATTGACAGAAAAAACTACAAATCTATCTAGTCAAAATAAAGTAGTTTTTAAAGTTCGTAAAAACGCCAATAAGAAAAATTTAAAAAAAAATATAGAGAAAATCTTTAAAGTAAATGTAACGAAGATTAATATTATAAATAAACAGAAAAGAACAAAGTTTACTAGAGGCAGAAAAGTAAAAATCTCTGGTTTTAAAAAAGCAATAATAACTCTAAAAAAAGGTCAAAGTATTGACCTAACGACAGGAATTTAGATGGCACTAAAAACTTTTAAACCCTATACAAAATCAACTAGAGGTACAATTCTAGTTGATAGATCTGGTTTATGGAAAGGAAAACCTTTCAAAACTTTAGTTTCTCCAAAAAATGCAATGAAAGGTCGAAACAATAATGGACATATAACTTCAACTAATAGAGCTGGCGGCCATAAAAAAATGTACAGACATGTAGATTTTTATAGAAAGAAATTTGATTCACCTGCAATTGTTGAAAGAATAGAATATGATCCAAATAGATCATGTTACATTATGTTAGTCAAATTTGAGGATAATTCTCACGCATATTATTTGGCTCCACAAAAGATAAAGGTTGGTGATCAAGTTGAAAATGGTTCCAAAAAAGAAATTAAAATTGGTAATTGTATGCCACTACAAGATATTCCTGTAGGTATAGATATTCACAATGTTGAAATTCAACCAGGTGCTGGGGGTAAAATTGCTAGATCGGCAGGTACCTCTGTAACAATTAGTGGTTTAGATGGAAATTATAGTCTTATAAAATTAGCATCAGGCGAGGTTAGAAAAATTGACTCAAGAGCTTTAGCAACAATAGGAGTTTTGAGCAACCCAGATCAAAAAAATATCAAAATAGGAAAAGCGGGTAGATCAAGATGGTTAGGTAGAAGACCACATACAAGGGGAGTTGTTAAAAATCCAGTTGATCATCCACATGGTGGTGGTGAAGGAAAGAGTGCTGGTGGAAGACATCCAGTGTCACCTACAGGTCAGTCAGCTAAGGGTCTTAAAACAAGAGATAACAAACGTACAGATAAATTTATTGTAAGAAGAAGAAATAAACGAAAGGATACTAAATAATGGCAAGAGCAGTTTGGAAAGGTCCTTTTGTTGAAGAAAGTTTGATGAAAAAGGTTGATAAATATAAAACAGATCCCAAAAAAATACCTATTAAAACTTGGTCTAGAAAATCAACAATTTTACCTGATTTTGTAGGTGTAAGTTTTTTGATATATAATGGAAAAAAATTTATTCCTATAACTGTTTCTGAGGACATGGTTGGTCACAAGTTAGGTGAATTTGCTCCAACAAGAACTTTTTTTGGTCATACACCTGCAGATAAAAAAGCAAAACCAGCAGAATCTGAGGCTAAAAAATAATTATGAGTAAAAAAAATAAAAAAAAAAATGACAAAGATAAAACTGTGAAATCAATAAATAATAATGTGAGATCGAGTGTAAGAAAGTTAAATCCTATATTAAGAGGAATAGTTGGAAAAAAAGTAGATATAGCTATAAGGGATTTAGAATTTTCTGAAAAAAGAGTAACAAGAGATATTAGAAAAACAATAAGTTCTGCTGTTGCAAATGCAGAGAATAATTTCCAATATGATATTGACAAATTAATAGTTAAAGAAGCTTATTGTGGTAAAAAAATTATAATGAAACGATTTAGACCACGAGCAAAAGGAAGAGCTGCGCCAATAATTAAACCATATTCAAGTGTAACAATAATTTTATCAGAAATAAAAAAAATGGAGAGTCATGGGACAAAAAGTTAATCCAGTAGGTTTTAGATTAGGAGTTAATAGAGGTTGGGACTCCGTTTGGTACGCCAAAAAAAAAGACTTTGGAAATTTTTTAATCGAAGATTTTAAAATAAGAGAATATATAAAAAAAAATGTGATTAACTCGGGTGTTTCTAAAGTTATGATAGAGAGGACTTCAAACAAATGTTATGTAACAATTTATACTTCAAGACCAGGATTTGTAATTGGAAAAAAAGGAAGTGATATCGATAAAATTAAAAATAACTTGTCAAAATTTACTAAAAATGAAGTAGCTTTAAATATTAAAGAAGTCAAAAAACCGGAAACTAATGCTTTTTTAGTTGCAGAAAATATAGCTCAACAATTAGTAAAAAGAATTTCCTATAGACGTGCGATGAAAAGAGCAATGCAGTCATGCTTAAGGCTCGGAGCGAAAGGAATTAAAGTTTCAATAAGTGGTAGATTGGGAGGAAATGAGATTGCAAGAACAGAATGGTTAAGAGATGGAAGTATTCCTTCACATACTTTAAGAGCTGATATTGATTATGCTGAATCTGAGGCCTTAACAACATACGGGATAATAGGAATAAAAGTTTGGATTTATAAAGGTGAGGTTTTTGCTAAAGAATTCAGTCAAGAAACAAATAAAACAATTTCAAAAGAGAGCGCAAAATAAATGTTACAGCCCGTAAGAACTAAATGGAGGAAAGCTCACAAAGGAAGAATACACGGCAAAGCATCAAGAGCAAACTTTATTAATTATGGTGCTTATGCCTTGAAAGCTTTAAGTCCTGAGAGAGTTACTGGTAAACAAATAGAGGCTGCTAGAGTTGCATTGACTAGACACATGAAGAGACAAGGAAGAGTTTGGACAAGAATATTTCCTAATATACCAGTATCAAAAAAACCTATTGAGGTAAGAATGGGAAAAGGTAAAGGTTCCCCAGAATTTTATGCTTGTAGAGTGAAACCGGGAAGAATTTTATTTGAAGTTGATGGTGTTTCAGAACAAATTGCAAAAGAAGCTTTATATAAGGCTTCAGCAAAACTTCCAATAAAAACAAAAACAATTAAAAGATTTTTATAAAAATGAAAAAACAAGAAATTAAAAAATTATCAAAGGATGAAATCTTAAAAAATATAGATAGATTTAAGAAAGATTTATTTAATTTTAGATTTCAAAAAATTAATTCTCAAGTGACAAATCCTTCTAAAATAGGAGAAACTAAAAAAATAATTGCAAGATTGAAAACTACATTAAAAGGGAAAACAAATGCCTAAAAAAATTTTAACAGGAGTCGTTGTTAGTGATAAGCCAAATAAAACAGTTACTGTTTTAATTGAAAGGAAATACTCACATCCAGTATTAAAAAAAGTAGTAAAAGTAAGAAAAAAATATAATGCTCACGATGAAAATAATAAATACAAAACTGGTGATAAAGTTTCAATTATTGAAAGCAAACCTTTTTCAAAAAATAAAAAATTTCAGGTAATGGAGAGTTCAAAATAATGATACAGGTTCAAACAGAATTGCAAGTAGCTGACAATACTGGTGCAAAAAAAATAGAGTGTATTAAAGTTTTAGGTGGATCAAAAAGACGTTATGCAAGTATAGGAGACACTATTGTTATCGCAGTAAAGGAAGCAATTCCGAAAGGTAAAGTTAAAAAGGGATCTGTTCACAAAGCAGTAGTTGTAAGAGTTAAGAAAGGTATTCACAGAGATGATGGATCAAAAGTTAGATTTGATAATAATGCAGCAGTTTTAGTTGATGATAAAGGTGAACCAGTAGGAACAAGAATTTTCGGTCCAGTAACAAGAGAATTAAGAACAAGAGGACAAATGAAAATAATTTCACTAGCACCTGAGGTTTTATAATGATTAAAAAAGGATTAAAAGTAAAAATTTTGACGGGAAAAGATAAGACCAAAGAAGGTGAGGTAATTGAAATTGATAGAGCTAATAACAGAGCAAAGGTCAAAGACATTAACATGATAAAGAAACACGTTAAAACTACAAAAGAGAAAAAGGGCGGAATTTTTTCAAAAGAAAACTTTATTCATATGTCTAACCTTAGATTACTTGATGGACAAAAAAAAATAAAAAAAACAGAGGCTAAGAAATAATGACACCAAGATTAAAAGAACTTTATCTTAAAGAGATACAACCATCATTAAAAACTGAATTTGGTTTTAAAAATTTAAACATGAGTCCTAAGATTGAAAAAATTGTTTTGAATATGGGACTAGGTCTTGATGGTAATGACTCGAAGATTTTGAAATCATGTGAGGAGGACTTGGCAAAAATAACTGGTCAGAAACCTGTAATAACTAAATTTAAAAAATCTGTTGCTAATTTTAAAACTCGTAAAGGTTCCAATGCAGGTTTAAAGGTTACTTTAAGAAAACATAAGATGTATGAATTTTTAGATAGACTTGTAAATATAGCACTTCCTAGAGTAAAAGATTTTAGAGGCTTATCTGCTAAGGGTTTTGATAAATTTGGAAATTATACATTTGGTATTAAAGAACATATTATATTTCCAGAAGTAAGCTTTGATAGAGCAGATAAGGTTAGAGGGCTAGATATTGTAATAGTAATATCATCTAAGAGCAAGGAACATAGTTTTTCATTACTAGAAAAAATGAATTTTCCATTCATAAAAAAAGGAGATAACTAAGATGGCTAAATTAAGCTCAATAAATAAAAATAATAGGCGAATTAAACTTTCAGATAAATTTTATAAAAAAAGAGCTAAGCTTAAAAAAATAGTTATGGATAAAAAAATTTCTTTAGAGGAAAGATTTAAGGCGCAACAAAAACTTTCTAAATTACCCCGTAATTCGGCAAAAAATAGAGTTATGAATAGATGTCAAATAACTGGGAGACCACATGGTGTCTATAGAAAATTAAAAATATCAAGAATTGCATTGAGGCAACTTGGATTACAAGGAAAAATTCCAGGTTTAATTAAATCAAGTTGGTAGAAAGGAATTAGTATGAGTTTAAGTGACCCAATAGGAGATATGATAGCAAGAGTAAAAAACGCTCAAGCTAGAAACCATAAAAAAGTAGATTTACCATCATCAAATTTTAAAAGCAAAATTGCAGATATTCTTAAAAATGAGGGTTTCATTAAAGATTTTAAAGTTTTAAATGAGCAAAATAAAAATATTTTATCTTTAGAACTAAAATATCACTCTGGCAATCCAGTTATAAGTAATTTTGAGAGAGTTTCAAAACCTGGAAGAAGAATTTTTTCAAGCGCAGATAGTTTGCCTAAAATAAATAATGGTTTAGGCATTGCTATATTATCTACACCAAAAGGTGTGATGACTGACATAGATGCAAGAAAACAAAGAGTTGGTGGAGAAATTATTTGCAAGGTATTTTAATATGTCTAAAATTGGTAAAATAAACATCTCAATTCCTGAAAAAGTTAAGGTTGTATTTAATGAAAATATTTTAAGAATAGAGGGTCCATTGGGTAAGAAATCTCTCAATATTGACCCAGAAATTTTTAGCCTAAATATAATAGATGGTAAAGAAATAGCTATTCGTCCAAAAACAATTGATCAAAACACAAAAAGATTGTGGGGAATGAACAGAAGCTTGATTAATAATGCAGTTATTGGATCTGTAAAAGGATATGAAAAAGTATTAGAACTAGTAGGCGTAGGCTATAGAGCTGCATTGAAAGGAAATCAACTAAATCTTCAACTGGGGTATAGTCATGATATTAATTTTGATATCCCTGATGGAATTAAGATTGCAATTGAAAAACAAACAACTTTAAAAATAACTGGTTTTGATAAGCAACTAGTTGGTACTGTTGCTTCTAAAATAAAGTCACTAAGAAAAATTGAACCTTATAAAGGAAAAGGTGTTCGAGAGAAAGGTCAATATATTTTAAAAAAAGAGGGTAAGAAAAAATAATGAAGTTAGATACAAAAACTAGAAAAAAATTTAGAGTTACAAACAAACTTAAAAAAACTGCTAAAGCAGAAAGATATAGACTAAGTATATTTAGATCTTCAAAAAATATTTCAGCGCAAATTATTGATGATAATAAAAAAATTACTTTACTATCTGCTTCATCAGTTGAAAAAGATATAAAAGATTCAAAAACAAAAAATAAGTCAGAACTTTCAAAAATTGTCGCCGAAAAATTGGCAAAAAAAGCTCAAGAAAAGAAAATAAGCAAGATTTATTTTGATAGAGGTATATATAAATATCATGGGAGAGTAAAAATTTTTGCTGAAACATTAAGAAAAAATGGATTGGAATTTTAATTATGGATAATTTTAAAGAAAAAAAATCTGATGATATTTTAGAAAAACTAGTACATATCAATAGAATTACAAAAGTTGTAAAGGGTGGAAGAAGGTTTGGTTTTTCTGCTCTTGTAGTTGTGGGTAACCAAGCTGGAAAAATTGGTATTGCTCATGCTAAAGCAAAACAAGTTCCAGATGCAATCAAAAAAGCTAATGAAATTGCGAGACGAAAATTAATTCAAATTCCTTTAAGAGAGGGAAGAACTATTCATCATGACGTTAAAGCAAAAGATGGATCTGGCCGTATCATCTTAAGATCAGCTTCAAAAGGAACAGGTATAATTGCAGGTGGAGCAGTTCGGGCTGTTTGTGAAGTTTTAGGTGTTAAAGATATAGTTGCAAAATCTATGGGGACTTCCAATGCACATAATGTAATAAGAGCAACAATTAAAGCTTTTATGAAACAAAATTCACCAAAACAGATCTCATCAATCAGAAATAAAAAAATATCAGAAATAATTGAAAAAAGAGGATAATGATAAAATTAAATAATAGATCTAAAATAAAAAAATCTAAAATTCGAGTTGGACGAGGGATAGGTTCGGGTAAAGGTAAAACTTCAGGCAGAGGAGTCAAAGGTCAAAAATCCAGATCAGGAGTAGCAATTAAAAGTTTTGAAGGTGGTCAAATGCCATTATACAGACGTTTACCAAAAAGAGGTTTTAATCCTTTAAAAAAAGAAAATATCGCAATTCTAAATTTAGATAAAATTCAATTCTTTATAAACAAAAAAACTATTGATACAAATAATGTACTTAACTCTTCTACTCTTAAAAAATTAAATTTAATAAATAAAAATTCAAAAAAACTCAAAATTTTAGGGACTGGAGAAATTAAAGATAAAATTAATATTGAGGCAGATTTAGCATCAAAATCAGCATTAGCTAAACTTGAAAAAATTGGTGGATCAATACAATTAAAGAAATAATAATTTAAGAAATGAGCTCGTCATCTTCAAGTAGTGATTTAAGAAATAGAATAATATTTACCATTGCAATTTTAGCTGTTTACCGATTTGGTACTTTTGTTCCATTACCCGGAATTGACCCAGAGCAATTAAAAGTTTTAATGGAGGGTAATCAAAAAGGATTACTAGGAATGTTTAATGTGTTTGCAGGAGGAGCTGTGAGCAGAATGGCTATTTTTGCACTTGGGATAATGCCATATATATCTTCGTCAATTATTGTTCAGTTGTTAACAGGTGTATCTGATTACTTTAAAAATCTCAAAGCACAAGGTGAAACAGGAAGAGCAAAAATAACGCAAATAACTAGATACGGTACTGTTTTACTTGCAACTGTTCAAGGTTATGGTTTATCTGTAGGTTTAGAGTCTTCAGCAAATTTAGTGATCAATCCTGGCTTATTTTTTAAAATTTCTACAGTGACAACAATTGTAGCTGGTACAATTTTTCTGATGTGGCTAGGTGAACAAATAACTCAAAGAGGAATTGGAAATGGAATATCTTTGATAATCTTTGCAGGTATTGTTGCCGAAATTCCTAGGGCATTAGTAACAACATTTGAATTAGGCAGAACTGGAGCAATATCAACTTTAATGATTATTGCTATATTTATTTTATTAATACTAACTATATTATTTATTGTTTTTATGGAACGTGCTTTAAGAAAAATTCTTATTAACTATCCAAAAAGACAAATGGGAAATAAAATGTATGGTGGCGAGTCATCACATCTTCCTTTGAAAATAAATCAGGCGGGGGTAATACCAGCAATTTTTGCTTCAGCTTTACTTTTATTACCAGTAACTTTTTCAAATTTTAACATTTCTGAGAGTGAAACATTTCTAAATCTAAGTTCGTATTTTACTCAGGGACAACCTTTGTATATGTTACTTTATGCATCAGGCATAATTTTTTTTACATTCTTTTACACATCCATAACATTTAATCCTACTGAAACCGCTGATAACTTAAGAAAGTATGGTGGTTTTGTTCCTGGTATCAGACCAGGGGAAAGCACAGCAATTTATATCGAAAATATTTTAACTAAATTGACAACTATTGGTGCTTTGTATTTGACTTTAGTTTGTTTGATGCCAGAATTTTTAATAGCAAATTATCCTATCCCATTTTATTTAGGTGGTACCTCAATATTAATTGTTGTTGTTGTAGCGATTGACACAGTAACACAGATACAAACGAGACTTATGAGCTCTCAATATGAACAACTGATTAAAAAAACTAAATTTGGTAGGTAGTTTTAAAAAGTGAATTTAATTTTATTTGGACCACCAGGCGCTGGTAAAGGGACACAAGCAAAGTATTTGGTTAAAAAATTAAACAATTTTCAAATATCAACAGGCGATATGCTTAGAGAAGAAATTCAAAAAAATTCTGAAATTGGTAAAAAAATTATTAAAGATATGAATGATGGGAAGTTTGTAAATGATGAAATAGTAAACACATTAATTGAAAATGTGATTTTTGATCCACAAAAAAATAATAGATTAATATTTGACGGATATCCAAGATCACTATCACAAGCAAAAAATCTTGAGCAGTTGCTTACAAAATCAAATCAAAAAATAGATTTTATTTTTTTTCTCAATGTGAATAAGGATACAATAATTAAAAGAATTGAGCAGAGAAAAACTATAGAAAAAAGATCTGACGATGAATTAGATACAATAATTAAAAGATATGACACATATATGAAAACTACTAAACCCGTTTTAGATTTCTATTCAAATAATCCAAATTTTTATGAGATAGATGGCAGTTCTAAAATTGAGGAAATAACAGCCAAAATTGACAATTTTCTCACTGTTTAAGCCGTTGACTTTAAAAGATCTTCTTATATAAAAGGCTGAAAAATTATCATCAAATTATGGCTCGTATTGCAGGTATAAATATTCCACAGAATAAACTTGTTCATATTGGACTTACATATATTTATGGGATTGGTGATAAATTTTCTTCTCAAATTTGCTCATCATTAAAGATACCAAAAGATAAGAGGGTTAATCAACTTACTGATGATGAGATTTTAAAAATTAGAGAGTACATAGATCAAAACTTTAAAGTTGAAGGTGATTTAAGAAGAGATTATTCTTTGAGTATAAAGAGATTAATAGACCTTGCGTGTTACAGAGGCTCAAGACATAGAAAAAAATTACCTGTTAGAGGCCAAAGGACCAGATGTAATGCTAGAACAAGAAAAGGTAAAGCAATTGCGATAGCCGGTAAAAAATTAACACCATTAAAGAAATAGTTATGGCAAAAGTAGACAAGGTTGATAACAAAGATCAAAAAAATGAAAAAACAGTAAGTAAGACAAAAAAAAGTTCTTACTCAAAAAAGAAAAAAACAAAAAAAAATATTTTGAATGGAATTGCTTTTGTACAATCAACTTTCAATAATACAATAATTTCAATTGCTGACACAAATGGAAATGTAATTTCTTGGGCCTCTGCAGGTCAAAAAGGTTTTAAAGGATCACGAAAATCTACTCCTTACGCTGCTCAAATTGCTGCAGATGCTGCGGCTTCTAAAGCATTAGAATATGGAATGAAAACTTTATCTGTAGAAGTAAAAGGACCTGGTTCAGGAAGAGAAACAGCACTAAGAGCATTACAGGCGAGAGGATTTAAAATTTTATCTATAAAAGATACCACACCAATGCCGCATAACGGGACTAGACCACCAAAAAAAAGGAGAGTTTAATGGAAACTGAAAACGTAAATATTAAAAATTGGAAATCACTTATCAAACCATCGAAAATCGATGTACAGATGAGTGACGACTTATCTCGTGCGAAAATTATAGCTGAACCTCTTGAAAAGGGTTATGGCCTCACGCTAGGTAATTCGCTAAGAAGAATTTTGTTATCATCAATTAGAGGTACAGCAGTAACTTCAATACAAATTGATGGTGTATTACATGAATTTACTTCTATTAAGGGAGTACGAGAGGATGTTACAGATATAGTATTGAATGTTAAATCTTTAGCACTTAAATCTTCCTCTGAAGGAACCAAAAAACTTGTTCTAGATGCAAAAGGACCTGGTGAGATAAAAGCTTCTGATATAACACCTCTCGCAGATATCGAAATTTTAAATCCAGAATTAGTGATTTGCAATTTAGATGAAAACACAAGTTTTCATATGGAGATGAATGTTAATACTGGAAAAGGATATGTGCCAGCAGAACTAAATAAACCTGAGGAACCACCATTAGGTTTGATTGCAATAGACTCTCTATATAGTCCAGTGAAAAAAGTTTCTTACTCAGTTAGTACTGCTAGAGAAGGTAAAGCTCTTGATTATGATAAATTGACAATGGAAGTAGAAACTGATGGTTCAATTTCAGCTGAAGATGCAGTTGCTTATTCTGCCAGAATTTTTCAAGATCAATTAAAAATGTTTATTAATTTTGATGAACCAGTTGAAGCACCTGTCAAAGAAGTATCAACAGAGCCAGAATTCAATAAAAATTTACTAAGGAAGGTGGATGAATTAGAATTATCTGTTAGGTCTATGAATTGTTTAAAAAATGATAATATAATTTACATCGGTGACTTAGTTCAAAAATCAGAGGGCGAGATGTTAAGAACACCAAATTTTGGTAGAAAATCATTGAATGAAATTAAAGAGGTTTTAACAGGAATGTCTTTATATTTAGGTATGGAAATACCTAATTGGCCACCAGACAATATTGCTGAAATGTCAAAAAAACTTGAGGAAGCTATATAATAATGAGACATGGGATTGCTAACAAAAAGCTTAATAGAACTTCCGAGCATAGAAAAGCATTGTTAAAAAATATGCTTAATTCTTTGATAAAATATGAGCAAATTAAAACAACATTACCAAAAGCAAAGTTTTTAAAACCTCAAGCTGATAAAATTATTACATTAGGTAAGAATGATACTCTTCATAACACAAAAGCTTTAGTCTCAAAGTTACAAGATATTAAATCTGCAAATAAAGTTAAAAAAACATTATCAAAAAGATACGAGAAAAGATCGGGTGGTTACACAAGAATAATCAAAGCTGGTTTTAGATATGGTGATAATGCACCGATGGCAATTATTGAGTTTGTAGATAGAGATGTTGAGGCAAAAAAAGTAGATAAAAAGAAAAAATCTACCTCAAAAGAGCCTGATAAAAAAGAAGATAAAAAACTAGTCACTGCATCTAAATAATATTTTTTTATGTTAAAAAGTTACATCGTTGATTCAACGTGTAATAATATGCGTGTTGATAAATGGATACGTAATACAATTGGGAGAATTCCCCAAGGCCTAATTGAAAAATCTCTAAGATCAGGAAAAATCAAGGTTAATAAAAAAAAAATAAAAAGTTCTCATAAGATAAAATCTAATGACAAAATTGATTTTTATGGTTTTAAATTTGAGGAAAGAATTCTACAAAAAAAAATAATTTTTAATCCTTCTAATAAAATAATCAAAGCAAATGAGGATTTAATAATAGATAATAATGAAAATTTTATTGTTTTAAATAAAAGTGCTGGCATTTCTGTTCAGGGTGGAACAAAATCAAAAAAAAACTTAATTGATATATTCAAAAAAAGTGAAATTTTTTCTGACTTAAAACCTTTTTCTGTTCACAGATTAGACAAAGATACATCAGGTATTCTTTTAATGGCTAAAAACAGAGAGACAGCACAATTATTAACATCATTATTTAGATTAAGAAAAGTGCATAAAACTTATCTAGCTATTTGTCATGGTGAACTTGAAAAAAATTCAGGAGAATGGAATGATGATTTAGTACGTTATGATAATGGAAAAAAAATTATTGAAAAAGCAAAAACAATTTACAAAGTCATTGATAAGAATTCTAATTCTAGTCTTGTTGAGATGAAACCTATTACTGGTAGAAAACACCAATTAAGAAAACAACTTTTTAATATTGGTCACTCAATTTATGGGGATAATAAATACAAATCTTTCACCAAAACAATTGGTATTAACAAAGAATTAATGCTTCATGCATACGAAATAAAATTCATGATTAAAGACAAAAAATATACTTATAGAGCTTTACTACCTGATTATTTTAAAAAATTATTAAAAATTAAAAGACTTATTTATTCAAATTTGAAATAAAGATTTTAACTAGTTTTTTGTCTAATTCTTTATAATTTTGATCTTTGATTTGTTTTAGATTCGTGACTCCTTTATCTTTAATACCACATGGAATTATCGCTCTATATTTATCTAAATTGTTATTAATATTAATTGAAAAACCATGATAAGCTATCCATTTACTAATTCTTACTCCAATCGCAGCTACCTTTTTTGTTTGTTCGTTATCTTTGTACCATATCCCAATATTTTCTTTATCTGAAAAAGTTTTTATATTAAAAAATTGTAACGTCTCCATTATTGTTTTTTCTATAATTGTAATAAAATTTCTTATATCTTTTTTTCTTTTTTTTAGGTCTATTACAAAATAACAAATTAGTTGACCTGGTCCATGATAGGTAATTTTACCCCCTCTATTCGTCTCTAAAATCTTAATTGATTTATCTAAAATATCACTTTTATTATAGCTTGTCCCCGCTGTATAAATGTCTGGATGTTCTAAAGTCCAAATTAATTCATTTGATTTATTTTGATCCACATTTAACAATCTTTCTTCCATTATTTTTTTAGCGTCCTCATAAATGACAGGTTTTTCAGACTTTTTAATTTCTATACTCATTTAAAAATTGTAATCTTTTGATTATGTATTAAAAGATCGACCTAAATAATAGGAAAATTTATGACTTTAATTAAAAAAATCAAAGATAAAAAAGTCAATTTTGAATTTAATAAAGAGTACATAAAAGTAGTTACTGATAAAATTTCAAATAATGATGCAACTTTTATCACGAATTCATTTAAAGAAATGCACCCTGCTGATGCAGCTGATATTATAGAACACTTAGGGCAAAATGATAGAGAAAATTTAATTAAACTTAATAATTTCAAAATAGATCCTGAGGTTTTTGTTGAGTTAAATGAGTCAGTTCAAACTGAAATTATAAAATATCTTTCCTCTGATGCGATAGTTAGAATATTAAAAAACCTGGAGTCCGACGATGCTATCGCTATTCTTGAAAATGTAGATGAAAAAAATAAAAATTCTATTTTAAGTTTACTACCACCTAAAGATCGTTTTGCTTTATTGGAGGGTCTTAGTTATCCTGAGGATAGCGCAGCTAGAATTATGCAGAGAGAATTTACTGCAATACCTAGTAACTGGTCTGTTGGTCAAACTATTGATTATTTAAGAGAAAATAAAGATTTACCAGAACAATTTTTAGAAATTTATATTGTTGATGAAAATTTTAAACCTATTGGAGCTGTACCATCATCCAAAGTTCTAAGAACACCAAGAGAAACAAAAATGTCATCAATTATGGATGACTCTATTTTTTTAGTTCCAGTAGATATGGATAGAGAAGAAGTTGGTAATTCATTTGAAAATTATAATCTAAATTCAGCATGTGTTATTGATAAAAATAATAAATTAGTTGGAATGATCACGTCAGATGATGTTCTAACAGTTTTAAAAGAAGAGGCAGAAGAAGATGCATTAAGATTAGCCGGTGTAGGCGATGAGGAAATTACAGATGGAGTAATAACGAAAACGAAAAGAAGATTTAATTGGTTGTTATTAAATCTTTTCACTGCATTTTTAGCCACATATTGTATTAGTTTATTTGGAGCAACTATTGAACAAATGGTTGTTTTAGCTTTCTTGATGCCAATAGTTGCATCAATGGGTGGTAATGCTGGAATGCAAACATTAGCTGTAACAGTTAGAACTCTTGCCACTAATGATTTAACAAAAAATAATTTTAATCAGAATATTTTTAAAGAATTTAATATTGGAATTTTAAATGGAATTATTTTCGCAATTATAAGTTCTTTTATTGTTCAGTTATGGTTTCAGGACATTATACTCTCTTTAATAATTTCAATTTCAATGATTTTGACAATGATCGTTGCAGGTTTGTTTGGGATATTGGTGCCTGTCACACTAAAAAAGATGAATATAGATCCAGCTATAGCATCAAGTGTTTTTGTAACAACTATAACTGATGTTATCGGGTTCGTATCTTTTTTAGGCGTAGGAGCTTATTTTTTATAAAAATTAAAAATTATCTATTAGCCTTACTTTATTAATAAAATAAGCAACAAAAATTTTAGCATTTTTTATTTTATTAGCTAATCTAAGATTTTTTGTATTTCTTAATTCGAGATAATCTATCTTAATATCATATTTTTTTATAAGTTCGTTTTTTTTCATAAAAATCAAATTATTTAAATTTTTCTTATCTAATAATTTTTTTTTAAAGATAATAAGACTCTTTGTTATTTTACCTGCTTTTATCAAATCATTTTTTTTTAAAAGAATATTTCTAGATGATAAAGCTAATTTATTTTTATCTCTAATTGTTTTACAAAAAATAATTTTAGACTTGAAATTTTTTTCAACGTATCTCTTTACCAATAATAATTGCTGAAAATCTTTTTCACCCATGAATATTTTTGATGGACTAACTATTTTTGTTAAACGAGTCATCACATCAATCACCCCTTCAAAATGACCCTTTCTATATTTTGCACATAGTATTTTGTCTTGTTTATTTAGTTTAATTTTTATTTTGTTTTTAGTTTTATAGATATCTTTGATTTTTGGTAAATACACAAAATCCACTTTTAGTCTTTTTAAAATTTTTAAATCTTTTTTTATATTTCTGGGATATTTTTTGTAGTCTTCTTTGTTATTAAATTGTTTAGGATTTATGAATATACTTACTAAGGTTTTATTGGAAATTTTTTGAGATTTCTTAATTAATGAGATATGACCACGATGTAGGCTGCCCATAGTAGGCACAAATCCAATATTTGAATTGCCAAATAATGCCTCATTTAAATCAATATTGTTTAATAAAATTTTCATTTGTATAAAACACTTTAATAAGTAAAACATTTAAATGATTAAACAAGCAATTATTCCTTTAGCTGGTCTAGGTACAAGGTTATTACCTTTAACCAGTATATTTGCCAAAGAACTTCTTCCTATTAATGGAAAACCAGGAATTGAGTATATTTTAGATGAATGTGCAGATGCTGGTATTAAAAAAATAATTTTTATTATTTCAAAAAAAAAACAAATGATAAAAGATTATTTTTATAAGGATAGTTTTTATAAAAAAATAATTAAAAAGAAAAATGATCCTAGAGTTATTAAAGAATATAAAAAAATTTTAAAATATAAAAAGATGATTAAATTTGTTTATCAAAATAAACCGCTGGGAACAGGTGATGCAGTATTAAAAACAAAAAAATTTATCACAGATGATTTTTTTCTGATGTTACTACCAGATGATCTAATAATTAAGAAGAATTGCTCAAAGTCGATGATTAATATACATAACCGTTACAAATCATCTGTAATGGCAAGTATTAATGTCCCAAAAAAAACTGTCTCAAGATGGGGAATTTATAAATTAGGAAAAAAGATAAATAAAAATAATTATGTTATAAATGATGTTATCGAAAAACCATCAATTTCAACAGCACCATCAAATAAAGCTGTAATAGGACGATATATTCTTCCAAAAAAAATATTTTCTAAATTATTAAATCAAAAACCAGGTAAAGGTGGTGAAATTCATATCACAGACGCAATACAATCATTGATACAAAACAAAGAAAAATTTATTGCTCATAATTTTACCGGTAAATACTTGGATTGTGGAAGTATGGATGGTTATATCAAATCAACATTAGAAATAGCAAAATCATGAAACTTTGTATGATAGGAACAGGTTATGTAGGTTTAGTTAGTGGTGTATGCTTTGCTGATCTAGGAAATAATGTGATTTGTGTTGACAAAGATTTAAAAAAAATAGATCTGCTTTCAAAAGGAAAAATTCCTATATATGAACCTGGACTTACTGAATTAGTTAATAAAAATTATAAAAATAAACGATTAAAATTTTCATCAGATTTAAAAAAATCAATAAAAGAATCTGATATAATTTTTATTTGTGTTGGAACACCAACAAAAAAAAGCGGTAGTAGCGCAGATCTAAGTCAAATTTTTCAAGTGGCAAAAGAGATAAGTTTATCAATTAATAAATTTAAGATAATAGTCACTAAATCAACGGTACCTGTGACAACTGGTGATGAAATTGAAAAAATTTTATTAAAAAAAAAGAGTAATAAGAATAAATTTTCTGTTGTATCAAATCCAGAATTTTTAAGAGAAGGTGAAGCTATCCGAGATTTTACTTTTCCTGATAGAATTGTTGTCGGATCTAATGATAAA
Source organism: uncultured Pelagibacteraceae bacterium (assembly GCA_902596925.1). Classification (GTDB taxonomy): domain Bacteria; phylum Pseudomonadota; class Alphaproteobacteria; order Pelagibacterales; family Pelagibacteraceae; genus Pelagibacter. The sequence continues at coordinate 88,417 of CACJVT010000002.1, read as the reverse complement.
AAGTCTAACCGAGTAATGAATAATTTGTATGCACCTTTAATTTCTAAAGGAGCTCAATATATTCACACATCTAGAAGAGCTGCAGAATTAATCAAATATGCATCCAATGCTTTTTTGGCTACGAAAATTACATTCATTAATGAAATAGCAAATTTGTGTGAAAAAACAGGAATAAATGTAGAAGATATTTCAATTGGGATGGGTTTAGATAAAAGAATAGGGAGTCGTTTTTTAAGAGCAGGGCCTGGTTATGGTGGATCATGTTTTCCTAAAGATACTAAAGCTATAACTTCTACAGCTGATAAATTCAAAATAAATCTTTCTGTAATTAAATCTGTCATAAAATCAAATGAAAATAGATCTAATTTTTTACTAAATAAAGTCTATAAAATTTTAAATAATAAAGTTAATAATAAGAGAATAACTTTCTTAGGTGTCACATTTAAAGCTAACACAGATGATATGAGAGACTCTTCTAGTTTAAAAATGATACCTGCATTATCAAAAAAGGGTGCTAAGATAAATTATTTTGATCCAACAGGTATTAAAAAAGAATTCTCAAAAGTTAAAAATGTTTCTTATATTGATAATATAAGAGAGTCTTTAAAAGGCTCAGATCTTGTAATAATTCACACAGAATGGAATGATTTTAAATCAATCAATTTTAAGAGTCTAGCAAGAGGTAAAAAATTTATTATTTATGATATGAGGAATATATATTCTCCAACGAAAATTAAAAACCAAGGTTTTAAATATTATAGTATTGGAAGATAAATTTTAATTAAGCTCAAATATAGCATCAACTTCAACAGCAACACCCAGGGGAAGACTATTAACACTTACAGCCGCTCTAGTGTGCATTCCTGCATCTCCAAAAACAGATGCAATTAAATCAGATGCACCATTAATTACTTTAGGTTGATCCTCAAAATTATCTGTAGAATTGACAAAACCTGTAAGTTTAATACAGGATTTAATCTTTGTAAGATCATTATCGCATGCCTTCATTATTTGAGAAATAATACTTAAAGCACATCTTTTTGCTGCATTATATCCAGACTCAACATCCAAATCTTTACCAACTTTTCCTTTGATTAATTCACCTTTTTCATTAATTGAAATTTGTCCAGATACAAATAACATTTTTCCAGAAATTTTAGTTGCAACATAATTACCAACTGGAGCTTTAGCTTCAGGTAATTTTAAACCTATCTTTTTTAAGTTTTGTTCGTAATTCATTTTTCTGTAAGTTTTTCTTTTAAATTATTTAATTTATTTTTTTCGTCAGACCATTGTTTATTTTGATAATTCTTAGTGTCATCTATAAAATTTTTACCAGCAGATACTGTTTTATTCTTAATTAAGTTAGCTTTACATTTCATATAACTTACTGAAAATTTTTTAAATTCGTTACAATTTAATTCGTCAGAAAAAGAGTAACTATTTAAATAAAATAAAAGGGTAATAATTATGAAAACTATTTTTTTCATTTTTTCTTTTTTTTCTTTTTTGTTTTATCGTATTCTTTTCTTTTCTCAATCAATATTAATGCTTCTTCCATTGTAAGTTCTGTTGGATCCTTTTCCTCAGGTATTGTCGCATTTAGTGATTTATATTTGATATATGGCCCATATTGTCCCTTCATAATTCTTACTGGTTTTTTATCCTCAGGATGTTCACCTAGGTCTTTGATCATCGAAGAAGACATTCTTCCTGGTTTAGCTTCAGCAATTAATGTTATCGCTCTATTTAAACCAATAGAAAAAATTTCTTCAATATTTTCTATTCTAGCTGATTTATTTTCACACTTTAGGTAAGGACCAAATCTTCCAGTGTTTAAAGTAATTTCTTTTTGATTATCAGGATTTATTCCTAAAGATTTTGGTAGTGAGCATAAAAATTGTGCTTTTTCTAAATCTATACTCTCTAGTTCTAAACCCTTTGGAATGGAGACATTTTTTAAAAGTTCATTTACATCTGATTTTATTTTTTTTGTTTTCTTTTTTTTCTTTGGTGTTTTTTCGATTTCAATATCTTCTGGAATTTTTTCATATTGCAAATACGGACCGAATCTTCCATTTTTAAGATATATATCATTGCCGTTCTCATGCTTTCCAATAAATTTAGGTTCAGCTAATTGTGCTTGTGCTGCTGCTTTAGCTTTAGACAAAGGTCTTGTAAATTTACATTCAGGGTAATTTGAACAACCAATAAATGCTCCACCCCTAAAGCTGTTTTTTAAGCTTAGTGTCCCTGAATTACATAATTGACACTTTCTTACAATATTTCCTTTATCATCCTTATCGAAAACCAAATCCCCTAAACTATCATTTAAAAGATCTAAGACCTCTCTTGTTCTTTTTTCCTTCACTTCAGCCACATTACTATTGAAGTCTTTCCAGAATAGTTCTAAGACTTTTATCCAACTTTCTTTACCAGTTGTAATTTCGTCTAATTGATCCTCTAAACCAGCAGTAAAGTTATAATCTACATATTTTGAGAACAATTTTTCAAGAAAAGCTGAAATAAGTTTTCCTCTATCAGTTGGAAAAAATCTTTTATTCAATATTTCTGCATAACCTCTATTTGCTATTGTAGAAATTATACTTGCGTAAGTAGATGGTCTTCCTATTCCTAATTCCTCTAGTTTTTTTACTAAGCTAGCTTCAGAATATCTTGGAGGTGGTTGTGTAAAATGCTGTTCATCTATTAAGGACTCAATATTTACAAATCCTTTAGAAACAGAAGGTAGAATATTTTCGTCATCATCCTTACCTTGATTATTGTATATCTTTAAAAATCCATCAAACTTAAGAACTGATCCACTTGCTTTGCATACTGTATCATTATTAGTTGATGTAATCGTTATAGTATTTCTATCAAATTTAGCAGATTGCATTTGAGAAGATAAAGCTCTACTCCATATTAAATCATAAAGTTTATTTTGATCTGTGCTTAGATACTTTTTTACACTCTGTGGAGTTCTAATAACATCTGTGGGTCTTATTGCTTCATGTGCCTCTTGTGCATTTTTTGCCTTTTTACCAGAGTAATTTAAAGCACTCTCAGGTAAATATTCATTACCGATTTCTTTTTTGATATAATCTCTAAAAGCCACAACTGCATCTTTTGATAAATTAGTACCATCTGTTCTCATATATGTTATCAAACCAATAGTTTCTCCTTCAATTTCGACTCCTTGATAAAGCTTTTGAGCAATTTGCATAGTTCTTGATGCACCAAACCCTAATCGACTTGAAGCTGTTTGTTGAAGAGTTGATGTAGTAAATGGTCCTGATGGATTACGATTTACTACTTTACTAGATATATCTGTAATACTGAATTTTTTTTGATTGATACTTGATATAGCTTTATTTATCTCGTCTTTATTTCTAAAAGAGAATTTTTCAATTTTGTTATTATCTAGTTGACTAATACTTGCAAGGATATTTTGATTTTTTTCATCTTTAAATTTGACACTTAAAGTCCAAAATTCTTCTGGCTTAAAGGATTCAATTTCATGTTCTCTTTCAGTTATCAATTTTAAAGCTACTGATTGAACTCTTCCAGCAGATTTAGAGCCTGGAAGTTTTGTCCATAATATTGGTGAAATATTAAAGCCAACCAAGTAATCTAAAGCTCTTCGAGCCATGTAAGCATCAACTAAAAGCGGTTCAATTTGTCTTGGATTTTCAATTCCATGAATTACTGCTTTTTTTGTAATTTCATTAAAAACAACTCTTTCTATTTCTTTATCTTTAAGAAGTTTTTTTTCATTTAGATATTCTTTTACATGCCAAGCTATTGCTTCTCCTTCACGATCAGGGTCAGTTGCTAGTATAATTTTTGAAGAATCTTTGGCTGCATCAGTAATTTCTTTAAGATATTTTTTTGAAAAGCTATCAATTTCCCATTCCATTTTAAAATCTTGATCTGGATCAACTGAACCATTTTTAGAAGGTAAATCTCTAATATGCCCATAACTAGCTAATACTTTATAATTATCACCTAAATATTTATTGATAGTTTTAGCTTTAGCCGGACTTTCTACAATGACCAGGTTCATAAATGACAAACTACCTAAAAGAGTTAGATAGTCAAATTAATAAATTTTTGTCTTAGTTTCTTCTTTATTTTTCAATCTTTTGATATTTTCTCGATGAGTAAAAAATATTAACACAAACATGATTACAAAAAAAAATATATCTTTAAATTGACCCGTGACTAGCAAATAAATAGGAATTGATACAGAAGCAATTAATGAGGATAAAGATGAAAATTTTGTTATAGCAAAAATTACAAACCAGGATAAAGCAAAGATTATTCCAAAATAAATATTTATAGCAAATAGAATACCAACGTATGTTGCAACACCTTTCCCTCCTTTAAATTTAAGCCATATAGGAAATACATGACCTATAAATGCGCATAATGATGCTAAATATAAAAAATCTGTGTAATAAATTTTAACAAATATTACAGGGATAACAGCTTTTAAAATATCAAGAGTTAGCGTGATGTAACCAACCGTCTTATTACCAGTTCTAAGTACATTTGTAGCCCCAATATTTCCAGATCCAATATCTCTTATATCTTTTTTCAAAAAAATTTTGGTTAGTATCAATCCAAATGGAATTGAACCCATCAAATATGAAATTATACCTATGATAAAAGTGTCCATACTATAGCTTAAATAATTCTTTACCGTTTACAAATGTATTTGTGACTTTGCCTTGAAGTTTTTTATCTTCGATAGATGTATTTTTTGATTTTGAGATAAGTTTATCTTTCTTTACAATCCATGGTTTATCTATATCTACTATACAAAGATCAGCATTATTACCAATAGATAGATTCCCTTTATTTATCTTTAATATTTTAGCAGGGTTTGATGTTAATGCTTTTATAATTGTCTCTAATTTGAGTGATCCGTTATGATATAATTCTAAACTTAGAGACAGCAGAGTTTCTATACCTGACGCACCAGTTGCTGCTTGAGCAAATGTTAATCTTTTTGACTCTTCATCTTCAGGCTTGTGGTCTGAAACTATTACATCAATTAAATCGTCCTTTAAACCTTGTACTAAAGCTAGTCTATCTTCTTCTCTTCTTAATGGTGGAGATAATTTCAAAAATGTTTTGAAATCTCCTATGTCGTTTTCATTTAAAGATAAGTTATTAATCGAAACACCACATGTGAATTTTACTATCTCCTTTCTTGATTTAATTACATCGACAGACTTTTGTGATGACAATTGAGAGATATGATATCTACATTTAACCTTTTCCAGTAATGTTAAATCTCTCTCGATCAGAATACGCTCAGCGATTTCAGGTATACCAGATAGACCTAATTTTGAAGCAATTATTCCGGAGTTAATCATACCGTTTTTTGCTAGCTCATAATCTTCAGCGTGCTGCATTATTAAGCTACCCAAATCTTTAGCAGAGTTCATTATTCTAGACATCAATCTTGGATTTTGAATTGTTTTAACGCCATCCGTGAATGCAATTATTCCTTTATTTTGTAACAAACCAAATTCAGTCATATTTGTACCTTCAGTATTTTTTGTTAAGGAGGCACATGGAAAAATATTTATCTTTGATTTATCTCTTCCTCTTCTTTTTAGAAAATCGACTATAGAAACATTATCAATTACTGGATCTGTATTAGGCATTGTTACAACTGAAGTGACACCACCTGAGAGTGCCGCGTTACTCAGTGTTCTAAAATTTTCTTTATACTCATAGCCTGGTTCACCAACAAAAACTCGCATATCGACTAATCCAGGGAAAATATACTTCCCCTTTAAATCAATTGGTTTCTCTCTACTTGGTAAATTATTAATATTTACTTTTTTTCCTATGGCCTCAATTTTTCCATCTTCACTTATAATCAGACCCCCATTTTCATTCATGGAGTTGTAAGGATCAATTATATTAGCGTTTATAAAATATTGTTTTTTCATTATGTACAAAATACTTTAAGACAAGCCATCCTTACCGCGACACCCAATTCAACTTGCTCTTTAATTACACTTTTGTTGATATCATCTGCTAGCATTGTATCTATTTCTATACCTCTATTCATTGGACCAGGATGCATAATTAAAGCATCAGATTTGGCATGTTGTAATTTATCAGGAGTTAATCCGTAATATTCATAATATTCTCTATTGGATGAAAGATATGAACTTGTCATTCGCTCATTCTGTAATCTCAACATCATAACAATATCACAATCTTTCAATCCTTTTTTCATATCAGTAAAAGTATTAACACCAAATTTTTCAATTTCTTTTGGCATAAGATTTGTTGGAGCGATTATGTTCACTTCTGCCCCCAACATACTAAGTAAGTAAATATTTGATCTAGCAACTCTTGAATGAAGAATATCTCCACAGATTGCAATTTTTAATCCTTGTATCTTTTTTTTACGAGTTATGATTGTTAATGCATCTAATAAAGCCTGAGTAGGGTGCTCTCTTCTTCCATCACCAGCATTAAGAACTGCACAGTTTACTTTTTGTGAAAGAAGATTACATGCTCCAGAATCTTGATGTCTAATTACAATAATATCAGGATGCATCGCATTAAGAGTCATTGCTGTATCTATTAATGTTTCACCTTTTTTAATTGCAGAGTTGCTAATATTCATTGACATAACATCAGCGCCAAGTCTTTTACCAGCTAGTTCAAAAGAGCTTTGAGTTCTAGTAGAAGGTTCAAAAAATAAATTAATTTGAGTTTTACCTCTTAAAACGTCAACTTTTTTATTTTTACTCTGATTTACTTTTATAAATGAATTTGCTTCATCAAGTATTAAATTAACATCATTGATTGATAAATCTTGAATTCCTAATAGGTGTTTTTGAGATATTTTAATAGCTTGATTTGTTTTAATTGCCATTAAAACCAACTCTATAACTATAAACCTCTATAATAGCAAGTATTAATTATTCAAAAAATCTAAAGCTCCTTGTAATATAAAAGCAGCAGCATTTTCGTCGATCTTTTTTTCTCTTTTACTCACATTAATATCTAACTGGCTAGACAGATTAAAAGCACCAACAGTTGAGAGTCTTTCATCCCAGAGACAAATTGGAATATCCAAGTTTTTTTCAATATTTTCAGTTGTATCTTTTACAGATTGAGCTGACCTACCTGAGGATCCATCCATATTTAAAGGATTTCCAATAATAATTCCTTTTATATCATTTTCATTAATGATTAATCTTAGTTCATCAACTAGATCTTTTAATGAATTTCTATTTATTGTTTTTAATGGAGTGGCTATTAGTTGTTTGTCATCACAGATTGACACACCAATTCTTTTAGATCCAAGGTCTAAACCTATCAATCTACACTTATCTGAGTGTTTTTTTTTAAATTCCTCTAAAGTGATCATATTGTATATTTTAAACTTAAGTGATACTTTGCCTCTTATTTAAATAGCATATGAGTATAGATCTTAAAACAATAAAACATATATCTAAATTGGCAAGAATTTCAGTTGACCAGCAAAGAGCTGAAAAATTAGCCGGTGATTTAAATTCTATTTTTGATTTTATTGAAAAACTTAATGAATTAAAAACTGACAATGTAGAACCATTAACTTCTATTGCAGAAACAACATTAAAATTAAGATCTGATGAAGTAAAAAGTAAAAATATACGAGAACAAATTATTAAAAATTCTCCTCAAAATAATGAGGACTATTTTGTAGTACCCAAGGTTATTGAATAATGTCAGATATTACAAAACAATCCCTTACAGAACTTGTTGAAAATATTAAAAATAAAAAACTTTCTTCAACAGATGTAACCAAAGCATTTATTGATAGATCTGAAAAATCTGAGAAATTGAATGCTTATATTACAAATGACTTTACATCAGCTCTAGATAAAGCAAAAAAATTTGATCAAAAACCTAATCTTGATTTAAAACTGCCAGGTATACCAATGGCAGTTAAGGATTTATTTTGCACAAAAGACATTAAAACAACTGCTGGTAGTAAAATTTTAAATAATTTTGTTCCAACTTATGAATCAACAGTAACAGAAAATATTTGGAATGAAGGTGCAATACTTTTAGGTAAGCTAAACTGTGATGAGTTTGCAATGGGCTCATCAAATGAAACAAGTTTTTTTGGCAATGTTCAAAGTCCTATTGATAAAAATTTAGTTCCAGGTGGATCATCTGGTGGTTCAGCTTCAGCTGTAGCTGGACAATTAACTCCTGTTACAATTGGTACTGATACTGGTGGATCAATTAGACAACCAGCTTCTTTTACTGGAATTGTTGGATTGAAACCTACATACGGAAGTTGTTCAAGATATGGAATAGTTGCTTTTGCTTCATCATTGGATCAAGCAGGACCAATGGCACAAAATGTCAAGGATTGTGCTTTATTGCATGAAGTGATTAGTTCTTATGATCCTAAAGACTCTACTTCAATAGATTTTAAAAGAAATCATTACAGTAAAGAACTTACAAATAACATAAAAGGAAAAAAAATTGGAATACCAAAAGAATATAGAGTCGACGGTATGCCAAAAGAAATTGAAGATCTCTGGCAAAAAGGTATTCAATATATTAAAGATTGTGGTGCTGAAACTATTGATATTTCTCTCCCAAATACAAGTTATGCCTTACCAACATATTATATAGTTGCTCCAGCAGAGGCTTCATCAAACTTAGCAAGATATGATGGTGTAAAGTATGGATTTAGAGCAAAAGGTGAAAATTTAATTGATATGTACGAAAAAACTAGATCAGAAGGTTTTGGCGCTGAAGTTCAAAGAAGAATTATGATTGGAACTTATGTTTTGTCTTCTGGATATTACGATGCGTATTATCTTAAAGCTCAAAAAGTAAGGAAACTTATCAAAAATGATTTTGATGAGGCTTATAAAAAAGTCGATGCAATTTTAACTCCATCAACACCTAGCTCAGCATTCAAAATAGGTGAAAAAACGAATGACCCAGTTTCAATGTATCTTAATGATATATTTACAGTACCTGTTAACTTGGCTGGACTTCCAGGCATCTCAATACCTGCAGGACATGATGCAAAAGGTTATCCTTTAGGTTTACAAATTATTGGCAAAGCTTTTGATGAACAAAATATACTGAATATAGCTTATGCTATGGAAGAAAAGATCAATTTTAAAAACAAAATTACCGATTGGTGGATAAAGTGAGTAAAAAAGATTCAGAATATTTGATCAATCGAAAAGATAATCAGTATGAAGTAGTAATTGGTTTAGAAGTTCATGCTCAAGTTTTATCTGAGTCTAAATTATTTTCTACTTCAGCAACCAAATTTGGAGCAGAACCTAATACGCAAGTTAGTTTAGTTGATGCTGCATTTCCAGGAATGTTACCAGTAATAAACGAATTTTGTGTCAAACAAGCAATTAAAACTGGCATTGGCCTTAACGCAAAAATTAATAAACGTTCAGTATTTGATAGAAAAAATTATTTTTATGCTGATTTACCTCAAGGATATCAAATATCACAATTTAAAGATCCTATAGTAGGCGAGGGTAAAGTTATTTTGGATATGCCTAATGGTCAAAAAGAAGTTGGTATAGAAAGATTACACCTAGAACAAGATGCTGGAAAAAGTATACATGATCTTGACCCACAAAATACTTTTGTAGATTTAAATAGATCAGGAGTAGCTTTAATGGAAATAGTGAGCAAACCTGATCTAAGATCCCCAGATGAGGTTAATGCTTACATTAAAAAATTACGATCTATAATGAGATACTTGGGAACTTGTGATGGAAATATGCAAGAGGGCTCTTTAAGAGCTGATGTGAACGTTTCTGTAAGACTAAAAGGCTCAAAGGAATTCGGTACTCGATGTGAAATTAAAAATGTTAATTCAATTAAGTTTATGCAAATGGCGATAGAATATGAGGCTAATAGGCAAGTTGATTTAATAGAAGAGGGCAAAACTATTGATCAAGAAACAAGGCTTTTTGATACGAAGAAAAATGAGACAAGGTCAATGAGATCAAAAGAAGACGCTCATGATTATAGATATTTTCCGGACCCTGATTTATTACCTTTGGAGGTGTCGGAAAAATTTATTGAAGAACTTAAAAATGATATTCCAGAACTTCCAGATGATAAAAAGAAAAGATTTATTGAAGAGTTTAAATTATCTTCTTATGAAGCCAATATTTTAGTGTCTGATATTGATACTGCAAAATACTTTGAAGAGGTTGTTGCTAAAATGGGTAAAAATAAAGATATTAAGTTGGCAGTCAATTGGATCACAGGAGAACTATTTGCTGTTTTAAATAGCAAAGGTTTAGAAATTTCTCAAAGTCCAGTGAGTGCTAAGAATTTTGCCATATTGATAAATCTTATTAAGAATGGAACTATCTCAGGAAAGATAGCAAAAACTGTTTTTGAATTGATGATAGATGGAGATAAAGATCCACAAAAAATTGTTGAGGAAAAAGGATTAAAACAACAAAGCGATCCAAAAGCTTTAGAGGCTTTAATTGATAAAATTATAAATGACAACAGAGAAAAAGCTATTGAATATAAACAAGGTAAAGAAAAATTATTTGGTTTTTTTGTTGGTCAAGCAATGAAGGCATCAGGTGGAAAAGCTAACCCTCAATTAATAAATGAGATCCTTAAGAAAAAATTATAAGGTTATGGGTTCAGACCTTAATATCACAAAACATTTACAAGATTATATTCTAAAGAATGGTTTGAAATTACATCCAATTCAAAAAGAAATAATAGATTACAACCTATCACTTGGTGATTTAAAAAAAATGCAAATATCTATTTCTCAATGTCAATTTCTACATCTGATTATAAAAGTTTCTAAAATTAAAAAAGTCCTAGAGATAGGAACTTTTACAGGTTTAAGTACATTATCTATGGCATTAGCCTTACCAGATGAAGGCAGTATAATTGCATTAGATAAAAATGTGGAAACAACTAAAGTTGCACAAAGTTTTTTTAAAAAGGCTAATCAAGATCATAAGATTAAAACAATGATTAAACCAGCATTAGAAACTTTAATGAGTATAAGAAATGAAAAATTTGACTTAGTTTTTATTGATGCAGATAAAATGAATTATAAAAAATATTATGAAATTTCTTTAGATTTATTGAATAAAGAGGGTTTAGTGATAATCGATAATGTATTATGGCATGGGGAAGTTGTTAACAAAGATAAAAATGACAAAATTACAAAAAGTATTAGAGATTTGAATGATTTTATCTCTAAGGATACAAGAATTGAAAAGGTCATGGTGCCTTTTGGTGATGGAATGACTGTTTGTAGGAAGATTTAATGTTCACTGTATTTGGTTTTTATAAATTTCAAAAAATAAATGATTTAAAAAAAAATCAAAAGATATTGAGTAATCTTTTAAATAATAGAAATATAAATGGATCAATTATCATTTCTAAAGAGGGTTTAAATGGATCTATTTCTGGAATGAATAAAGATATTAAGACTACAATTATTAGATTAAAAAAAATTTTGAATATTAAAGAATTTGATAGTGTCAATAATTCAATAAGTAAATTTAAACCTTTTCATAAACCTAAAGTGAAAATTAAAAGAGAAGTTGTTCCAATGGATCTTAAAATGTCGAATAGGATCACAAAAAAGAATACTCATATTGATCCAACAAAATGGAATAAATTAATTAAAAAAAAAGAAACTCTTTTATTAGATGCAAGAAAACCTTTTGAACATAAAGTTGGTTCTTTTAAAAAATCAGTAAATCCAAATATAAGTAACTTTAGAGATTTCCCGAAATACTTAAAAAAGTTAAAAAAAGATCAGCCAATAGCAATGTTTTGCACTGGTGGAATTAGGTGTGAAAAAGCCTCTGTATTTTTAGAAAAAAAAGGTTTTAAAAATATTTATCAATTAAAGGGTGGAATTTTGAATTACTTAAAAAAAATCAAACCAAAAAAAAGTTTATGGAAAGGCGAGTGTTTTGTATTCGATAACAGAGTAAGTTTAAAACACGGATTAGCACAAGGAACCTATTCAATTTGTGGTGGATGTAGACAACCAATCTCGATTAAAGATAAAAAATCTAAAAAATATGAGGAGGGTGTAACTTGTCCTAATTGTTTTGATAAACTCTCAAAAAACCAAAAATCTCGTTTTAGAATGAGACAAAGTCAGATATACAAGGCAAAGCTATCAGGAAAAAAATATAATTTTCAAAAAGAATTTAACTAAGGATTTATTTGTCACAATCTTTCAAATTAACTAAAGATCCAATATGGTTTTTATTGAGAAAAGTTACTATTCCAGCAAGTGTTGGTTCATTATTTCAAACCTTTTACAATCTAGTAGACACATGGTTCGCGGGAAGAATATCTGCTGAAGCAATAGCAGCGATCGCAAAATCTTTTCCAATTTATTTTACTATTATTGCAATAGGTGTTGGATTAACTGCTGGAACTAATACTTTAATTGGAAATAATATAGGGGCTAATAATAAAAAGAAGGCGTCATTATTTGTTGCTCAATCAATTATTTTTGCAATCTTTTTATCCATACTAGTTACTTTTTTTGGTTTAAATGTTTCAGATTTTTTACTTTCTCTTATGGGATCAGACCAAGAGGCAATTATATTAACTAGAAAATATCTAGATGTAATTTTCTATGGAACTATAATTGTTTTGATACAAATTTCCTTAAATGGAACTCTAAATGCGCAAGGGGATACAAAAAGTTACAGAAACGTTTTAATTTTTAGTTTCTTTTTAAATATTATTCTAAATCCATTATTTATTTTTGGTTATGGTTTTATTCCAGCATTTGGTATAGCTGGACTTGCAATAGCTACTGTAGTGGCTCAGTTTGTTGGTCTTTTGTATTTAGCATATAAAGTTTATTGTTGTGAATTAAAACAATATCTTAAGCCTGAGTGTTTTATTCCAAAATTTGATCTTCTTGGTGAACTCTTGTATCAGACAATTCCTGTAATGTTTAGCATGTTGTTGATTGGTGTTGGTTTGTTCAACATCCTTTACTTCATTGGTCAATTTGGAGATTTAGCTACTGCTGGTTATGGTGCTGCTTTAAGAATTGAACAAGTTTTTCTACTTCCTGTAATTGGATTAAATACAGCGGTATTATCAATTGGGGGACAAAATTTTGGTGCAAAAAATTATGATAGATTGAGAGAATTGTACAGAAAAGCTTTAATGTTTGGATCATCTTTTATGATATGTGCAGGAATAATAATATTTTTAGGTGCAGAGTTTTTAGTTTCATTATTTACTGATAACCAAGAGGCAATAAAGCATGGTGCTATATATCTAAAAGTTGCTGCATTAATTGGCCCAATTTATCCTGTTTTTTTTATAACCACTGCAGTATTCCAAGCAGTGAAAAAACCATTGTACAGTCTTTATCTAAGTATTCTTAGATTAACAGCTCTTCCATTTTTAAGTTTATGGTATGTAATTAATATTAAAGGAGGGGATTATGAGGATATTTTTTATACGATTTTAGTAACAAATTGGTTTATGGGAATTGCAGTTCTAATATTTATTGGGTATTTTTTGAATAATGTTTTCAAACAAAATAAAAGTCTTTTTACTTACTAGTATTTGTCTAATATTTTTCTTTGTCACATACCTTGATGTAAAATCTAGTGAAATAAAGGTTATAGACGGAGATACTATTCATTTAAAAAACGAAAAAATTCGTTTTAGTGGCATTGATACTCCTGAAATAAAACAAATTTGTAATAAGAATAATGAGGTTATCAAATGTGGAATTCAAGCAAAACAATTACTTATTAATAAGATAGGTAAAAACAAAGTAAGATGTGTCAAGGAGGGGATAGATAGATATAAGAGAATTTTAGCTGAATGTTTTGTAAATAATCAAAGTCTATCTAAGTATCTTGTTCGAGAGGGTTATGCTTTTGCTTACAGGAAATATTCAACAAAATACATTACAGATGAAGATTATGCCAAAAAAAATAAAAAAGGTATGTGGGCAATGACTTTTGAATATCCTTGGGACTATAGAAGAAAAAATTAATCTTTTTGTAATTTTTTTTCTAATTTTCTAACAAGATAAGAAACAATTAATATCAAGACTAAATATTCTAGAATTAGAAATGTATATATTTCAAGAGGCCGATAAGTCGTCACAACCAATTCGTTTGCTTTTCTAGTCAGATCTCCAATACCAATTATCGATACAAGAGAGGACATTTTAAGCACATATACAAATTGATTACCAATAGCTGGTAAAATATTCTTTATTGCCTGAGGTAGGATTACTAATCTTAATTTTCTAAAAAAACTTAATCCTAAAGAGCTTCCAGCCTCCCACTGCGATTTTTTTATTGAATTAATTCCTGCTCTAAATATTTCTGCTTGAAAAGCACTTTCGCTTATTGATAGAGCTATGATACCAGAAACGAATGGGCTAAAACTTATACCTGTCATGATTGGAAGACCATAATAAATCCATAAAATTAAAACTAGTAAAGGAATTGCTCGTACAATCTCAACATAACCAATATTGAGGTAGGTTAAAAATTTACTTTTAGCCAGTGATGGAATAGCAACTAAAAGACCTAGAATAATTGAAATAATGATTGAGACTATACTAATATAAATAGTAGTTGTTATACCACTTAATAAAAACTTCAGATTAGTTAATCCCTCAATATTGTTTGGTGACAAGATCAACCAGTTTAATTCACTTTTACCGCATGATGTTAATGGGAAAATTAGAATTAATAAAAGTAGATTTTTCACTCCTTAACTTATAAAGAATAAAAAATTAATTACTAATTTTTTATAAGCTCTTTAAATTATATTTAGCTAATAACTTAGTGAAGAAGCCTGAAGATTTTTTGTCTTTTATCCATTTATTGACATAATCATTCCACTTAGTATCACCTTTTGGTACCATCATTGCTAAAAATGCTGGATTTTTTCCACCATCTGGAACGATTGCCAACTGAGGATATTTAATAACCAATTTATTTGCCTCTGTTGAACTTGTAATATTACCATCAGCTCTACCTGCCAAGACTTCTTGAAAGTCTCTTGCTGGTGCTTCAATTGAGTTTAATTTTGATTTTGGAAAAAATTCTTTTGCCTTTTCCTCTTGAGAAGTACCAAGAGTAGTTGCGATTGTTACATTTGAATTATTGAGCGAGTCCCAAGTTGGAAATTTTTTTAAGTTCTTTTTGAGAACAAGTGGCACAGTAGCATATTTGTAATAAGTATCTGTAAAACCGGCTACTTCAGCTCTCTTTGGCGTTTTTGTAACACTAGTTGAGATATCATATCTTGCAGATGTTATTCCTGAAACAATAGTTTTCCATTCTGCAGGTACAAACTCAATTTTTACACCCATATCTTTAGCTAATTGATTCATTACATCGATATCGAAACCTTTATATTTGTTGGTTGCAGGATCTTTGACTGTCATAGGATCCCAATCTCCAGTAGTACCAACTTTAAGTACTCCAGAAGACAAAATTTTATCTAGATTAGATTCTGCGTTTAGTGAGAAGGGTAAAAGAGCAAATAATGCTACTAAAAATAATTTTTTCATATTTTTTATTTAACTTATTTGAGATCTAAATGTGACTATAATCTTGACGCACTATCATTCATCCATGCAAATAAATGCTCAGAAAATGAGCGTCTTACAAACAAATTCACTTCATTTTTATTTTGATTATGAATGATTACATCTATTTTTGCGAGAATTGTTTGGGTCACTGAGCCAATTTTACCTTTAAAATCATTAAAATTAAAAGGAGAGCCTGTTTGAAACAAATCATATATCTTATCCCCTTTGAGATTAATCCTTACAAATTGATCTGTGACATCCACCACAGCTCCTAAATTTAATTTAGATATGTTTTTATTCAAAAGTGTTTCAGTTTCATAAGAATTTGTATTTTCTTTAACAACGCCATTTGAAAAAATCATCCATTCATCAGGACTCAACCATAGAGCAGTCAATTTTTCACTTTGAGTGGAAGTATTTGCTTTTGTAGGCAAAACCATATTTAAAGATTTACCAACAGCTGATAAAAATTCTCTTTTTTTACCTCTTACTATCAATTTCATAACAGGTTTAACCTCGTTCATTTGTAGACCTTGATATGATTTTTCCTCTTTAATTGTATGATTATAATTTAGCATTTAATCTTTCACCTTCTTTATCTAAAAAAACTGGATCAGCTACAGTTACATTAATATTCTTATTTTCCATTGGTATGATCAATTTTTGCCCCAACATATTTTTCCCACCTTTTACAACTCCTAATGCGATCGACTTTTTTAAATTTGGACTGTAATAACTTGAGGTTACATGGCCAAGCATTTCAATAGGTGATTTTTTTATATTAGCAACTATCTGTGCGCCTTCTTCCAAAACTTCCTCAGGATTTTCTGTCAATAAACCAACTAATTGTTTTCTATCTTCTCTAATAGTATCAGATCTATATAATGATCTTTTTCCAATAAAATCATATTTCTTTTTACTTACTATCCAATCCATCTGTAAATCAATTGGTGTTAGTGTTGCATCAGTGTCTTGACCAACAATTATAAAACCTTTTTTCTGCTCTTAATAAGTGCATCGTTTCAGTTCCATAGGGCGTAATATTAAAATCTTTACCTGCTTCCATACATTTTTCCCAAACAGATTTACCAAAATTTGCTTGGATATTAATTTCATAACTATGTTCTCCAGTGAAACTGATCCTCATCACTCTACATTTAATATTATCTATTTTTGCATTTTTGAATGACATATGTGGAAACTTTTCATCAGAAAGATCTAAATCAGGAATAACTTTTGAAACGATTTTTTTACTGTTAGGCCCACACACACTTATTGTAGCATAATGATCAGTTACAGATGATAAATAGACATCTAATTCAGGCCATTCTGTCTGAAGATAGTCTTCAAGTTTTCCCAATACGTTAGCCGCACCACCAGTAGTAGTGGTCATAATGTAATGATTTTCACCTAGTCTAGTTGTGACGCCATCATCATAAACCATTCCATCTTCATTTAACATTAAACCATAACGACATTTACCCACTGCTAGTTTTGACCAAGCATTAGTATAAACACGATTTAAAAATTCCGAGGCATCTGTGCCCTGAATATCAATTTTTCCTAATGTAGATGCATCCAGAATACCTGCTGAGTCTCTAGCAGCTTTACTTTCTCTTTGTACTGCTTGATGCATATTTTCATTATCCTTTGGATAGTACCAAGCTCTTTTCCATTGACCAACATTTTCAAACTCAGCTTTGTTGGCAACATGCCAATCATGTATCGGAGTACGTCTAAATATATCAAAAAATTCTCCTACATTTCTTCCAACAATAGTTCCAAAAGTAAGAGGTGTATAAGGAGGTCTGAAAGTTGTAGTTCCGTGTTCACCCATTTTAGTTCCCGCTGTTTCTGAGATAATTCCAAGAGCATGCATATTACCAAGTTTACCCTGATCAGTTCCCATACCAGTAGTAGTGTATCTTTTTACATGTTCTATAGATCTAAACCCTTCTCTTAGAGCTAATTTAATATCTTTTGCAGTTGCATCATTTTGATAATCAACAAAAGACTTAGTTTTCCCTAAGGATTTATCAGATGGTAATAACCAAATATTTCTCTTTGATTGATTTAAACCTGAGATAGTTTCAACAGTTTTGTATTCAGAATTATCAATATCAAGAAACTTTTTAATAGAAGATAAGGTGTTCCTTATTATTTCCTCTAAACCAAAGTCTCCATTACAAGATCCAACACTTATTTGATCTGAAGGATAAACATTAGGTATAAATACTTGGTCTTCTTCCCTAAATTTTAATTTACCTCCCGATTGTGTAAACAAGTGTACTGCTGGGGTCCAACCACCAGATACACCTAAACAATCACAATTCAACTTTGTTTTGTCACCAATGACTGTTTGACCATCTTTTGAAAGTTTCATGATGGATATTTTATTAATTCTTCTATATCCGTAAGTATCAACGACAGTATAACCTTTATAAATTTCAATATTATTTTTCTCAACTTCGTATGAAATTTTAGAGTCAATCTGCTCTCTATTATCAATTATTGCATTAATCTTAATTCCTCTTTGAATTAAGCTCATGGCTGTTTCATATGCGGTATCGTTATTGGTAAAAAGAATATTATTTTCACCACAAGCCACACCATATAAATCAATATATTTTTTAATTGCTGAAGATAACAGTATCCCTGGACGATCATTATTATCAAATATTAAAGGTCTTTCTATAGAGCCAGTTGCTGTGATTACTTTTTTAGCTCGAATTTTTAATAATCTTTGTCTTACTTTATTTTCTCTTTGATTAATCGGTAAATGATCAGTGAGATTTTCACGGGCCAATAAAAAGTTGTATCCATGAAATGCTGCAACGCTAGTTCTTATCTTTATTTCTAAATTTTCTAATTTAGATATTTCGTTAATTTCTTTTTCTAACCATGAACTTGTTATTTGATTATTAATCTTTGAAAATTCTGAGTTATCATAAATAGAAGATCCCCCCAAATAAGGCTTTTCATCAACTAAAAGAGTCTTAAAACCATTTTTAGCTGCCATTTTAGCTGCGATTATTCCTGAAATACCTGCTCCGATAACTAAAACATCACAATGAATATATTTATGTTCATATATGTCTGGATCAGCTACTTTAGGTGATTTACCTAAACCCGCAGATTTTCTAATAAAGTATTCATACTTTTCCCAGAAACTTGCAGGCCACATAAAAGTTTTATAATAAAAACCTGCAGGTAAGATAGGGGATAATAGATTATTAATCCCTCCAATATCAAAATTAACGCTAGGCCAACAATTTTGACTAGATGCAACTAAACCTTCATAGATTTCGACCTCTGTAGCTCTTACATTTGGTTCAGTCCTTGAGGAATTATCATGCAATTGAATAATTGCATTGGGTTCTTCAGAACCTGATGTCATAATTCCTCGAGGTCTATGATATTTGAAACTTCGTCCAACAAGATGAATTCCATTAGCCAACAAAGCTGATGCTAGAGTATCACCTTTAAAACCAAAATATGTTTTGTTATTAAATTTAAAAGAAACCCGATAAGTTTCATCAATGAATTTACTTGTTTTAAATCTTAAATTATTAGTCATTTTACTTTACTGGTGGTTTTTCACCCATTTTGTATACAGCTTTTATTTGGTCGTTTGATGTATCTCTAACCATATTGAACCATTTTCTACAACCATGAACATGATTCCATCTTTCAAATTGAACTCCTTTTATGTTTTTTCTCATGAACAAATATTCTGCCCATTCATCATCACTTAGTTCTGTAGGTTGTTTTGGCCTTACAATATGTGCTTCACCACCAGCTTTAAATTCGCTTTGTTCTCTCTCACCGCAAAAAGGACAATTAATTAAAAACATTAGTGTGCAACAGCGGCTGCACCATGTTCATCAACTAGATCACCACTTACAAATCTATTTATATTAAACGCAGCATTTAATTTATGAGGTTCGTCATTTGCAATGGTGTGAGCAAATAAATCCCCTGAGCCAGGTGTTGCTTTAAAACCTCCAGTTCCCCAACCACAATTAAAGTATAAACCCTTAATTGAAGTTTTACTTATGATTGGACTTGCATCAGGACATATATCAACTATTCCACCCCACTGACGAAGCATTCTCATTCTACTAAATATTGGATATAGTTCTAAAATTGCATTTAAAGTTCCTTCCACAATATCATGACTTCCTTTTTGAGAGTAAGATACATAATCATCAGTTCCTGCTCCAATAACTAATTCTCCCTTATCAGATTGGCTGACATAAGCATGAACAGCGTTAGACATTACAACTGTATCTATTATTGGTTTTACTGGTTCAGACACTAAAGCTTGAAGTGGTTTACTTTCTAAAGGTAATTTCAATCCAGCCATATTCGCTATTACACTGGAGTGACCAGCTGCTACTACTCCAATTTTTTTTGTTTTGATAAATCCTTTAGTTGTTTCAATTCCTTCAACTGTATCACCATTTCTTTTTATACCTTTTACTTCACAATTTTGAATTATATCAACACCCATTTCATCAGCACCTCTTGCGTATCCCCAAGCAACAGCATCATGCCTAGCTGTACCGGCTCTTCTTTGAAGAGTTCCACCTAAAACTGGATAACGAATATCTTGCGAGGTATTTATGATTGGACAAAATTTTTTAACTTCTTCAGTATTTAAATAAACTGCATCAATACCATTCAATCTATTAGCGTGAGTTCTTCTTTTTAAATCTCTAACATCTTGCAAATTATGTGCAAGATTCATAACTCCTCTTTGACTAAACATAACATTATAATTCAATTCTTGAGATAAACCTTCCCAAATTTTAAGAGCATGGTCATATAAACCCGCACTTGCATCCCATAAATAATTAGATCTTATTATTGTGGTATTTCGACCAGTATTTCCTCCTCCTATCCAACCTTTTTCCACAACAGCAATATTCTTCATGTTATGTTTTTTTGCTAGATAATAGGCAGTTGCAAGACCATGTCCTCCACCACCAACAATTACTGCATCATATTCTTTTTTAGGCTCAGGATCTTTCCAAGCTTTCTCCCAATTTTCATGATAAGAAAAAGCGTTTTTAATAAGTGAAAATATTGAATACTTATTTTTCATAATTATTGAATAATTACTTTATAAATATTGATTATTCAATACAATCAGAAGTGACAAATTTATTGGAAGAGTGGGTGAGAGGCTGAAACCAGTCGTTTGCTAAATGACCGTGCGAGGAAACTTGTACCGAGGGTTCGAATCCCTCCTCTTCCGCCATTTTTAGTATAAAGGATCATCCTTAAAGAAATTTATCATTGTAACTGGCTTTTGGGCTAAAATATAACGATAGACGTTGTAGTTCTCCAGTACTCTTTGCACATAATTTCTTGTTTCTTTAAATTTGATTAATTCAATCCAGTTTACATAATCAATTTGGTTCTTTTGTGGATTTTTATTTATTTTTTTCCAATATCTGACTCTTTTAGGTCCGGCATTATAGGCCGCTATTGCAAAGGGATAAGCACCATCATATTCTAAAATTAGTCCAGCTATATAGTGAGAACCTAAATTGATATTATATTCTGCATCTCTTGTTAATCTAGATTTTGAATAAGGAAGTTTTGCTTGTTTAGCAACTACTTTTGCCGTGTAAGGCATGAGCTGCATTAATCCTTTTGCTCCTGCGTGACTGTTAGCACTTAAATCAAATTCACTTTCTTGTCTTATTATTGACAGTATAAATGCAGTATCAGGAATTTTTCTTCCATTTATATAATTTGGAGTACTAATAATTGGATAATTATATTTGTTATGAAATCTTTTTTCATATGATGCAATTTTTGCTATTTGAATAGCAAAATCAAATCTATCAATGCTTGTTGCTAATTCTGCTGCTAAAACTTCACTACCATTATTTATATCATCATTAGCCAAATGTCTTAGAATATGTTTTGTATATTTATCTTCGTTCAGCTCATCAAGAAGATAAACTGTTTTGACTAGTTCTTTTTTAAAAAAGTAGTCTCTATATTCTTTTGAAACTTCAATATCTCTAGATAGTTCAAAAGGCTGATTGGGATTTAACTCCATAAATGCTAACTGACCATAATATGTAGTTAGAAAATTAGATGCTTTACCAAACCATTCATTAGCTAATTCATTTTTACCAAGTTTCTGATAAGTTTTAGCTAACCAATAGGCTCCTCTCGAAGTACTTATCGGGTAACCAACATTATTATAAAAATTTTCAAAATGATCCTTAGCTAACAAAGGATCATCTAAGAAACTTAACGCTATCCATCCACTCATCCATTCCGCGGCCGCATATTCAGGTCCATCAGTCAAAGCATGATTACTTGCAATTTTATAAGCTAAAGCATATTTCTTTTTATAAATTAATGATCTTGAAATGATTTCTCTTTCAAACCACCACTTATCTGGTCTGACTAAATAATCTTTGGTATTTTTAATTTTTACTAAAATTTCAACAGAACTATCAACTCTTCCTCTTTTTCTTCTCCATTTTAATCTGTCGTAATTTAAACCCGCATCGTTTTTAAATTTTGCTGGAACTTTAGAAATAGCATTATCTACACCATACGATTTACTCATTAACAATTGACGTGCTGTATAAAGCAACTCATAATCTTTAGGTAAATATCTTAATAATCTTTTTAAATCCCAGTATTTATTATTCCAAGCCAAGTAATCTGCTCTTTTAATATAATCATCCGCATTGAGATATTTTTTGAATTTTTTTCTATAGAATCTTAATTCAGATTTGCTTAATTCGGCAGTAATCCATCCTTCTTTAATATATGAAATACCTTTTTGTGTATTACCATTGAGAATTATACTTTCTCCAAGTATCATTTTTCCAAAACCACTTAAAGGTTCATCAACACCGAACCAATCGATAATTTTTTTGGGTGAAATAGTGTCTGTAGAAAGTTTATGCTCTGCTAAATATTTTACTCTTCCCAATCGTGGATAATCCTCATTTTTGTCTATAAAAGTTTTATAATCGTAATATGATGCTTTATTTCCTTTAGTTAGTAGATGTCTCCATTGTATGAAATTATAGACTGATTTATCTCTTGCTTTTTTTGCTGTTTTCAATGCGGCAGGCCATTTTGCTTGTTTCATTTCTGAAATAGCCTTTTTCGCAATTTCGAAATCTTTCTTGTTATAATATTTGGATTTTTTCGCTGTATCAGTTTTTTTGGTTCCAGCTATTAAAGGTTTCTTTTTTGGTAGAATAATACCTAAGTCTTTTTCAGCTTTTAACTTTATTTCACCTTCAGGCTTTTTTTTAATTTCCTCTACTATTTTTTTGGGAATTGGTTTTGGCAGAGGCTTCATTACATCAATTAATAACTTCTGGTCCTTTTCTGCTTTAGTTTGGATCGGTTTCTTTAAAGGTATTATTTCAGCAGAAAACAAAATAGTAATAGTAGAGAAGAAAAATAAATTGATAAAAAATATGAATTTTTTTAGCATAATCTTTTAGTATATGAATCCACAAACTATGTTATAAGTATTTATGTTCAAAGGATCAAATGTTGCTTTAGTCACTCCGTTTAAAAATGATAAACTTGATGATGAAACTTACATTAAGTTAATCCATTTTCATATTGAAAATGGGACAAATGGTTTGGTTCCAGCTGGAACAACTGGTGAGTCTCCAACTTTAAGCCATAATGAGCATGAAAGGGTAATTGATTTATGTGTCAAAGAAAGTAATGGAAAATTACCTGTATTTGCTGGTACTGGGTCAAACTCTACTGAGGAGGCTATTTCGTTGACTACTCATGCTGAAAAAATGGGAGCAGATGGAGCTTTAATTGTAACTCCTTATTATAATAAGCCTACCCAAGAGGGACTTTATCAACATTATAAAGCAATAAATGATAAATGTGGAATTCCAATTCTTATTTATAACATTCCTGGAAGATCAGTGATTGATATGTCAGTTGAAACAATGGCAAGATTATTTGAATTAAAAAATATTATTGGTGTTAAGGATGCAACAGGAGATTTAACAAGAGTAGATAAAACATTAAAAAAATTAGGCAAAGATTTTATACAATTAACAGGAAATGATGACAACGCTTTAGAGTTTAATAGAAAAGGTGGAGTAGGTGCTATAAGTGTAACAGCCAACATTGCTCCAAAACTTTGTTCTGATTTCCAAAGATTTTCAAAGTCTAATAATGATAATGAAATTAAAGAGGCTGAGAGATTAAATGAAATATTGCAGCCTGTTCATCACGCTATGTTTGTTGAAAGCAATCCTAGCCCAGTTAAGTACGCTGCAAAATTATTAGATTTATGTGATGACGATGTAAGATTACCATTAGTAAAAGTAACAGACGCTACTAAAGATATTGTTAAAAAGGCTCTTCATACAGCTAAATTAATTCAATGAACAAAAAAACCAATTCTGGTTTAAAAATAATATGTTTGAATAGAAAGGCTAGTTTTAATTATTTTTTTGAAGATTTACTAGAAGCTGGGATTGTCCTTAAAGGCTCTGAGATTAAATCAATAAGAGAGGGAAAAGTAAATATTGCAGATTCATATGCTGTTGAAAAAGACGGTGAGTTGATTTTAATTAATTCTCATATAGCGTCTTATAAACAAGCCAGTTATTCTAACCACAATCCAACAGATGAAAGAAAGTTACTTTTAAATAAACGGGAAATAAATAAATTAATAGGAAAAATGCAAAGAGACGGTCTTACCATTGTTCCCACTAAAATGTATTTTAAAAAAGGAAAAGCAAAAATTGAACTTGCGGTAGCAAAAGGAAAAAAACTGCACGACAAAAGAGCTAGTAAAAAGGATAGGGATTGGAATCGTGACAAATCAAGATATTTTAGAAAATCAAGCTAATCGTATTTATTTAGGTATTGGCTCAAATTTAGGAAACAGAAGATATAAAATTGAACAAGCTAAGTATGAATTATCGTTAAGAAATATTAGACTTGTCAAATCATCAAATTTTTATGAGAGTTTATCATGGCCAGATGAAAGTAAACCTAAATACTTAAATATTGTCTTAGAAGTTATTTCTGATCTAAAACCTTTGGAGTTACTTAAAGAATCTAAAGACATTGAAATCAGCCTCGGTCGTAAAAAAAGGTATAAAAATGCCCCAAGAGAATGTGATATAGACATAATTGATTATAAAAGTAAAAAAATCAGTCAAAAAATCAATTTACCTCATCCAAGAATGCACAATAGAAATTTTGTCCTTTTTCCATTATTTGAATTAAATAAAAATTGGAAACACCCAATTTCCAAAGATCACATTAAAAAACTCATAATATCATTACCAAATAGAGACATAAGATCTATTAAACAAATCTGAATTAATGATATAATAAGGTGTATGCTTAATTCAGATGATTTGATAAATAAAGTAAAAGGATATAATAAGTTTTTAAATCCAGATAGGTTAAATAAGGCTTATGACTTTGCGGTTAAGGCCCATAGCAATCAAAAAAGAGCCTCAGGTGATCCATACTCAGTTCATCCAATTGAAGTAGCAAATATATTAACCGATTTAAAATTAGATAGTGCAACCATAACTACGGGTTTATTACATGACACAATAGAGGATACATATGCAACTTATGAAACTATCAAAGGTGAGTTTGGAGATGAAGTTGCAGATTTAGTTGATGGTGTTACAAAAATATCTGCACTTGAAAATAATGCCTCATCCAATTCTAAAGCAGAAAATTTTAGGAAATTAATTTTAGCAACTTCAAAAGATATTAGAGTTTTATTAGTAAAAATTGCTGATCGACTGCATAACATGAGAACTATAAAAGCAATTTCAAAAGAGGAAAAAAGAAAAAGGATTTCCCAAGAAACTATGGAAATTTATGCTCCATTAGCGGACAGAATGGGAATGCATAGAATTAGGGATGAGTTAGAAGATCTTTCTTTTGAAATTTTAAATAATGAAGCTAGGTCGTTAATTCAAAAAAGACTTGATGAAATAAAATTAGATAAAAAAGATATTTTTGAAACTTTATCAACTGAAATAAGAAAATTATTAGATCAAAATAAAATTTCCTCAAAAATTTATGGAAGAGAAAAAACACCTTTTTCAATCTGGAGAAAAGTTCAGAAAAAAAGAGTTTCTTTGGAACAAATTACCGATATCATTGGATTTAGAATTATTTTGGATAATGTTGATGACTGTTATAAAACTTTAGGAATAATTCACAAAGAATATAATTGTATACCTGGGAAATTTAAAGATTATATATCTTCAGCAAAAATTAATGGCTATAAATCAATTCATACCGCAGTTATTGGTTCTAATAGAAAACCCATAGAAATTCAAATAAGAACTAAAGAGATGCACGATTTTGCTGAGAGAGGAATAGCTTCTCATTGGCAATATAAGTCCTCAGAAAAATTTAACTCTCTCACCTGGAAAGAATATGATTGGTTGAAAGATTTAGTTGAAATTATAGAAAAAAATGAAAATCCTGAACACTCTTATGAATACACTAAACTTCAAATGTTTCAGGAAAATGTTTTTTGTTTTACTCCCAAAGGTTCAGTAATCAAATTACCCAAAGATGCAACAGCAATAGATTTCGCTTATGCCGTACATACAAAAATTGGTGATACTGCAGTTGGATGTGAAATAAACGGAAATAAGAGTGAACTTCAATCAATTTTAAGAAATGGTGATAGAATAAAAATAATTACTTCAAAAAATCAATCGCCATCACTTCACTGGATTCCAACAACAAAAACTGGAAAAGCCAGAGCTGCTATAAGAAGATATTGGCATGATAGGGGTGAGGAGAAGCAGGAAAGAATAAAAAAATATAATACCACTTTATGGATTTCATTACCTGATAAACCAGGTCAATTAGGAAATGTAAGTTCATTAATAGGTGAACATAAATTGAATATTTCAAATTTAGTAATGGCTGGAAAAAAACCTGACTATATCAATTTTAAATTTCAACTGATAATAAGAGATTTGAAAAATTTTACTAATTTTATTGCAGAGCTTAAACAAAAGGGTATAAAATTTAAGATAATTAGACACGAAGATAAAAGAAATGCTTTCACACAAAAAATCCTTAGATATTTTAAGAAAAACTAATGCTTTATTAGAAGGACACTTCATTTTATCTTCTGGATTACATTCTTCAAAGTATATCCAGTGTGCTAAACTTTTAAGTTATCCATCAAAAGCTGAAAAGATATGTAAATCATTGGCTTTAAAAATCAAAAAAAATTTTAGAAAATTTGATTTAATTTTGGCACCGGCCATTGGTGGTATTGTGATAGGTTACGAAATTGGTAGGATTTTAAAAAAAGAGACGATTTTTTGTGAAAGAGTTAAAGGCAAATTCACTCTAAGAAGAGGTTTTAAAATTAAAAGAGGCTCTAAAGTTATCATTATTGAAGATGTAATAACCACAGGAAAATCCAGCATGGAATGCGTAAAACTAATAAAAAAATCTAATGCAATATTAGTAGGCTTCGCCACAATTATAGACAGATCATCAAAGAAAACATTGAAAATAAGAAAAAAAATAATTTCACATCTCAAAATCGAAGTACCAACTTATAAATCAAACAATATACCAAAAGAATTAGACTCAATTCCCATTTCAACGCCAGGAAGTAGATTTATTAAGTGAAACGATTAGGAGTAAATATTGATCATGTTGCGACAGTTCGAAATGCTAGAGGTGAAATTCATCCTGACCCATATAAAGCTGCATTATTTGTTAAAAAAAAAGGTGCCGACTCTATCACTATACACCTTCGAGAAGACAGGAGACACATAAGAGATTTAGACGCAAAAAAAATTTGTTCAAATAAAAAATTATTAGTAAATTTAGAAATTTCAACAAATAGTAATATTGTTAAGAATGCTTTGAGAATAAAACCAAAATTTATTTGTATTGTACCAGAAAATAGAAATGAAATAACAACTGAAGGTGGTTTAGATTTAAAGAAGAATAAAAATAGAATTAAAAAAATAATATCACAATTTAAAAAAAAAAAGATTAGAACAAGTTTATTTATAAACCCAAATATAAAAGATATTTATTTGTCTAAAGAAATAGGTGCTGATTGTATTGAAATACATACAGGATATTTTTCTAATCTGGTAAAATCAAAAAAATCTTTCATTAAGGAATTTTTAAAGATTAAGAAATGTGCAATATTAGCATCAAAAATTGGTGTGGAAGTACATGCTGGACACGGCCTAGATTTCAAATCTACTAAGATACTAACTAAAATAAATGAAATAGTAGAATTTAATATTGGACATTTTATTATTGGTGAGTCTATTTTTTATGGTTTACCATTTGTCATTAAAAAGTTTAAAAGAATTATCAAAAATTAGAATGAGAATTTTAGGTATCGGTGTAGATATTGTTGAGAATAAAAGGCTAAAAAAATCTATCAAAAATAAAAGTTTTACCTCAAGATTATTCACTTTGCTTGAAATTAAAAACTCTAAGACTGTAAAAGATAAAGCTATCTATTTTTCAAAAAAATTTGCAGCAAAAGAATCTTTCTCTAAAGCGCTTGGCACTGGTTTCAGAAAAGGTTTAAATTTTAAAGATGTTGAAATCTTAAATGATGATTTAGGTAAACCATATTTTAGACTAAATAACAAAACCAAAAAAATTATATTGAAAACACTAAAAGTTAAAAATTTTGATATATTTCTCTCAATATCTGATGAAAAAGAATATTCAATTGCATTTACTATAATTCAGGCCAAAAATGTTTAATAAAAAATTTTTTATAGAAAATTTTAAGACACTTTTTTATGCTTTTATAATAGCTATAATTATTAGATCTTTAATTATCCAACCATTTTATATTCCATCTTCATCTATGGAACCTGGTTTATTAGTTGGAGACAGACTTTTTGTAACAAAATATACATATGGTTACAGCAAGCACTCATTTCCATTTAGTCCGCCTATTTTTGAGAATAGAATTTTTTCTAGCAAGCCAAATAGGGGTGACGTAATAGTTTTTAAAACCCCTGCAGATAATAGAACAGATTATATTAAAAGACTAATTGGGCTGCCAGGAGATAGAATTCAATTTGTGGACTCAAATTTATATCTAAATAATAGTGAAATTCTTAAATCGAAAATTTCAGAAAGTGATACAATTTATTGTGGGGAAAAGAGTATTAATGTTTTTACATTTGAGGAAAAACTACCAAACGGAAAAATTTACAAAACCGTTTATCTCAAAAATTTCACTTTTGATAATTCTGACGTTTTTACTGTTCCTGATAACCATTACTTCTTTTTAGGTGATAATAGAGATTGTTCAAAAGATAGTAGGTATTTAACCAGCGTGGGTTATGTTCATGAAGATAATCTAGTTGGTAAAGCAAGATTTATTTTTTTTTCATCTGATAGATCAGTTGGTAGCATTTTTACTTTTTGGAAATGGAACAAATCTATTCGATTTGACAGATTTTTTAAGAAAATTATTTGATGAAAATTGATTATTCTAAACTTGAAAAAAAAATAGATTATAAGTTTAAAAATAGAAATTTACTTGTTCAAAGTCTTACTCATAAAAGTTTTAATAAAATGAATAATAATGAAAAAATAGAATTTTTAGGAGATAGAGTTTTGGGTTTAGTTATCGCAAAAAAACTTTTAGAGATCTATCCGGAGGAAAAGGAAGGAATTTTGGATAAAAAATATGCTTCATTAGTAAATAAAAAGACATGTTTGGAAATTGCTAAAAGTATTAATTTGCAAAATTATATTTTAATTTTTAATCCTAGAAATAGATCAGTTACAATTGAGGATAAGGTGATATCAGATAGTTGTGAAGCTTTAATTGGAGCTATTTACCTTGATAGAGGATTTAATATAACAGAGAAAATTATATTAGAATTGTGGAAAGAAAAAATAAAAGAAAGTGTGATTACTCAAATTGATGCAAAAACAAAACTTCAAGAGTTTTCATTGAAAAAGTTCAAAAGACTGCCTGCTTATAAAATAATCTCTAATACCGGCCCAAGACATAAGCCTATTTTTAGAGTTGCTGTAAAATTACAAAATACGAAATTTTATAATGGTGAGGGAAAGTCTAAAAAAGAAGCAGAGCAGAATGCAGCTTTACTTTGTTTAAATGATAATTTTATTTGATGAATTGGGACGATACAGGTTTTTTACTTTCAAAAAATAGATATAACGAAAATTCTCTTATTTCGGAATTTTACACTAAAAATCATGGAAAAATATCGGGTATCGTTTTTGGCGGTACATCAAAAAAAATCAAAAATTATCTTCAAATTGGTAATCAACTATATCTAAATTATAACTCTAAATCTGAGAATAAATTAGGATATTTTAAATTAGAAATCCAAAAGGTTTATTCACCTATATATTTTGAAAATTCTCAAAAACTTTCATGCATTAATTCTGCGATGAGTTTAATTCGTTTATTAACAGCTGAGTCTCAATCTAATATTAAAATATTTGACCTAATTGAAAAATTTTATTTGATACTCTCAAATGATGAGTGGTTAAAAGATTATATTTTTTGGGAATTAGAATTACTGAAGACAATAGGTTTTGATTTAGAATTGAGTAATTTTGTAACTAAAGAGTTATTAGGTGATAAAATAATATATGTAGTTAAATCCAAAAATGAAAAAAAGATAATACCAAATTTTCTAATTGATAAGAAAATTGTAGTTAATGATTTGAATATACTTTTAAATGGATTGAAATTAGTAAGTGATTTTTTAGAAAAAACAATATTAAAACCAAATAACTTAAACTATCCAATTAGCAGAACTCAGTTCATAAATTCACTGAGATAATTAAGGTAAAATTTCATTTAATCTATCTGCGTAATAACTTACTATTGCGTTTGCACCAGCTCTTTTAAAACTCATTAAATTTTCAAATATCGCATCTTTATTTATTATTTTTTTTTCCACAGCATTGGATAACATGCTATATTCACCAGAAACCTGGTAGGCAAAAACTGGGATTTTAAATTTATTTTTTATTGATCTTATAATATCAAGATAGGGTAACCCAGGTTTTACCATGACCATATCTGCACCCTCTTTTATATCTAAAGCCACTTCTCTTATTGCTTCATCATAATTCCTAAAATCCATTTGATAGGTTTTTTTATCTCCTTTTAAGGCAACCTTAGATCCTACGGCATCTCTAAAAGGTCCATAAAAGTTAGAGGCATATTTAACCGCGTAAGAAAGAATTTGAGTATTTTTGAAATTTCCTTTGTCTAGTGCTTTTCTAATTTTACCAATTCGTCCATCCATCATATCTGATGGTGCTAACACATCACATCCCATTTGAGCTTGTAATAAAGATTGCTGAATTAAGATCTCTATAGTTTCGTCATTCATTATATTGTTTGATTTGAGAATTCCATCATGACCATGTTTTGTGTAAGGATCCAGAGCTACATCACACATTATTCCAATTTTATTTTTATATCTTTTTTTAATGTATTTTATAGCTTTACATACTAAATTATCTTCATTTAGAGCTTCATTTCCTAAATTATCTTTTAATCTAGGTGATGTATAAGGAAATAAAGCAACCATAGGTATCTGATTTTTAATAGCTCGATCTAAGATTATTCCCAATTTATTAATAGAATATCTATATACACCTGGCATAGATTTTATAGGTTGGGTCTTGTTTTTACCCTCAATCAAGAATACAGGAAGTATAAAGTCATTCGGTGATAAATTGTTTTCTGAAACAAGTCTTCTTGACCAGCTGTTTTTTCTATTTCTTCTTAGTCTTAAACTAGGATATTTACCTGTAATCATATTTAATTTTATTTTAAAAATGCGACAAATGTAATATACACATATATAGTAAAAAAGGTACAAAGCAATCACGATGACAGCTGAAAATACAAAGATAATAAATCTAAATTTAAAAAAAGAAGAACGAGTTTTAGATTTTAGCGATTTCCAAAAACAAGAAATAAAATTTGACATCTCAAAACTTCAAGAAGCGTATAATCAAATTATTCAGACTAAAAAGTTTGAAGACGCAGGTGTTACGCATTTTGGTGCCATATCTCTAACACAAATTCCTGGTGATCCAGACTCTATCAAAGGAAATAAAGCAAGAGGTCTTTATTGGACTAAACCTGACAGATCTGGCAAAGAAGTAATGAGGGAAGGAGCAATAAATGAATCTGCATATAGTGAATTTGTTAAAGATTACGAAAATACTTACTTTAAACATGTGTATGATATTTTGTCCTCAAAGTATAAATTAGGTAGGATGAGAATTTTACTTAAGGAACCACGATCAACTTTAAGTTGGCATAGAGATCCAGAGCCTAGATTACATATACCTATAATCACGAACCCTGGTTGTATTATGGTTATAGATAATGTTGCCAAACACATGCCGGCAGATGGATCGGTTTGGATTACAAATAATACTAAATACCATAACGCCTTTAATGGCGGTGAAGAAAATAGAATACATCTTGTTGCATGTGTTTTAGATTACAAGTTTAACTAATTTGAAAAAAATTTTTATTTCCTCAGATCACGCCGGATTTAAATTAAAAGAAGACATAAAAAAACACCTTAAAAGTTTAAAATTAAATTTTAATGATCTGGGACCTGTAAATGGTAATAGTGTTGATTATCCTGATTACGCACATAAATTAGCAAAAAAAGTCAAAATTGGTAAAAATAATGTTGGAATCCTAGTATGTGGCTCAGGTACAGGAATGAATATTGCGGCAAATAAGCATAAAAATATACGTGCAGCTCAGTGTTTTAACGCAAAATCTACCAAATTATCCAGATTGCATAATGATGCAAACATCATTACATTAGGCTCTAGATTAATTAGTAAAAAAAATGCTTTCAAATTTATAAAAATTTTTTTAAATACTAAATTTGATGGCGGCAGACACTTGAGAAGGGTTAAAAAAATTTAATTATGTCTAGTGAAAAGAGTTATTTAAATGATAGCTATAAAAGTTTTTTTGAGGATGGTTTATCGGTAAAAGATCCTGAATTATATAAAGCTATTAAAGATGAACTAATAAGACAGCAACAACATATTGAGTTAATTGCTTCAGAAAATATAGTTTCCCAAGCTGTCTTGGAAGCCCAAGGTTCAGTATTAACAAACAAATATGCAGAAGGCTATCCAGGTAAGCGTTATTACAACGGTTGCGAACACGTTGATGTCGCAGAAAATCTTGCAAATGATAGATTAAAAAAATTATTCAATTGTAAATTTGCAAATTCTCAACCTCACTCAGGTGCACAAGCTAATGGTGCAGTATTTTTAGCTCTATTAAGTCCAGGTGATACATTTATGGGAATGAGTTTAAATTCTGGTGGACATATAACTCACGGTTTAAAAATTTCAATGTCAGGTAAATGGTTTAATGCAATTAGTTATGACGTTGATAAAAAATCTGAACTCATAGACTATGATAATGTTGAAAAACTTGCTTTAGAACATAAACCGAAATTAATTATAGCTGGTGGAAGTGCTTACTCAAGAGTAATAGATTTTAAAAGATTTAGAGAAATTGCTGATAAAGTTGGTGCTTATCTCATGGTTGATATGGCACATTTTTCAGGCTTAGTTGCGGGTAAAGGATATCCAAACCCATGTGATCATGCTCATGTTGTTACATCAACAACGCATAAAGTTTTTAGAAGTGCAAGAGGTGGAATAATTTTAACAAATCATGAAGATCTTGCAAAAAAATTTAACACTGCGGTTTTTCCTGGATACCAAGGTGGTCCATTAATGCATGTTATCGCAGCTAAAGCTGCAGGTTTTCTAGAAGCTTTACAACCAGAATTTAAAGATTACATAAAGTCAGTACTAGCGAATGCAAAAATGTTAGCTGAAACTTTAAAAAATAATGGTTTTAAAATTTATTCTAACGGAACTGATACACATTTAATGTTGGTAGATTTGAGACCTTACAATGTTAAAGGTAATCTTGCTGCTGAAAGTCTTTCAAGAGCAAACATTACTTGTAACAAAAATGGAATTCCTTTTGATACTGAAAAGCCAATGATTACCTCAGGTATAAGATTAGGAACTCAAGCAGCTACAACACGTGGCTTTGGTTTAAATGAATTTAAAACTGTTGGTGAATTAATTACAAAAACTTTAAAAGGTTTATCCGAAAATCCAAATGATAACAGCAAAGTAGAAAATGAAGTAAAAAATGAAGTTATTTCTTTAACTTCATCGTTTCCGATATATAAGAACTTATAATTAATGATTTGTTCAATATGTAAAAAAGGGGAGACCTCTGTTGTCGACTCACGTCCTACAGAAGATGGCACAGCAATAAGAAGAAGAAGACTTTGTGTTTGTGGCGCACGCTTTACAACATTTGAGAGGGTTCAATTTAGAGAAATTATGGTGATTAAGAAGAATGGGAGAAAATCTACGTTTGATAGAGATAAATTATCAAAATCAATTTATATAGCTTTAAAGAAACGTCCAATCGATACAGAAACCGCAGAAAAATTCATAAGTAAAATTTCAAGAACTCTTGAAGAGCTTGGTCAAAATGAAATATCAACAAATACTATTGGCACTATGGTTATGGAAGGCTTAAAGGAATTAGATCCTGTTGCGTATGTTCGTTTTGCATCTGTTTATAGAAATTTTAGAGAAGAAAAAGATTTTGTACAATTCGTGGACAAGCTTGATGTCTACAAAAAAAGATAAATTTTCAACTAAAGATAAATTATATATGGAGATAGCCTTGAGACTGGCTAAATCTCGATATGGTCATACCGGTTCAAATCCTTCTGTTGGTTGTGTGATCGTCAAAAACGATAAGATCATTTCTATTGGTCAAACATCAATAAATGGAAGACCTCACGCGGAATCCAACGCAATTAGAAACTCTATTGAGAATTTGGATGGATCAAAAATGTATGTGACCCTAGAACCATGTTGTCATCATGGAATTACGCCACCGTGTACAAATTTAATTATAAGATCTAAAATTTCAGAAGTAATTTATTCAGTTCCTGATGTAGATATTAGAGTTAAGAATAAAAGTTTTAAGATTTTAAGATCAAAAAAAATTAAAGTTAAAAAAGGACTCTTAGAGGAAAAAGTTAAAAAATTTTATTCGACTTATTTTTTTAATAGAAAGAAAAAATTGCCATATGTTACTGGAAAAATAGCTGTTTCAAAAAATAATCTGATTTTTAGTAAATTAGATAAAAAAATTACAAACACGAAGGCTGATAAATTTACCCATCTATTAAGATATAAAAATGATTCATTAATGATTTCATATAAAACATTGAATAATGATAATCCAAAATTAAATTGCAGATTAAATGGATTAATGAAATATTCACCAAAAAGAATTATTTTAGATAATAAACTTAATACTAATATTAACAGTTTTATAATAAGAACAGCTAACAAATCTAATACTATTATCTTTTATAATAAAGCCGGTAATTCACAAATTTTAAGTTTTAAAAAAAAAGGAATAAATTTGATCAAATCTAAAATTGATAATAAAGGAAGATTTGATATCAAAACTATATTAAGAAAATTATATAAATTGAGCTGTAGAAATTTATTAATAGAAGGTGGTGATAAATTAACTAATTATCTTTTGAGGAACAAAATTTTCAATAGATTTTATTTATACAAAAGTAATAAAAAACTCTCAAAAAAAACTGAATATTTAAATTTTAATAGTTTAAATTTGTTGAAACAAAAATATAAAAATAAAGTGAACTTAAAACTAGATTTAGGAAAAAATAAAATAACATTATATAAAATTTAATATGTTTAATGGAATAATATATAATCAGGGTACTATAAAAAAAATTGCCAAAAGACCTAAAGGCATTAATATTTTCATAAAAAGCAATCTCAAAGTATCTAAGAAAGATATTGGATTATCGGTAGCCTGTGATGGTGTATGTTTAACATTAATTTCTTATAAATCACAATTGATGGAATTTTATCTTTCAAAAGAGACGATAATCCGATCTAAATTTAAACACATAAAAAATAAAGATATAATTAATTTAGAACTACCTCTAAAGTATGGCACAAAAATTTCAGGACACATTTGCCAAGGTCATGTTGATACAGTTGCGAAAGTTTTAAGTATAAAAAAAATTGATAAATCATTTATTTTTGACTTTGAGATACCTAAAAAAGAGAGAAAACATCTAATTGAAAAGGCTTCAATTTGTGTAAATGGAATATCGCTTACAATTTCAAAAGTAACCAAAAAAGGTTTTCAAATTTGGATAATTCCACATACTTATAAAGAAACCAATTTATCAAAACTCAATAAATATGATTTGGTTAATATTGAGATAGATATCTTATCTAAATACGTTAGAAATTATTTTTATGAAAAAAAATAATTTTGCACCTATAGAAACAATAATAAATGTCGCTAAAAAGGGAGGAATGTTCATATTAGTTGACGATGAAAAAAGAGAGAATGAGGGTGATTTAGTGATTTCATCATCAGACTCAACAGCAAAAAATATTAATTTCATGGCAAAACATGGTCGTGGTTTAATTTGTTTAGCACTGGACAGTTTGCAAGCTAAAAGATTAAATCTATCTTTGATGTCTCCTGTAAATCAATCTAGAAATAAAACAGCTTTTACAATTTCTATAGAAGCTAAGAAAGGGATTACAACAGGTATATCGGCCAAAGATAGAGCTAAAACAATTAAGATCGCCTCAAAAAAAAATGTTAATAAAAAGGATATAGTTTCTCCTGGTCACATTTTTCCGATTATTGCTAAAGATGGAGGTGTTCTAGTAAGAGCAGGTCATACAGAAGCCTCTGTCGATATATCAAAATTAGCCAAAAAAAATAATTCAGCAGTTATTTGTGAAATTATGAACGAAAACGGTACAATGGCCAAAGGTCAAGATCTATTTGATTTCGCAGAAAAACATAAACTTAAAATTGGAAAAATAGAGGATTTAATTGCTTATAGATTAAAGAAAGAAAAATTAATAAGGTTAAAAAAACAAAGTCAAATCAGTGTTAAAAACCAGAAATATAAAATTAGAATTTATGAGAATTTGTTAGATGGTGCAGAGCATTTTGCTCTTGTAAAGGGTAAAATTAAAAGGGGTATCACTCCAAGAGTAAGAGTAATTTCATCAAATATTGTTCAAAATTATTTAATCAACCAAAAGCTACCAAATTCATTTAATAAAACTTTAAATTATTTTAGAAAATACCAAAATTGTGTTTTAGTGTTTATAAAAGACTCAAATTTAAGTTCGGTAACGCAGACATTAAAAAAATATAAGAACAAAGAATTTATCAAAAAGGAAAATGACAAATCAATTAAAAATTATGGAATTGGAGCTCAAATAATTAAAGATCTAAAAATTAAAAATATGATATTAATTACTAGATCTTTAAAAAAAGTTATTGGACTTGATGGATATGGAATTAAAATCAAGAAACAGGAATTAATATAATGAATAAAAAAATTTTAATTGTTTTAGCTAATTATTATAAAGATATAAGTGATGGTTTACTAAAAAGTGCCTTAAAAAATATACCCAGGTCTAGCCATGTAAAGATAATTAAAGTTCCAGGTGTTTTTGAAATCCCAATTACAATATCAAAAAATTTAAAAAAATTTGATGCATTTTTAGCATTAGGTTGTGTAATAAAAGGTCAAACACCTCATTTTGATTTTATTGCACAAGCAACCACAAATGCCATAATGGATATATCTGTAAGTCAAAAAAAACCTGTTGGTAATGGTATTATTACTTGTTTAAATATGAAACAAGCAAAAGCAAGAAAAAGTAAAGGCGCTGAAGCTGCAAGCGCGGTGTTTTCAGTATTATCTCAAAAATGAAGACTTACTTTAAGCCAAAAAATAATCCTAGAGTAATCATTATTCAAAAACTTTATGGGAAGTTTTATAATGAAGATAATGATTTAGATTTTCCTAAACATAGGTTTAAAAAATTCATTAAAGATATTGTTTTAGGCACTATTGAAAGAAATGATCTTATTTTAGAGGAATTAAATAACAAACTTGGGGATCAGTTTATTTTTAGAAAACTAGATAAAATTTTTCAAACTATCCTTAAAGCTGCAACATATGAATTTATGTATAAACCAAATTTATCAATAAATATTATAATAAAAGAATATCTGAATTCTTCTAATTTCTTTCTCGAGGACTCTCAAACAAAATATCTTAATGCTCTATTAGATGATTTAGGAAAAAAATTGAGATCTAAAAATGCAAGAATTTGAATTAGTAAATAATTTTTTTTCTAAGTTATCTAAGAATAACGTGTCTGCCCTTGGTTTAAATGACGATGTTTTTTTTGATAAGGCAAAAGATACAGTAATTTCTGTTGATACTTACAATATAAATACTCATTTCGTAGATTTTAAATCTCCTGATCTTGTAATTAAAAAGATTCTAAGATCATCGATATCAGATTTAATTTGCAAGGGCGTTAAACCGAAATTTTATTTTATTTCAGGATCTGGTAATAAAAATCACTTTTCAAAAAAAAATCTATCAAAAATTTCAAAGTCACTTGAGAAAGAACAAAAAAGATATGATGTTAGTTTGTGCGGAGGAGATACAACTTTTTCAAATAAATTAAGTTTTACAATCATTTCATTAGGTTACTCAAAAAGTATAGTTTACAGAAATAAATCTCGATTAAACGACGATATTTATGTAACTGGAAACTTAGGTGATAGTTTTATTGGTCTTCAAATACTTAAAGGTAAAATCAAAGTGAATAACAAGATATCTAAATATTTTATTAAAAAATATTATGAACCTGATCTTCAATTAAAATTCACAAATAGTTTATTAAAACTAGCAAATACTTCAATTGATATTTCAGATGGATTAATTGATGATTTAAAAAAAATGATTAATAGACAAAGTGTTTCCTTTCATATTTTTGAAAAAAATATACCTATATCGAAGACTTTAAGTCAGTTGATTGAGATTAAAAAATTGAGAAAAATTGATATTACGTCTAGAGGTGATGACTACCAGATACTTTTTACAGCCAATCCTTTTAAATCAAGAATCATAAAAAGGTTATCAAATGATATAGGTATAAAGATTACTAAAATTGGTAAGATTATATCTGGTAAAAATAAATCTAAGATTATAAATATAAAAAATAAGCAAATTGAGGCTAAAAACAAAGGTTATATTCACCAATTCTGAAAGTTAATCGTTGTCTTTTTCATTCTTTTTTGTATTGTCCGGCTTAAAAATTTAACAACCAACAACTTAGGTTTTATATGAATACAACAGCAGAAACTATTTTAGTATACACAATTATAGCAGGTTTATTGTCTATCGTTTATGGATATTTAACTGGAAAGAATATTCTTAATTCAAGTGCAGGAAATTCAAAAATGCAAGACATTGCTTCAGCCATTCAAATTGGAGCAAAAGCATATCTAGCAAGACAATATAAAACTATAGCTATTGTTGGTGTTGTTGTTTTGGTAATTGTCAGTATTGCCTTTAGTCCCCTTGTTGGTTTAGGTTATTTAATTGGTGCTGCTTTATCAGGGATTGCTGGCTATGTTGGTATGCTAGTTTCTGTAGAAGCGAATGTCAGAACTGCAGAAGCATCAAGAAAAGGTTTAGCAGAAGGGCTTTCAGTTGCATTCAAATCTGGTGCTGTCACAGGTATGTTAGTTGCAGGTCTAGCTCTATTAGCAATTGCAGTTTATTATTTTTTATTACTAAAATTTGAAATTGATGAGAGAGAAATAGTTAACGCTCTTGTTGCATTAGGATTTGGTGCATCATTAATTTCAATTTTTGCAAGGTTAGGCGGTGGAATCTTTACAAAAGGTGCTGATGTTGGTGCTGATTTAGTTGGTAAAGTAGAGGCGGGAATACCAGAAGATGATCCAAGAAATCCTGCTGTAATCGCAGATAATGTTGGAGATAATGTTGGAGATTGCGCAGGTATGGCTGCGGATCTATTTGAAACTTACGCAGTTACTATTGTTGCAACAATGGTTCTTTCATCCATTTTTTTCATTGGTGATCTAAATATGATGGTTTATCCTTTAACAATTGGTGCCGCTTGTTTGATTACATCAATTATAGGAACTTTCTTTGTAAAACTTGGAAAAAATAACAATGTAATGAATGCTTTATATAAAGGTTTCATTGTATCAGCTGTAGCCTCATTATTAATTCTTTGGCCAGTTACTGATCATGTAATTGGTTTTTCAAATGAATATACAATTAATGACAAAACTTTTAATGGTAAGGATTTATATTATTGTGGAGTGATTGGTCTTGTAATTACGGGTTTATTAATTTGGATCACTGAATATTATACTGGAACTGGTTATAGACCGGTTAAATCAGTAGCATTATCATCTACGACAGGGCATGGAACTAATGTAATTCAAGGGTTAGCCGTGTCTATGGAAGCTACTGCAATTCCTGCTATTATTATTGTTGCAGGTATTTTAATTACTAATTCGATTGCTGGCCTCTTTGGAATCGCTATTGCTGTCACCACAATGTTGGCATTAGCAGGAATGGTTGTAGCGTTAGATGCTTATGGTCCTGTAACTGATAATGCAGGTGGAATTGCTGAAATGTCTAATTTAGACAAAAAAGTTAGGAAAACTACTGACGCTCTAGATGCCGTAGGAAATACAACTAAAGCAGTTACAAAAGGATATGCAATCGGATCTGCTGGATTAGGAGCGCTAGTTTTATTTGCAGCTTATACAGAGGATATTAAACATTTTTCAAAAGAAGCAGGATCTGCCTTAGAAGGTATTGTTGTAACTTTTGATCTATCTAATCCCTATGTGGTTGTTGGATTGCTCATTGGTGGAATGTTACCTTATTTGTTTGGTTCAATGGGAATGCAAGCTGTAGGAAGAGCAGGTGGTGCTGTGGTGGTCGAAGTTAGAAGACAATTTAAGAAATATCCTGGAATAATGAAAAGAAAACAAAAACCTGATTACGCTAAGTTAGTTGATTTATTGACCGTTGCAGCAATTAAAGAAATGATTATTCCTTCCTTATTACCCGTTCTATCACCTGTTGTTTTATATTTCATTATTTTATCAATTGGTGGTCAAGTAGCTGCGCTAGCTGCTGTAGGTGCAATGTTGCTAGGAGTAATTATCACTGGTCTTTTTGTTGCTGTGTCGATGACCGCTGGTGGTGGTGCTTGGGATAATGCAAAAAAATATATTGAGGATGGTAATCATGGTGGAAAAGGCTCTGAAGCTCATAAAGCAGCTGTTACTGGTGATACCGTTGGTGATCCCTATAAAGACACTGCTGGACCAGCAGTTAATCCAATGATTAAAATTACAAACATAGTAGCTTTATTATTACTTGCTGTAATCGCTGGATAAAAATTATCTACCAAGTGATCCTCTTTTTTTACCAAGAGGATCATCAATTTTTGTTCTGATACCGTATAACGCTCTGTAAATAAATGATTCATTCATAGTATTGACACTTGTTGTTTTTTTAGAAAAATTAATTTTGTTTAGATCATCTTGATTTAGAAATTCTTTTTTAATTAACATTCCTCTATTATTTATCTCTAATAATAATACATTGTTAGCAATTAATTTTTTTTTACCAAGCTTTAATAATTTTGAATTGGAAGTTTTTCTTTCTAAATAAATCAAAACTTCATTATTGAAATAACTTGTTGTTGATGGTGGACCCAGTAATTTAGTTATATCATTCACATTTGTTACATTAATTGATAAATTGTCACTTTTTGCCTCTAAATTATGTACTCCATGATGATTAACTATTTTATTTAATTTACAACTCGTTAAATATATTGATAAAATTAGTATTAAAAAAATTCTCATTAAATGAATTATATCAACCTTTATAACAATTTCATTAAATTAACTACAAATAAATCTTTATACAAAGATCATGATAAACAAGATACTTTTAACGATCGCCTTGTCTTATTTCTTATACACTTTGCTTTTTTTCTAAAGGTTTTTAAAAGTAGAGATAATGAAAAAAAACTTCAGGAAATATATGATTTCAATTTTAGACAACTAGAATTGAGTATAAGAGAAATTGGCTATGGAGATCAGTCAATTAATAAAAAGATGAAAGATTATATAAATTTATTCCATGCAATAGTTTCAGATATTCATTTTTGGAATAATCATGATTTTGTAAAAAAAAGAGAAATCGTATCAAAATTTTTAGAAAACTTTAAAAATACTGAGGATTTAGTTGTATATTTTGATAAATTTATGGAAAATTTATCAAAAAAAACTTTGAATTCTTATTTAAAAAGTGTAATTAACCCATAATTATGGCAGTTCCAAAACGAAAACAAACTCCGTCTAGAACAGGGATGAGAAGAGCTCAGAATATGAAATTTTCATCAAAAAATGTTGTAGAGGACAAAAAATCTGGAGAATACAGGTTATCTCATCATCTAGATTTAAAAACTGGTATGTATAAAGGTCGTCAAGTTATAGACCCTAAAGATTAAATCATTTAATATTTAAAAATGTCAGATTTAGTAAAAATTGCAGTTGATGCAATGGGTGGTGATGACTCTCCAAAAAAAGTTATTGATGGTATTATTCATAAGCACAAAAAAAATGAGAAAGTTTTTTATAAAATTTTTGGAAATAAAGATGAAATTGGAAAATTAATAAATAAAAAGATTGACCCAAATAATTTTGAAATAATACACACTGATAACTTCGTGCAAAGTACAGACAGCCCATTAGAAGCTGCAAAAAGAGGCAAAGATACAAGTATGTGGTTAGCTATAGAAAGTGTAAAAAAAAAAGAAGCTGACATCATTATATCAGCAGGAAATACAGGAGCTTTATTAGTAATTGCAAAATTGAATTTGAAAATGATTGAAAATATCGATAAGCCAGCATTGTCTGCTTTGTGGCCTAATAAGACTGGTATGAGTGTTGTTTTGGATTTAGGAGCAAATATTGAATGTAGTCCTAAAAATTTATTTGATTTTTCAATAATGGGCGCCTCACTTTATACTTCGTTATATCCTAACAAGAAACCGAATATAGGTTTATTAAATATTGGTTCTGAGGAATTAAAAGGAAATGAAACTATAAAAGAAA
Source organism: uncultured Pelagibacteraceae bacterium (assembly GCA_902596925.1). Lineage (GTDB taxonomy): Bacteria > Pseudomonadota > Alphaproteobacteria > Pelagibacterales > Pelagibacteraceae > Pelagibacter. The sequence goes on along the minus strand of CACJVT010000002.1, from coordinate 45,623 downwards.
CTTTTAAAATTTTAAGTGAAAAAAAATCATCGAACTTTGATTTCTCTGGGTATATAGAAGGAAATGAAATAATGAACGGTAATGTAAATGTAATAATTTCTGATGGTTTTACAGGAAACATAGCATTAAAGACAGCTGAAGGAACTGCTAATTTCATTGTTAAAGAACTGAAAAAATCAATGACGAGTAGTATTTTAGGAAAAATTGCTTCTCTTTTGAATTATTCCAATTTAAATAAATTTAAAAAACGTCTTGATCCTAGGTTGTATAATGGTGCCATTTTTTTAGGTTTGGACTCACCTGTAGTCAAAAGTCATGGTGGAACAGATTTTATTGGTTTTTCAAATTCATTAAATGTTTGTGAAAAAATTGTTAACGGTAATTTAATAGAAAAAATAAAGCGTAATATTTGACAAAATGAACTTAAGCCCAATAAATCAGACTAGTTTATTTTCACTTGATAATTACTTATTGGAATTTATAGAACTTTATAAAAAAGAAAGATTACCTACAAAAATTTTACTTAGTGGTGACAAAGGTTTGGGTAAATCAACGCTAGCATTTCACTTAGTTAACTATATATTGTCAATAAACGAAGATCATCCCTACATTTTTGAAAAAAATAAGATTAATCCTGATAATAAATCTTATAAACTTACAATAAATGGTTTAAATCCCAACTTATTATTAGTTGATACTTTAAGTGAAAAAAAAAATATTGATATTAACCAAATTAGAGAATTAATTACTAACTTGAATAGATCTTCTTTCAATAACAAGGAAAGATTTATAATTATGGATAACATTGAAACATTAAATATTTCCTCGATTAATGCTCTTTTAAAAGTTCTGGAGGAACCGCCATCAAACACTTATTTTATATTGATTAATAATAACAGATTTATTTTACCAACTTTGAAATCTAGGTGTATTAATTTTAAAATATCTTTAGATCACAAAACTTCGATCTCAGTTGTTAATAAGATTTTAAACGATGATATCATGAAATTTATCAATAAAGATTTGATAAATTACTATTTAACCCCAGGACAAATATATCATTTGATTGAATTTTTTAAAATACAAAAACATGATCTTAAAGATTATGATTTAAAAAGTTTTCTAAAACTTGTTATTAAAGAAAATTTGTATAAAAAAAATACCTTAATTAAACATACGATATTTGACTATTTAGAGTTTTATTTTCGAAAAAAAGTAAAATTGGCAAAATCAAGAACTTTTGAATATTATGATTATTTTTTAAAGAGAATAAACGACACTAAAAAATTTAATTTAGATGAGGATTCCTTATTTATGGAATTTGAATATAAAATTTTAAATGGATAAAAATTTTTATATTACTACTCCAATATATTACCCTTCAGGAAGACCTCATATGGGGCATGCATATTCTAGTATTATTGCTGACTTTTTTGCACGGTTTAAATCAATTGATGATCATAATGTTCACTTTTTAACTGGTACCGATGAGCATGGTTTAAAGATACAAAGATCAGCTGAAAAAGCGGGGAAACAGCCTAAGGAATTTTGTGATCAAATTAGTCAAACATTTAAAGATCTCTCAAAAACATTAAATTTATCTAATACAGATTTTATAAGAACTACTGAAGATAGACATAAAAAAACAGTTCAGCATCTATGGTCTCTTCTTGAAAAAAATGATGATATTTATTTATCAAATTATTCTGGATGGTATTCAGTTTCAGATGAAGCTTTTTACAATGAGGATGAAATAGAGGAAATTGACGGAAAAAAAATTGCAAAATCCTCAAAATCTAGCGTTGAATGGATAGAGGAAGAATCTTACTTTTTTCGACTTTCTAAATGGCAAAAACCCTTATTAGAATTTTATGAAAATAATCCAGATTTTATATTGCCTGAGTCTAGAAAAAACGAGGTAATAAGTTTTGTAAAAAGTGGTCTTAAAGATCTTTCTGTAAGTCGTAAAACTTTTACATGGGGAATTCCAGTTCCTAGTAACGATAAACATATTATTTATGTATGGCTCGATGCATTAACAAATTATTTAAGTGCTTTAAATTATCCAGATACAAATGATGAACTTTTTAAAAAATTTTGGCCAGCATCTATCCATTTGATTGGTAAAGATATCCTAAGATTTCATGCAGTTTATTGGCCTGCTTTTCTTTTAGCTGCTAAAATTGAATTACCAAAAAAAGTTTATGGTCATGGTTGGATATTATCTGGTGAAGAAAAAATGTCAAAATCTAAGGGAAACATTTTAGATCCATTAAAAATTATTGAGGAATACGGTTTAGACCCTTTGAGATATTATTTGGTTAAGGAAGTTTCATTCGGAAACGATGGTAATATTTCTCAAGAAAGACTTGAAGATTGTATAAATAGCGATTTAGCAAATAATTATGGTAATTTATGTCAAAGAGTTACTGCTTTTGCGATGAAAAATTGTAATGGAAAAATTCCTGCAAAAATTGATTTTCAACCAGATGATTTAAATATATTAAATAAATTTCAAGAAAATTTAGATACTATTAGGTCTAAAATAAATGAACAAAATATAAATTTTTATATAGATTTCATTGTTAATTCTCTGTTTGACGCAAACAAATACTTTAACGATCAAGAGCCATGGAAAAAAAAGGATAATTTAATTAGGTTAAATACTATAGTTTATACAACGTTAGAAATAGTCAGGAAAATTAGCTTTTTACTTTATCCAATTATTCCCGAAACATCATTGAAAGCGTTAAAAATTTTTAATTTATCAGAAAAAGATATCAAATTAGAAACTATTTCTAATAATGAATTTATTATTAAAGGTAATATGATAAATAAGATAGATATATTAATTAAAAAAATAGAGAAAGAAAATGATTGACTCACATTGCCATTTAGATCATGAACCACTACTTAGTGATCTTTCAAATGTGCTTAAAAGATCCAAAGATGTTGGTATTAAAAAGCTATTAACTATATCTACATCTTTTGAGAGTTTTTCTAGAATTAAAGATATAGTCAATAAAGATGAGATCATATATGGAACAGTAGGCATACATCCACATGAAAGCGACACTAATACAATAACTAAGAATGAAATAGTTAAAAGTCTAAAAGAAAACCCTAAAATAATTGGAATAGGAGAAACGGGATTAGATTATTATTATAATAACAGTGATAAAGAGAAACAAATAACTAGTTTTAAAACACATATTGAAGCAGCAATAGAGTGTGACGTTCCTATTATTGTACATTCGAGAAATGCTGAAGATGATACTTTTAAAATACTTAATGAGTATAAAGAACAAGACCCAAAAATTTTAATGCATTGTTTCACTGGATCAAAAAAATTTTCAGAAAAACTTCTTACATTGAATTCTTATTTTTCTGCTAGTGGAATTATTACTTTTAAAAATTCAGTTGATCTTCAAGAAACCTTTAGATCTTTACCATTAGATAAAATTTTAATAGAGACAGATAGTCCATATTTGGCACCAGTTCCAAATAGAGGAAAAAAAAACGAACCATCCTTTATTGATTTTACAGCAGAAAAATTAGCACAAATTAAAGATGTATCCAAATCAGATCTTATAGATTTCACTTCAAACAACTTTAATAGATTATTCTTTAATTAAAACATTATGAAATTTATCATACTAGGATGTGGTAGTTCAATGGGTGTGCCAAGACCGGATGGTTTCTTTGGAAATTGTGATCCTAAAAATATAAAAAATTATCGAACAAGGTGCTCCAGTTTTATAAAGACCTCAAACGAAAATATTCTTATTGATACATCACCAGATTTAAGACATCAATTATTAAGACATAAGATAAAAAGAATAGACAAAGTTTTATATTCACATATGCATGGTGATCAAACACACGGTATTAATGATTTAAGAACATTTTATATTAATACAAAAAAACAATTAAATGTATATGCTGATAAAGATACCTCTGATTATTTAAAAAAGACTTTTTCATATATTTTCAAAAGTTACTCAAGAGAGTATCCAGCTACTTTAAAATTACATAAACTAAAAAATAATTTATCAGTTAGAAATAATAATAAGATCATGAAGATAAGATCAATCAAAGTTGATCATGGAAAAGTCAAATCTAATTGTTTTATTATAGACAAAAAAATTGCCTATATAAGTGATGTAAGTAAAATTTATAACAAAGATTACAAATATTTTAAAAGTCTTAAATACTTGATAATTGATTGTTTATGGTACAAGCCACATCCATCTCATTTCAATTTAGAAGCATCTTTATCTATAATAAAAAAATTTAAACCCAAGAAAGCAATCTTGACGAACTTATCTCCTGTTCTAGATTATAATAAGCTTAAAAAGGTTTTACCAAAGAATGTTATTCCTGCTCATGATGGATTAACAATTAACTTATAAGATTTTTTCAATTATATTTGTTATTTTCTTAGACATTGGATTTGTTAAGGATGAAAAAGTGTCTTCAATTTTTCCTTGTCGATTGATTAGAATTTTATAAAAATTCCACTTTGGAACTGCTGATTTTCCATAATTTTCTTTTGCCCACTGATATATCTCATGAGCATTTTCACCTTTTACATCGGTAATTGATGTTAATGGAAAATCTATATCAAAATTTACTTCACAAAATTCTTTTATTTCGGAATTTGAATTTTTTTCTTGGTTAAAAGAATTAGACGGAATACCTAAAACAATTAAACCCTTGGATTTGTATTTCTCCCAAAGTGATTGTAACTCAGCATATTGTTTTGTAAAACCACAATAACTGGCAGTATTTACAATCAAAACAACTTTATTTTTATAGTCATTCAAATCAATAATTTCTCCCGAGATACTATCTACCTTAAAGTCAAAAAAAATCTTGTCATAATTTGCAGTTGCTGAATTTTTAAAAAAAAACATGATTATAGTTAATCCTATGATTGTAATTTTTTTCATTATTATAAATTACTTATTTGGGGTGAGTAATATCAAAAAGTAGCCAAATAAAGTTGATAATAATGACCCAGTTAATACTCCAATTTTAACACCATCCATATATTGCATATTGTCAACAAAAGCTAAATTTCCTACAAAAAGACTCATTGTGAAACCAATACCAGTTAACACTCCTACACCATAAAAATTATACCAACTTGTATTATTTGGCATTTGAGCAATTTTTGTTTTTATTGCTACATATGAAAAAACAAATACACCTAATTGTTTACCTAAAAATAACCCCAAGACTATTCCTAATGGTACTTTATCTAGCAAAGAACCAAGAGATAAACCTTCTAATGAAACACCTGCATTAGCAAATGCAAATAAGGGCATGATACCAAAAGCAACATAAGGACTTATTGCATGTTCAATTTTAATTAATAAAGAAAAATCTTTTTCTTTTTTTCGATGAGGTATTGTCATTGCTAACAAAACACCTGCAATTGTTGCATGTATTCCTGAATTATGAGTAAAATCCCAAAGGAAAATACCAATTATTAGATAAGGTAAGAATTTTTTAATATTAAATTTATTTATTACTAGCAATAATAAAAATGCTAACAACATAAGACTTAAATATTTAATACTCAAGTCTCCTGAATAAAATAGTGCTATAATTACTATAGCACCCAAATCATCAATAATTGCTAAAGCTGTTAAAAAAACTTTTAATGATAAAGGCACTCTTTTACCTAATAAAGATAATACTCCAAGTGAAAAAGCGATATCTGTAGCAGAGGGTATTGCCCATCCATTCATAGTTTCGCTATCTCCAAAATTGATAAATACATAAAATAGTGCAGGTACTAACATTCCGCCAACTGCTGCAATTATTGGAAGTAGGGCTTGTTTTATATTAGAAAGTTCACCTTGTAAAAATTCTCTTTTTATCTCAAGAGTGACAAAAAAAAAGAATATTGCCATTAAAGCGTCATTAATCCAATGAAGAACTGATAATTTTAATCCAAAATCATTTATACCAATAAATAAATATTGATTTAAAGTTGAAAAATATAATTCTGATAAACCTGAATTACTTATTATTAATGCAATTATTGCTGCAAATAATAAAACTAAACCACTAGCAGCTTCAAGTTTAAAAAACCAAATAAAGGGTTTGGATAAATAATTTATCATCTAATTTAGATCTTTAGCAAAAAGTATTAAATCTCTCAAGGTTTCAAATAAGTTATATAATACAAGTTCTAAATTAGGGAAAACATTACTTAATGGATCTTTAAAGGTGTCTAATACAATTATGATTGCAATAAAAGTTATTATAGAGACAATTATATAACTTAAAAATTTTCCAAGGGTAAAATTATATTTTGGTTGATATTTTACTAATTCCGATCCTTTTTTGATATTAGTTGAAAAATTTGATACAGGTTTTCTAATTTTCTTTTCTTTATTATTAGGTTTTTCTTCTGCAACAACTTCATTTGTTAATGGCTTAACTTCCACATTGTCATTTTTGTTAAAGAACCATGTTTGATTACAAGAGCCACATTTTAATAATCTACCTTTATCTGGAATCAAGTTTTCATCTACGTCGAAATTTTTTCCACACGATGGACATACAATTATCATAAGGTTTATATAACAGATTCTGATTAAAAATCCCTTGTTTTACACATCTTTATACATTGAAAAAATAAATAACTACTGTATTAGTACTTCATTCGGAGTGTAGCGCAGCCTGGTAGCGCATCTGGTTTGGGACCAGAGGGTCGCAGGTTCGAATCCTGCCACTCCGACCAGCAATTATGAAAAAAGCAAAAATTTATAAACCTAATAAAACAGCCATGCAGTCCGGTTTAGGCAAAATTGACAAATGGATTTTAGAATTTAAAACTAAAGATCCAACAAGAAATCCGTTAATGGGATGGGAAAGTTCGTCTGACACTTATACTGAATTAAAATTAGAATTTACCACCAAAGAACTAGCGGTTACTTACGCAAAAAAAAACAAAATTGATTTTGAAGTGATAGAACCAAAACAAAGAAAAATAGTTAAAAAATCTTATGCAGATAATTTTTTAAACTAAATTTATGTTTAAATTTTTTACAGATAAAAGATGGCATTTATGGAGTATTGGAGGAACAATACTAATTCTAGCTGCTACCTGGTATCAGGTTCAATTGGATGTTAGAATTAATGAATGGTTTGGTGAGTTTTATGATACTCTGCAAAAAGCATTGGCAGAACCAGGCGCAGTAACCGAGAAAGAATTTATTGCTTATCTTTTTACATTCGCAAAAATTGCAGCTGTTTATATCTTAGTTGTTATATTTAGTGATTATTTTACCAGTCATTGGACTTTTAGGTGGCGAACAGCCATGGCAGATTTTTATCATGATAAATGGAATTTTGCTTCATCGATAGAAGGAGCATCGCAAAGAGTTCAAGAAGATACTCTTAAGTTTGCTAGAATAATGGAGGGCTTAGGTGCAGAACTTTTAAGAAGTGTAATGACATTAATTGCATTTACTCCAATTTTGTGGGGATTGTCTAAAAGTATTACTGTACTGCCATGGATAGGTGAGGTTAATCATGCTTTAGTTTGGGTGGCTATAATCTCTGCTTTAGGTGGTACTTTTATACTCGCTGCCGTAGGGATTAAATTACCTGGTATTGAGTATGATATTCAAAAAGAGGAGGCCGCGTACAGAAAAGAATTGGTCTTAGGTGAAGACTTTAAAGAAAATGCACAACCTATGAGAATTGATAGTTTATACGGTGGTGTTAGAAAAATTCATTATAAAATGTATTTTCATTATCTTTATTTCAATGCTGTTAAATGGAGTTATTTGCAAGGCATGGTAATCGTTCCTTATCTTGCATTAGCACCAACAATTGTAACAGGCGCTATTACCCTAGGTTTTGTTCAACAAATTATTAGAGCTTTTGGTAGAGTAGAGACTTCACTTCAATATTTAGTAAGAAGCTGGCCGATAATTGTTGAACTCATTTCAGTTTGGAAAAGACTAAATGAATTTGAGAATAAATTAAAATTGAATACAGAAAATATATCTAAAGAAAAAATTTAGTGGCTTTAAATAAAGATTTAATAAAAAATATAATAACAGTAACCTCAAAAGCAGCTATTTCTTGTTATGATTTTATTGGAAAAAATCAAAAGAAAAACGCTGACAAAGCTGCAACGGACACAATGAGAAATGAACTTAATAAACTTTCTATCAATGGAGAAGTTGTTATAGGTGAGGGTGAACTAGATAAAGCTCCTATGTTATATATAGGTGAAAAATTAGGTTTAGGTGGAAATTTAAATCTCGATATAGCAGTTGATCCAGTAGAGGGAACAAATTTTGTTGCAAAGAATCTCCCTGGAGCATTATCAGTAATATCTATTGCAGAAAAAGGAAATCTTTTTAACGCTCCAGAAACTTATATGGATAAAATTGCAGTTTCAAACAAAATTCCTTTTGAGGCAACTGATTTAGACTTTTCAGTTGAAAAAAATATTAAAAATATAGCTGATTCTTTAAACAAAGATTTAACAAAAATTACCGCTTGTCTATTAGACCGACCTAGGCATAAAAAAATTATTGATCAATTAAAAAAAATGAATGTAAATATGAAACTAATTTCTGATGGTGATGTATCGGGAGCATTAATGGTAACTGATGATAAATATAATGTAGACATTTTTTTAGGGGTAGGGGGAGGACCCGAAGGAGTCTTGGCTGCCTCTGCTATTGATGCATATAACTGCAAATTTCAGGGGAGATTTATTTTTGATAATGAGAAAGATATAAAAAGAGCTAAATTAATGGGTATTAAAAATTTAAACAAAAAATATGATTTAAAAGAAATTGTAAAAGGCGACTCAATTTTCTGTGCGACAGGTATCACATCAGGTGATTTAGTTAGGGGTATAAATTTTAAAGATAATAAATATATCACTCAAACTCTGGTCACACATAAAGGCTCAAATACATGTAAAATTTTTACAAGAGAAGACATTATAAAAACTTGATAAATATAATATTTTACAATAAAAGATCCAAATTTGGTCCCTTCGTCTATCGGTTAGGACACGTGGTTTTCATCCTCGAAAGAGGGGTTCGATTCCCCTAGGGACCGCCAAAATGCCATATTTTGTCTATTTAATTATCACGAAAAATAAGAATAAAAAAAGGTTTTCATACGTTGGTTATACAGGAAATATAAAAAAAAGATTAAGTTTACATAACTCTGGTAAAGGAGCGAAGTTTACAAGAGGAAAAAAATGGAAGTTAGTTTATTATGAAAAATACGACTCAAAAACAGATGCAATGAAAAACGAGTATAGATTAAAAAAGAATTATAAATTGAGAAAAAAATTGATTAAAAATAAATGAAAATTTCGATTTTGCTTCCCCTTAAAGAAAATTTTTCACCATCATATGCGGGTGCTGTTTCACTGTTTATAAACGATACTTTAAGATTAAGTAAATTTAGAAAAAATATTACAGTTTTTGGACATACAAACTATAAAAAAAAGTTCAGCCCAAAATATTATAATATTGATATCAAAAAAAATTTTTTTTCAAGCCAAAATAAAGAATATGTAAAAAAATTTATAGAAATAGAAAAAAAAAATAACTCTCAGATTATAGAGTTACATAATAGACCAATTTATTTAAAATATTTGGTAAATGATTTAAAAAAGAGAGATTATATTCTATATTTTCATAATGATCCTCTAACAATGTCTGGATCAAAAAGCATTAAAGAAAGATCATTTTTATTAAATAATTGTTATAGGATAGTTTTTAACAGTAACTGGTCTAAAAAAAGATTTTTACAAAAAATGAAATCTGATGCAATTAATAGTGAAAAATTAATTGTAATTAATCAATCAGCTTCAAAAAATAAGATAAATTTTAATAATAAAAAGAAGTTAATAACATTTGTAGGTAAGCTCAATAGATCCAAAGGATACGATCTTTTTGGTAAAGCAGTTTTGAAGATATTAAATAAATACAAAGATTGGTCAGCATATGTAGTCGGAGATGAGCCAAGAGATAAACTTGATTTTAAACATAAAAGATTGAAAAATTTTGGATTTAAAGAGCATAGCGAAGTTATAAAAATTTATAAAGAAACAAGTATAGCTGTTGTTTGTTCAAGATGGGATGAACCTTTCGGCAGAACAAGTTTAGAAGCAGCTGCTAATGGTTGTGCTGTAATCATTAGTAACAGAGGTGGTTTACCAGAAACTATTACTAATGGTCGTATTCTTAAAGAATTAAATGTAAAAGAAATTTACAAAAATATTGAAGATTTAATTAGAAATTCATCTATTAGAAAAAAATATCAAAAATTATCTTATAAAAATTTTTATTTATCTCATAAATATGTTTCTGACCAAATTGACAGGGTTAGAAATAATTTAAGTAAAATAAGCAAACCTTTTTTATCTATCTCCCAATTAAATCTTAGGATATTACACATTACTAATTTTAATGAGAGACATAATGGTCGTCTTTTCTTTAACACTGGAAGAAGATTGAATAATGGTTTCATTAGACTTGGACATAGCGTTTTAGAATTTAGTGATAGGGATATTGTAAGTAGGGGTAAATCTTTAAAAGATTTTTATGGATCTGATACATTGAATGATAAATTAATCAAAACATGTTATCATTTTAAACCAGATTTAATAGTTTTGGGACATGCAGATATGATATCTAAAGATATCCTATATAATCTCAAAAAAGATTATTCTAATCTAAAAATAGCTCAATGGTTTCTTGATCCATTAAATAAGAATGGTCCTGATTTTCAGAAAAACAAAAAAAGAATTTTGGATAAGTCAGATGTAATAGATACAAATTTTTTAACTACTTCTCCTGACGCTTTGAACTTTTTATCAAAAAAAAAGTTGAATTATTTTATACCTAATCCATCAGATCAATCGATGGAAACACTTGATAATTTTAAGAAAGATTGTTCGAATGATGTTTTTTTTGCCTTAAGTCATGGAGTACACAGAGGTCAATTAAAAAGCCGATCTACTGATGATAGAGAAAAGTTTATAAAATCTCTAATAAATAAATGTAAAAATATAAGATTTGATATTTTTGGTATGGACAACATTCAACCAATTTGGGCTGATCAATATTTCAAGAATATTTCTAATTCTAAAATGGGTCTCAACTTAAGTAGGGGAACACCAATAAAATATTATAGTAGTGATAGAATTACACAGATTATTGGTAATGGTTTAGTTACATTAATTGATGAAAAAACCTGTTATGGTGATTTTTTTGATGATACAGAGATGGTTTTTTACAAGAATATTAATGATTTATCTGAAAAAATTGAAAAAATTTCAGAAGATGAGAAGTTGCGTAAAGCCATTGGACAAAAAGGCAAAACAAAATATATGAAATATTTTAATTCAACCCTTGTGGCAGATTTTATCATTAATAAAACGTATGAGATAAATGGCGCAAAAAAATATTTATGGCATAAACCATAAAATGATTTCCATTGTAATTCCAACTTATAATAATTTAAGCTATCTCAAACTTTGTTTAAAAAGTTTAAAAAAGAATTCTTTATTTGATCATGAAATAATAATACATATTAATGATGGTTCTGATGGTACATTAGATTTTGTTAAAACTAATAATTATAAATATACAATTTCAGATGATAATATTGGTCTCTGTTCTTCAATTAATAAAGCTGCAAAATTAGTTTCAAACAAATATATTCTTTACAGTCATGATGATATGTATTTTTGTCCTAATTGGGATAAAGTTTTATTAGATGAGGTTAAAAATTTAAATCATGATAATTTTTATCTATCTGGTACAATGATTGAACCTAACTCTGGTCATATAGTTTGTGATTTTGGAATTGATTTAGATACTTTTAAAGAAGATGAACTATTATCTAGATATAAGAGTATCAATTTTTATGATCATCAAGGGACTCATTTTGCTCCACATTTGGTTTCAAAAAAAATGTGGGATAAAGTAGGTGGTTTTAGCGAAGAATTTAACCCTGGAATAGGTTCTGATCCAGATTTTAATATGAAATTATGGAAAGAAGGTGTGAGAATATTTAAGGGTTTAAATGATTTTAAAGTTTATCATTTTGGTTCGTTAACAACTAGAAAGAAAAAAAATTTTATTCAAAATAGAGGGGACAAAACATTCCTTAAAAAATGGGGAATAACAACGAAATTTTTTAAAAAACACTATTTAAAATCTAAAACTAAATATAATGGGCCATTAAAGGAACCTAATAAAACCCTCGGATATATTTTTGGCCTTTTGTCTTGTAAAATACAATCTATATTTTTACTTTATTAAGTGCATTATTTTTAAATATATTGGCTTCTTTGATATATCTTCTAACCATTTGTGTTGTTTTGTGACCTGTCATAGCCATTATACTTCTTTCATCTGCTCCAGACTCAGCAGCTACCGTTGCAAAACCCGACCTTAAACTGTGACCAGCAAAGTTTGTGTTTTCAATGCCTGCTAATTTTAGATACTCCTTCATTAATAAAACTACAGATTGATCTGTTAACCTTTTATTTGTTAGTGATAAGCCCTTAGAAAATCTTCTAAAAATAGGACCAGACTTAATTTGAGAAACTTCTAACCATGTTTTTAAATTTTTAACAGGACAATAAATTTCATTATTGAAGTAGGGTAGTCCTTTGATCATACCCTCGCCGAATTGATCAGTTTTTGATCTTTTGACGTTGATTTTTAGACCCTCAGTTACAAACTCTAAATCCTCATGATCAATAGAAATTAATTCTGTTCTTCTAAATCCGCCTCCAAAGCCTATAAGTATTATTGATTTATCTCTAAGTTTTTTAATTTCATCAACTTTTTGTTCATCTATTACATTAATAATCAATTTTAAATGATTGATTAATAATGGTTTTTTACCTTTCTGAATACTTCCTTTGACCCTTCTTATTCCCATTAAATTTTCTACAATGATTGGATGTTTTGTATCTAGATAATGCCCTTTCAACTTATGAACCATACTTATTGAAACTAATCTTCGTCTTAAAGTACTTATTTTTGAATTTTTAGAGAGATGAGTAAGGTATAAGGAAACTATTTTTGGCTCAGTTGGTAATGAATTTAAGCCATGCTTTGCACAAAAAGCACCAAAATCTTGAAAATCAGATTTATAAGCTCTTAAAGTGTTGTTTGCTTTAGAGCTTTTGAGATTATTTAAAGTTGCCTCATGTAGTGATTTTAGGTCTGTGGTTAACTCATTCATATTATTACTATTGATAACAATTAATTATCATTAGTAATATATCAAGTGATTTATAATGTCAATAGTTTAAATTATAAATTTATGAGTTCAATTGATGGTGAAATTCCAGCTGTATGGTTTTTGATAAGCTCAATTGGTTTTATTATTTTGAGTTTCATTCAATATAGAAATACTGGTAAAAGTATTAATACAATTTTTTTAAGCATAATGGCCATTTTGTTTTTATTTAGTTATTTTATATTACTTTTTAAAAACTGATTTATCCCCACTATTCACAAGGAAATGAGAAAAATAATAGAATCACCTAAAAAGTGATACATTTTAAAATCAGTATTTGTTAAGTTAATGATGAATTAAGGGGCAACTCTTAACTGGCCAATTGGAGAAAAGCCGAGAGGTACAATTCCAGGGGGCAGAAAGCTTCACAGAGCATCGCTGAACATGTGGAGCGGGAGGCATGGCGGTAGCGCATCAACGACGTGCCAAAACAACTGTTCTTTGCACCCTTAAAAGTGCAAGGAAACAGGGGTTTTTCACTAATGATACTCAAAGGAACTAAATTTCAATTAAAAGTTTGGAAATATCTCAAAACCATCCCTAAAGGTGAGGTAAAAACCTACAAACAAGTAGCTATTAGCATAAAAAGCCCTAAATCAGCTCGTGCTGTCGCTAACGCTTGCGCTAAAAACCCATATGCCCCAAAAATACCCTGTCATAGAGTGATTAGATCAGATGGAGCTCTTGGAGGATACTCTGGAAGAGGTGGAATAAAGCAAAAGCTTAAATTACTTAGATCTGAAAAAGCAGCCATTTAGCCTTATTTTAGAGATTTATTATGTTAAAAAACCCAGTAAAATCACGATTTTTTGATCTTTTTTCTTAATTTTCTCTTAAATATCATAATTCACCCCTTGGGTTGTACCATAGATAAGCCTACGCTTAAAACAGACCCCTATTTGGCCGTTTAAATGCTATATTCAATTAGTGCATCGCTCTACAAACTAACTATATCAACGCTTTTAGAACACCTCATCTTTTCAAGATTTTCTTTTTTCTTATGTTCAAAAAGCCCCTATTTTTAACAATAATCTAATATTTTTAAGATTTAGCTGAAAATTTAAGTACTGAAACTGATATCAACTATGTTTAACATTTATAATATCCATTTATATCAAATTCCTGTTAAATTTTAGATTTTATAAAAATGTAATAATTACAATAGTTTATAATATATAATTAAAGTAATACTTTATATATTAGTAAATAAATAATACCTATTATTTAATTTTTTTAACTATATTCTCTCTCCTAGAGATATAGATACCGCTTAATACAATAATAAATAATCCCAAAAAAGTCCAATTATCTGGGAAATCACTAAAGAAATAATAACCTATAATTATATTAGTAATGATCTCAAAATAGCTAAATGGGGCTAATTTAGAGGCATCAGCGTATTTTAGTGATAGTATTAAAAATAAATGACCTATACAGGCAAAAATCCCTATAGCAGCCATCATAGACCACTGATTTAAAGAAGGCGCAACCCAAACAAAAGGCATTATTATAGAAACTATTATGGCCCCTACTACACCAGTTAATAATAAAGTTAATAAAGGGTTATCTGAAGTACTTAATTTCCGAGTAATGATTAAATAAAACCCATACATTATTCCAGTTCCAAGAGCTGCTAAACTTGCTAGGTTAATTTCTACAAAACCAGGTCTTATAACCACTAATGAACCTATAAATCCAATAATTACAGCAGACCATCTTCTAAAACCAACCTTTTCTCCTAAAAAAATTGGAGAAAAAGCTGTAACAATCAAAGGTGCAACAAAAGCTAAAGTTAATGCTTTTGCTAATGAAATTACTGAAATTGCATAAAAAAAACAGATATTAGCTGTTAAAAGAATTAGACCTCTAATAAATTGTAATTTTGGTTTATCTGTCCAAACAAGATTTTGTCTAAAAAAGAAAAACATAATTGGAAGAGTAAATGCAACTGTGAAAAAATACCTCGCCCATGTAATTTGTAAAACAGGAAGTTCTGCACTTAAATACTTTGCAAATCCGTCCATAATTGGAAGCATTATCCATGCTAAAAGATTGAAAGTTATAGCCTTCATTAACTTAAAGGATATAGATTAATTAAAGTATTTTAAAGCAAAGAATACAACAATTGGAATAGTTATAAAAGACATCAAAGTTGAAACAACTATTGTGCTAGCAACGCTATCAACTATTTTTTTTGGTGAATATATTGATGCAACAAGATAATTAAGGACTGCGCTAGGCATTGAACATTGTATTAATAAAACTCCAGCAGCAAATCCTTCTAAATCAAAATATAGAATTAATAAATATCCAATAATAGGTCCCACAATTACGCGTCCTATAGAAGAAAATATAGCTTTGTTCAATGAAAATACCTTCAGTCTTGTTAATGCAATTCCTAACGACATTAAGATCAAAAAAATCGTTGCATACATTAAAAGAAAGGTAGTATTTTCAACAAAACCAGGAAGTTCTAAATCATAATAGAGTAAAAAAACAGCAACAATGATTGCATAGAATGGTGGGCTTTTAATTATAACTTGTAGACTAAATTTTCTATCGGCCAAAAAAACACCTAGTGTAAAGTGACATAAAATTATTAATGCAGAAATTGCTGCGGACACTCCAAGGCCTTGTGAACCATAAGCAAATAAACAAATCGGTAATCCCATATTACCAGTATTGGGCATTGTTAGTGGTGGAAGCTCTCTAATAATATCTTTAGTTTTTAAAAGATATAATATTATTGTTCCAACAATCATAAATCCTAAAATAGCTATTGCGTAATACCAAAAATAATTGATGAAAATATTAAATGAGATATTTACAGGGTTTAAAGCATAAATTATCATTGCCGGGGTACCTACATTGGCTGCAAAATTAGTGATAAACGTAGTATCTATTTTAGGATTTTTTTTACCTAAATAGTAACCAATCCCAACAACAAAAAAAACAGGAAACAAAACCTCAAAAAGTTTTATATAAATTTCCATTAACTATACAGTCTGATTAATGTTGGAAATCTTAAAATATTTCTATTCTTTTTAAATATCGATAAACAATTTCTTGCATTTTTTTCAGATGTTTTATGGGTAATTATGACGATAGTAGCTGAATTTCTTTTTTTATCAGGTGTTTGTATAATTCTTTTTACAGACATTTTATATTTAGCTAATCGATTAGTTATAGAGGATAAAACACCTTGTTTATCTTTAACCTCAAATCTTAAATATAGAGAATTTGAGTAGTCATCATTATTAAAAGCCTTTACAGCTTTTCTTTTGTTTGAGGAAATTCCAAAAGGATATTTTATATTTCCTCTAAGAATAGACAATAAATCAGATAATAAAGAGGATGAAGTAGGTCCTGGTCCTGCACCCTCCCCTTGAAGTATGCTCTCACCAACAGGCTTTCCCTCCGTAATAACGGCGTTCATAACACCATTTACATTACCTATGTATGTGTCTTTACCAACTAAACACGGATGAACAGTTTCAAATAAACGATTATTTATCATTTCACATATACCGAGTAACTTAATTCTAAGATTTAATTGATTTGCAATTTTGATATCTTTTAAATCAATATTTTCTATACCTTCCATAATACATTTGTGATGGGAAATTTGATTATTGAATGCAAGCGCTGATAAAATCCTAACTTTTGCAAAAGCATCAAACCCATTCAAATCTAATTTAGGATTACCAGGTTCGGCATATCCAAGTTCTTGAGCTTTTTTTAAAACTTTATCAAAAGTCTCATTTGAATTTTCCATCTCTGTTAGAATATAATTAGTTGTTCCATTTAAAATTCCATAGACTTTTTTTATCTTATTTGTAGCTAAACCTTCTTTAATCGTTCTAAGTATTGGAATTCCTCCAGCAACAGAGGCTTCAAATTCTAAATTTACATTATTCTTCTCAGCTAATTTAGCTAATTCATTGCCGTGTTTAGAAATTAAAGCTTTATTTGGTGTTATAACATTAATCTTATTCTTTAACGCCGTTACAACAATATTTTTTGAAATTCCATCAGATTGACCAATAGATTCAAATAAAATATCTATCTTTTTTTCTTTTAAAATTTTAAGGGGATTTGTATAAAAGATTTTTTTATTAATATTGTATTTTCTCTTTTTATTTCTATTTTTGGCAGAAATTGCAACGATGTTTATCTTTTTTCCTGTTTTTATCTCTATTTCTTTTTTTTTTAACCTTAATTCATTATAAAGGTAAATGCCTACTTGACCCAAACCAACAATTGCAATGTTTACTATTTTATTCATCTATATTTGGATAATCACTGTTATCTACGTAAACTTTTAAATTTGATTTAAATTCTTCAAGAGTTAGATCTTTTGAAAAATTAATTTTTTTCTCAGTTTGAACAGGGGCACAAGAAATAACTAGAAAGAAAATTAATAATGATAATTTTTTCATAATAATCCCTCATTATTTTTAAAACCAAATTTCAAATTCATATTTTGAACTGCTTGACCTGCTCCCCCTTTAATAAGATTATCAATGACCGATAAAATTATTATCTTATCTTTGAATTTAGTTTTACAAACAGAAATAAAGCAATAATTAGTATTCATAACGTCATTTGTGCTCAAAAAAGAGTTAATACTCTTTATCTTTACAAATTTATTCTTTTTATGAAATATTTTCAAAATATTTTGCACTTTATTCAAAGTAGTGCCTGGTTTTAAGTCCAAATAAATTGTACTTAATATACCTCTAAACATTGGAATAATATGAGGTGTAAAAGTAAAATTAATTTTTAAAGAAGTGTTATTTTTTAATTCTTGATCAATTTCTGAATTATGTCTATGAAAACCTACTCCATATGCACTAAGAGATTCGTATAAATTTTTGTTTTTGAATTTTTTGTGCACTCCTCTACCCGCTCCAGAATATCCAGATTTGGAGTCTATAATGATATTCTTAAAGTTAATTGATCTTTTTTTAACTAATGGAATAAGTGGTAAAAGTATTGATGTAGGGTAACAACCTGGACATCCAATAATGCTAAATTTTTTTACCAATTTTCCTGTTATCTCAGGTAAGGCGTAAATGCTATTTTTTACATTACTTAACGCTTTATGTTTTTGTTTATACCACTTTAGATAATCAGAACCTTTTTTTAGTCTAAAATCTGCAGCTAAATCAATTAAAGTATTTTTTTTTAATAGATCTTTTGATATTAATTGAGCTTCCCCATTCGGTAGAGCAGTAAATATAATATCAACATAACTTAAATATTTTTTATTATACTTAGTGATTTTTGGTAACTTTTTTGACTTTAAAGAAGTATCATAAAATGAGATTTTTTTTCCGACAGATGAATTGCCACAAAGATATTTAATATTCACATTCTTATGTTTAATTAATAATTTAATTAATTGAACACCAATATATCCAGTTGATCCAGTAATTAGTACATTGAGCTTAGGCATTTAATATTATAACAGTTTAAAGTTAAAAAAGAATTATCTTTTGGAAAATTGAAAGCTTCTTCTAGCTTTTTTACGTCCAGGTTTTTTTCTTTCAACTGATCTGGAGTCTCTTGTGGTCAATTTTTCGGTTTTAAGTGTAGATTTCAATTTTTCATCAAACATAACTAAAGCTTTAGAGATTCCGTGTACCATTGCTCCAGCTTGTCCTGTCGGACCCCCACCTTTTACACTGCACTTTACGTCATATTCTGTTGCTTGATTGATAAGTTCAAAAGGTCTTACAATTTGCATTTTATGATTATCACTTGAAAAATAATCACTAAAAAGTTTACCATTTACATAAATTTTACCTGAACCCTTTTTAAGCCATACTCTAGCTATTGATGTTTTTCTTCTTCCAGTAGCATACTTGCTGTCTTTGAAGTCCATTTTCATCTTTGGGGCTTTAGTTGATGTTTGAGTATTTTCCATTTTAGTTTCTTGCTATATTTTTAGAGTTTAATTTATCCAAATGTATAATTTGAGGATTTTGGGCTGAATGAGGATGATCATTTCCGACATATATTTTCAACTTTGTAAGTTGTTTTTTTCCTAACACTCCCCCTGGAAGCATTCTTTTAACTGCAAGTTTTAAAGCTTCGCCTGGTTTTTTTTCAAATAGTTTTTCTGGTGTAGTTTCTTTAATTCCACCAGGATGACCTGTGTGTCTATAGTATTTTTTATTTTGAAATTTATTTCCAGTAAATTTGATATGTTCAATATTTTTAACAACTACAAAATCTCCATCGTCCATATGTGGTGTGAAAGTTGTTTTGTTTTTACCTCTAATGATTTTTGATATGACAGTTGCTAGTCTGCCTACTACAGCATTTTTAGCGTCTATTTCAAACCAATTAGATGATAATTGATCTTTTTTAAGGAATTTTGTCATTGTGCGAGGATTAATACTATTAATAAGATCAAAGTCAAATTGATATTTTTATTGTTTTAAGCCTTTTTTTTGTTATATTGATATTGCCGATTTGTTCCTATTGCGGGCTTACAGCTAAAGAGGAAATCATCACACAAACTCGGTAGGCATTTGAACTATATTGTGCGCCTTGCATAAAGCTAAAGCACTAAAAAAGGAGTAAAATGAGTAAAAAAAGAAATAATCCTGAAACCATTGCCATACATGGTGGTGATTACAGAAGTGACCCAGCAACTAATGCTGTTGCTGTGCCAATATATAGAACAACTTCATATCAATTTCAAAGTACTGAACATGCAGCAAATTTATTCGCATTAAAGGAATTTGGAAATATTTATACTAGGATCATGAATCCAACTAATGATGTTTTAGAAAAAAGGATTGCGGCATTGGAGGGTGGATTATCTTGTGTAACGGTTTCATCAGGCCAAACAGCTTCGAGTTTTGCAGTTCTAAATGTCGCTCAATCAGGTGATAATATTGTTAGTTCCACGGATCTTTACGGCGGAACAGTTTCATTATTTACACATACGTTAAGTAAACTTGGGATTGAAATTAGATATGCTGATCCAAGTGATCCTAAAAACTTTGAAAAGGCAATAGATAATAGGACCAGAGCTTTTTATGGTGAGACATTACCTAATCCATATTTGAGAGTGTTTCCTATCAAAGAAGTTTCTGATATTGGAAGAAAATATAATATTCCATTAATAATGGATAATACTGCTGCGCCAGTAATATGTAAACCTATAGAACATGGAGCGGCTGTTGTTATACATTCATTAACAAAATATATTGGAGGACATGGAACTGCTGTTGCTGGAAGCATAGTTGATAGTGGTAACTTTGACTGGACTGCAGATCCTAAAAGACAACCTTTATTTAATGAACCTGATGCAAGTTATGGAGGTGTAGTTTGGGGAAAAGCTGTACCAGAATTAACTGGAGCTAATGTACCTTTTGCAGTTAGAGCGAGAGTATGTTTGCTAAGAGATTTAGGTTCAGCTTTAGCGCCAGATAATGCTTTTGCAATAATCCAAGGTCTTGAAACAGTAGCTCTAAGAATGAAGCAACATTGCGAAAATGCTGAAAAAGTAGTTAATTTCTTAAAAAACCATAAAGAAGTTACTAAAGTTATATATTCGACAGAACATGAAAAGAAAATTGCTGATAGAGCTAAAAAATATCTTAAAGGTGGAAATGGACCGATGGTTGGTATTGAACTAAAAGGTGGTATTGAAGCTGGGAAAAAGTTTATTGAGTCTTTAAAAATGTTCTATCATGTAGCAAACATTGGTGACGCAAGAAGTCTAGCTATACACCCTGCAAGTACTACTCATAGTCAAT
This sequence comes from uncultured Pelagibacteraceae bacterium, assembly GCA_902596925.1. GTDB lineage: Bacteria > Pseudomonadota > Alphaproteobacteria > Pelagibacterales > Pelagibacteraceae > Pelagibacter. The sequence continues at coordinate 24,528 of CACJVT010000002.1, read as the reverse complement.
TAAACGAAAAAGAGTTAGCAGCAACAGGTGTGACCCAAAGTTATGTAAGACTTTGTATAGGTATTGAACACATTGATGATATTATTGATGATTTAGATCAAGCCCTCAACAAGTCATCGAAAGGAAGTTTAAAAGCTGTTAGTTAAATTTTGTATTTAAATAAAAAAAATAAATACTTGAGCTAACTAAAAAAATCGAGCTTATTTGGTGCAGAGATGCAACATAAATCTGTGCACCATATAAGACTGTAAAAATACCTAATATAATCTGAAGAATTATAAATATTCCTAAATAGTTAATAGATTTATACAAATCATACATCTTGTTTCTATAAATCTTATAGAAAATTAAAATGTAAAAAATTCCTATCAAGTAAGCTAAATTTCGATGAATAAATTGTGCTAATGACGGATCACTTAGAGCCGCAATTTTAAAAAGATCATTAAAATTATTATCATCAGGAAAATATGAGCTACCCATTAATGGCCATGAATTGTAGATTTTTCCTGCATCCATACCAGAAACAAAGGCACCAATTGAAATTTGTAAAAAAATTAGGATCAAGAATAATAAAGGAATAAATGTATTTAATCTATTTGTTATGTTTCTTGATACGTTAATTTTTAGATAATTCCAATATATTAAAGATAAAATAAAAAAAGCGATAAGCAGATGTAAAGATAACCTAAAGTGACTTACATCTATTCTATCAACTAATCCACTGCTAACCATATACCAGCCAATGAAACCTTGAAAACATATAAGAAAAAAAATGAAATATAGATTTAATAATTTAGTAATCTTAATCTTAAAAGAAAAATAAATTAGCGGTATTAAGTATCCAAGACCAATCAGTCTTCCAAGAAATCTGTGAGCCCATTCCCACCAAAAAATAACTTTAAACTCACTTAAAGTCATATTGTAGTTTTGTAATTTGAATTCAGGAATTTGTTTATAAAGATTAAAATAAACAATCCAATCATTTTGATTAAGAGGTGGAAAAAAACCAGAAAATAATTCCCACTGAGTTATTGAAAGACCTGAATCAGTTAATCTTGTTAAGCCACCAACTATTATCATAAAAGATATGATCCAAAACATTATAATTAACCAAATTGATAACTGATTATTTATTTTTGTATTTAATGTATACATGTGAGGTTAAATATAATAATTTGAATATTATCCAAATATATAAATGTCGCCTTTAAAAAGAAAAAAACTCAATAAAATAAGATTGAAGCTAGATAAATTAGATAATTCATTAATCAAATTAATTAAGCAAAGAACTAACCTTGTAAATCATGTTTTAAAACTAAAGGATAAAAAAAAAGAAATAGTTGACAATAAAAGAATTAAAATAATTTTAAAAAATATAAGAAAAAAATCTATTGCTAATAAAATAGATCCCAGAATTACTAATCGTATATGGAAAAATATGATTTGGTCATATATTGATTATGAAAAAAGAAATTTTAAAAAAAAATAATTATTTACTGTGAGGTGGAAGTTTTTTTTCGACAAAAACTTCATGTTTACGTGTACTCGGATTATATTTACGCGCTGAAAGTTTTACTTTTGCTTTTTCACCTCCTGCTGGTTTTTTAACATAATAAAAAAATGAACTATCAGGTTTATTTTCAGGAACCAATCTAACTTTTATGTGTGTTTTTTTTGCCATTATTTATAATTTTTTAAATTTTTAACAATTTTAGAAATTTTTAAAACTTTATTTTTAAAATTGTCCGTTCTTATAGAATTATTTGAAATTTCGTCAAGATTTAAAGTATCTTTATTACTTGGATTATCCAAGATTTTTTTAACTCCATAAATTGTCATGCCTTGGTCCTTAAGAAGAAATTTTATTTTTTTTAGTATATTGATAGTTTTTTGATCATAATATCTTCTATTAGAATTTAGTAATTTTGGTTTAACTTGCTTGAATTGAGTTTCCCAAAATCGAATAGTATGAGTTGAAAAAACTCCTTTTTTTTTTGATTCTAATTTAAGTAATTCAGCAACCTCTCCTATAGTTTTATAAGCTCTCTCTGATTTATCAGTCATTTAAATTGTTAATAAATTCCTTAAATTCCTTAGAGGGTTTGAATAAAACTACATCTCTACTGGAAATAACTTTGGTTTCTTTTGTTTTAGGGTTCCTGCCAATTCTTGATTTTTTTTTTCTAATTAAAAATGTTCCAAATTTTGAAAGTTTTAACTTTTTTTCTTTTTTAATATTAAAAATTATTGTTGATAAAAAATCATTTATTAAATTTTCTGAGATTAATTTTGAAAATCCTAATTGCAAATAAACTAGATTTACTAAATCTTTTTTGGTAAGATTTGTTCTCATTTTATTAATTTTTCAATTTTTTTTAAAACTAGTTTTTCATTCAATTTAATATCCAAGTTTGAATTAATAATTTGATATCTTTTTTTATTCTTATTAGATAATTTTACAAAACCTTTTTGAACTTTATTATAAAAATTTTTTTTAAAATCATCATACCTATTTGTAGATTTTCTTAATTTAAGTCGCTTTGTCATATTTTTATGATTTACCAGATTTAAAAAAGTAAAAGAAACTTTAAAATTTGACAAAATATGTTTGTTTATAATATTTATTAAATTCAAATTTACACCCATACCATAATGTTGATATGAAATAGTTGAGTCAATAAATCTATCTATTAATATAATTTTTTTTTTATAGTATTTTTTAAGTAAATTCATATTTTCGCTTCTAGAAGCTAAATAAAGTAGTAAATCTGTATTTTTATTAAAATTGGATCTTTTACTGAGTATCAATTTTCTTATTTTTTCTGAATTTAAACTTCCTCCCGGTTCTCTGATCTTGATAAAAGAAAGTTTTCTTTTTTTAAGATATTTTGAAATTTTATTTAAATGATGAGTCTTCCCACTTCCTTCAATACCCTCGAAAACAATAACAGGTTTTCTAGACATCGCCCCAGATTAAATAATTCAATGATTTAATTAATCTTGTAAAAATATTCACTTTTTGAACATCATTAGACGCTAATAGATCATATTCTCCTATCAATTCTTGATCATATACCACCCTGTAAGTTCCAATTTTTTGATTTTTTTTAATAGGTGCCTCTATTGGTCCGTCATATTTCAAGGATATCTTTAATAATCTTTTTTTTGCCTTTTTAATTGTTTTATAAATATCAGTATCAACATGCACATCGACATAGCTTTGTTTACCAAGCCATACCTCTACTTTATCAATAGGTCTATTAGCTTTATTTATCTCAACTAGATCAAAATTTGTTAATCCATAAGTTAATAATCTTGAACTTTCTCTTGATCTTGAACTTTTGGTTTCAAATCCGCTTCCAACAGCAATTAATCTTCTTCCCTTTCTATTAATTGACGACGCTAAAGAATATTTTTCAACAGCCAAGTAACCTGTTTTAATACCATCGGCACCAATATTTTTGTAAAGAAGAGGATTTCTGTTACCTTGTGTAATTGGATCACCTCCTGTTCTATTCCACGTAAATTCTTTTTCTGCAAACCACTCATAATATTTTGGATGTTCCTTAATTAAATAATTTGACATGATCAAAATATCTCTAACCGTTGAATAATTGTCTGGATCATTAATACCAGATGAGTTTGCAAAGTTTGTATTTTCCATACCTAGTTCTTTTGCTTTAGATGTCATTAAGATTGCAAATTCTTCCTCAGTACCAGCTATTCCTTCAGCGAGTGCAATACACGCGTCATTACCAGATGCAACAATTATACCTAATAGTAAATCTTCTACAGAAACTTCATCACCAACCATTATAAACATAGATGAATAACCTGCGGTTGATAATCTCCATGCTTTTTCAGAAATTATAAATTTATCATCTAAAGATAGATCACCTGATTTTATTAAATCAAAAGCAATTATTGATGTCATTATCTTTGTCATTGAAGCTGGATAAATTGATCTATCTGGATCTTTTTCATATAAAATTTCTCCAGATAAGAAATCTTGTAATATTGCTGTTCTAGCTTTTATTTCAATATTGGCATTAACAGAAAGAATAAGAGATAAATGTAATGAGATAATGATAAAAATTTTTTTAAGCATCTTTAATTATTTCTAGATTTTCAAAATACAAAGAATTCATCTTTTCAAATGAGTCTTTTAGTGACTGTATATCATTAAATGGTCCTAATAATAACCTATAATTAGTTTTTGTAAGTTCAATGATTTTAATGTTTTTCAATTTAAGTTCACTTTTAATTTTATTACTCATATTTTTAGCAGATTTTTTATAATAAAAATCGGCTACTTTAATATAATAAGAAAATTTATTATTTTTTTGTAATTTTTTTTTAGTTTTATTGGATGAGTTTAGATCACTAATTTTAATACCATCTATAGGTGCCTTTTCAGCTACTGTTTTTTCTTCCTCAAAAGTTTTAGTCTTTTTGGCAATATATGTAGAATTTTTTGAAATCAAGACTATATCTATATATGGTTCCTTTAAATCAAGTTCTAACTCCTCTGCAATTCTTTGAGTGATAATTGAATTGTAAAATGGCGAAAATTTTACTCTGTTTGATTTTACTTCTGCAATAAGTGATTTTCCATTTAAAGGATTAGTAATTTTCACATTTGATTTTCTTTTTAGATCTTTATGAAATATTGTAAGTGATCTTTGATCAATTTTTTTAATTTTTAAATCATTATTATAAATAAGAGAGAATCCGCTATTTTTATATTTTTTGTCAAATGTTATATCTAATTTCTTACTTTGATTAATAGCACTTTGATCACAACTTAATAACAAAAATAAGGTACTTAAAATAATAAAAATATTAAATTTCATTTTTAAATTTATCCTTTAAAGTACATACAGCAAGTGCAAATCTTAAAGATCTATTCCATTGTAAAATTATTTCGTAATTTTCAAAAACTATATAAGCAGGATTTAAAGTTTGCGCATCTGGTATAATATCTTTGTCTGGTGTTATAATTGCTATTTTCTGGTTTTCATTTTTTATGTTTAATTCAGAATAATTTTTAATATATTTTTTAAATGATTTAATTTTTTTTTTACTATGTATCTTTCTAGCTGACACATTCAGAAATTTAGTGGGAATATTCTCATCTAACTCAATTTTTTTAAAACAATTATCATTTTTTTTCCACCCAATCTTGTTTAAATAATTAGCAGCAGATGCATATGCATCTTCTGAATTTTTCAAATCAATAAAATCATCCTTATTGTAGTCAAAAGCATAATTCTTTATTGTTGATGGCATAAATTGAAAAAAACCAAATGCGCCTGCCCATGAACCATACAATGTTTTATAATCTATTTGATTATCATCAATTAATTTCAATAAAGTTAAGAGTTCATTTGAAAAAAACTCTGATCTCCTTTTATCATAACTTAATGTTGCTAATGATGATATTATATCCATTTTTCCAACATAAGTACCAAAGTTAGTCTCGATGCCCATTAAAGATAAAAGTAACTCTTTTTCTACTCCAAAATTTTTTTCAACTAAATTTATAAGATTTGAATTATTTTCATAAAAATCTACACCCTTTTTTAATTTTTTAGTTGAAGTACGTTTGCCAATATATGTTTTTGTATCCTCATAAAACTCTGGTTGAAACCTATCGTATTCAATAACTTTAGGTAAAAATCTTGCATTTTGCATTGCTGTATCAAAAGTCTGTTCTGAAATATCATTTGCTAATGCCACTTTTTTGAAATTCTTTTTCCATTCATTGAAATTGATATTTTCACTAGAATAACAATTCAATATTGTTAGTAAAAATAAAAAAAATATTTGGCTAATTAGTTTCATAAAGATCTTTAAGATATATAATTACAGCAATCCAGATAATAATAAAACTCACTAATTTAATTAGTGAAAAATCCTCATTGTAATAAAAGTAGCCTAAAATAAACTGTAACGTAGGCGTAATATAAAAAATCATCCCTGTAGCTCCAAGACCGATTAATTCAACACCTCTTACATATAAAAATAAAGGAATCACAGTCATGGGTCCCGCTAATAATAGAAACATACTCAGACCTGGGTTAGACAAACTAAAGTCATTTAATCCCTTATCAAAAATAAAGTAAAAGACAATAAGAGCAAAAGGAAAAATATATAAACTCTCTATTAAAAGTCCTATATCAGTTTCTATATCAATTTTTTTTCTTACTAGATTATAAAATGCCCAGCTCAAAGCTACGATTATACCAACCCATGGAAGTGTTTTTATATTAAGAAAAATCATAATCAAAATAGATATGATTACTAATAAAATTGAAAAGATTCTTTTTTTATTCAATTTTTCCTTAAAAAAAATGTATCCCAATAAAACACTAATAATTGGCATAATAAAGTAACCAAAACTAGCGTCTATTATTCTTTCCGTAGCTACAGCGTAAATCCAAATAGCCCAATTAACAAATATTAACGAACCTGACACGAAGAGATAAAAAAGATTTTTTTTATTTGTAATACTTTTAATAAAAAGTTTCCATTTTTTAAAAAAGAGAGTCGTCATGACCAACATAACAGCGGTCCATAAACATCTATGAACAACTAACTCAACATGTCCTATAAAGGCAACATATTCAAAATATATAACACCAATAAAACCCCACCAAAAGGATCCCAAAGATGTAAGTATTAATCCTTTATTAAAATGCTGGTTCATAAAATAATGAAATAGATAATAAACGTTTAATAGACTATTTTATGGTTGAATTAAATAATTATAATTATAAAACCTTGCTCACGGAGAGATGGCTGAGCGGTTGAAAGCACCGGTCTTGAAAACCGGCAAAGGGGCAACTCTTTCCTGGGTTCGAATCCCAGTCTCTCCGCCATTAAAAGTTTCAATATTTAAAATTTTTAAATAAATTATTAATTTTATTATCTTCAAATTGTATATCTGTGTTTAAACCATTGTAGAAATTATAAAGATTATTATCATCAATCTCTAAAAGTTTTATCAATTGATTAAGATCTTCCTCGTTTAATTGATCTAAATATTTTCTTGTGAATGCACCTAGAAGTTTATCCATTTCTTTTGTGCCACGATAATTTGATCTGTAAATAATTTTTTTTTTAATTTGTTCTATATCAACAGTCATAATAAGAATATAATATCAGTTTAAAGATATGAAAAGAAATTATGAATATTTATTGTCTGATCTCAGTTTACTAAAAGGTGTAGGAACCAAAACTTCAAATTTATTAAAGAAAAAAAAGGTCAATACTATTTTTGATTTATTATGGAAATTACCAAAATCTTTCACTGATAGAAGTTTATCATCTAAAATAATTGATTTAAAAATAGATGAAATACAGACAATAACCATAATTCCTCTCAAGTACTCATTCCCAAGAGTTAGAAACTTACCCAATAGAGTTTTATGCAAAGATGATACTGGTGAAATAGATTGTGTTTTTTTTAACAGTTATGAGGGTTATATCAAAAAAATATTACCTATTGGAAAAGAGGTTACTGTTAGTGGAAAAATTAAATATTTTAGAAATAAATATCAATTAACAAATCCAAAATATATATCAGAGGACTCTTCAATAATTAAACAAAAGCACAATAGTTATTCATTAACTGAGGGTATCAGTGAAAAAGTTTATAATAAGATAATTTTACAAATAATAAATAATTTACCTGAAATTGAAGAATGGCATTCAAAAGATATATTGAAAAAATTCAAAAATATAGGTTGGAATGACTCTATCAAAAAATTACATGAACCAGAAAATATTGGTAAATTTAAAGAAAATTTTTACCAAAGACTTGCTTATGATGAAATTTTCTCCACATTTTTGGTAAACTCAGAAATAAGAAAAAAAATAAAAAGGATAAAAAAAACAAAAAAAAATTTTAATATCAATAAACAAAATGAAATTATATCTAATCTTAATTTTTCATTAACAAAAGACCAAAATAAAACATTAAGTGAAATAAATAAAGATTTATGTTCTGAAAATAAAATGTTTAGGTTACTTCAGGGTGATGTAGGAAGTGGAAAAACAATAGTATCTTTACTTTCTGCATTTAATACAATCAATTCAGGCTTTCAGGTAGCAGTAATGGCGCCGACTGAAATACTAGCTAGACAGCATTTTCTTTTAGCTAAAAAACTATTTTCAAAAAATATAAAGATCGGATTACTTTCCGGAAAATCTTCCTACAAAGATAAGAAAATAATACTCAACAAAATATCCAAAAAAGAAATTGATATAATTTTTGGAACACATGCGCTTTTTCAAAAAAAAGTGGAATTTAAAAAACTTGGGTTAATAATAATAGATGAACAACATAAATTTGGTGTAAGTCAAAGAAAAAAATTATCTGATAAGGCTGGAAAAGATTGTGATGTTCTTTTAATGACTGCTACACCTATTCCACGTACTTTAACAATGACAATTTATGGCGATATGGATCTTTCAATTATTCGTGAAAAACCAAATAATCGAAAAACTGTTAAAACCTATAGTAAACCTGAAAATAAGATTGATGATGTAATAAAATTTATAAAAAAAGAAATCAAACTAGGTAATCAAATATTTTGGGTGTGCCCTTTAATTGAAGAGTCTAAAAAACTTGATCATTCTTCTGCAGTTAAAAAATCGGAATACTTAGATAAATTATTTCCTAAACAAGTTTACCTCCTTCACGGAAAAACTACAGCTGAGCAAAAAGAAATAATTTTAAACAAATTCTTAAAAAATGAATTTAAGATTTTGGTTTCGACTACTATAATTGAAGTTGGTATAGATTTTCCAAATGCAAATGTAATAATTATTGAAAATGCTAATAAATTTGGTTTATCTCAACTTCATCAGCTGAGAGGCAGAGTTGGGAGAGGCAGTAAAGAGTCTTCATGCATTTTAATGTTTAAGTCAAATTTAAGTGATAATGCAAAAAAAAGAATTAATATACTTAAAGACTCTAATGATGGTTTTAAGATATCAGAGGAAGATATGAAATTGAGAGGTTTTGGAGACATTTTAGGTTTTAAACAAAGTGGAATAAAAAATTTTAAGTTAGCTGACCCAGTTCACAATCATGATCTTTTTATTTTAGCTGAGAAAGAGATTAAAAGAATTGAAAATAAAAATGAGGATATAAGTAAATTCAAACCATTAATTAAATTATATGATAGAGCTGATATAATTAATGATATTGCTTAACTCTTACCAGTAGATGTTCCAGCAGATACAATAAATTTAGAAGCTTCTTCAAAAGTCATATTAAGATATATAACCTCCTCGATTGGGAACATAAGTAAGAAACCGCTTGTGGGGTTTGGTGTTGTCGGAACAAAAACATTAATTAACTTCTTGTTAGTTTTTTCAGCCATCTCACCTTTATTTTCTTTTGTTGCAAAACCAACTGCCCAAACACCTTTTCTAGGATACTCGATCAAAACAACACTTTTTTTATCGTTCTGGTCTTTGTTAGAGAATGTTTCTGTCATCTGAACTATTGCAGAATAAATTGTTCTTAGAACAGGTATTCTTTTAAATAAGTCGTCAATAAGTTTAAGAATTCGTTTACCCAAAAAAGATAAGGATAAACCTCCAACAATGGTAATAAAAATTACTGAAAGTATTATTTCTAATCCAGGAATTTCAAATGGTAAATAACTATTTGGATTTATATTTTCTGGAATTACTTTAGATGAAATCCCAATTAATATTTTACTTAGATATAAAGTAAAACCAATAGGTATTAGAACTACTACACCGGTAATAAAATAATTTCTAAGAATTAAACTAATTGATTTTTTTTTCTTCTGTTTTGCCATTATCTAAAACTCGAAAATATCACAAAAGCTATTGCTATTATGAATAATATTAATAATATTTTATTATTTAGATTCATTACTGTATATAATATCAATGTCTTACAAAATGAATAGAAGAAAATTTTTAACTTATGTAGGCTGTGGTTGTTGTGGTTTTGTAATTAACTCTTGTACAACCGCGCCCATTACAGACAGAAAACAATTAAAGCTGATCCCAGAGGCAAAATTAAATGCTCAGGCCGCTCAAATTTATGAAAAAGTAAAAGAAAAAGAAAAATTAATCAAAGATACGAAATCTATAAATGAAATTAAAGAAATTGGAAAAAAAATGGAAGATGCAATATCAATTTATTTTGATAAATCAAATCTTCCAGATCCAACTGCCAATTTTAAGTGGGAATATATTTTAATTGATAATGATAAGGTCAAAAATGCTTGGTGCATGCCAGGAGGTAAAATTGCTGTTTATAGTGGTATGCTTAAAATTACAAAAAATACAAATGGATTAGCAGCTGTTATGGGTCATGAGATTGCTCATGCTGTTGCAAAACACTCCGTTGAAAGAGCAAGCCGTGGTGTTCTAGTACAAACAGGTACTACTCTTATTGATATTTTTAGTGGAGGTGCTTTAAGTCAAATTAATAGGTCAACTGGTATGGATACTGTCGGTCTTATTTCTTCAATTGGTATAATGAATCCATTTAATAGAAAACAAGAAAGTGAAGCTGATTATCTAGGTATGATTTTTTCTTCTTTATCTGGTTATGATATTAGAGAAACAGAAAAAATATGGGAGAGGATGAAAGAGGCAAATAAAGGCAAAGAGCCTCCTCAGTTTATGAGTACCCATCCTTCATCTGATAGTAGAATCAAAAATATACAAACTTGGTTAAACGAAATAATTATTAAATACCCACCAATAGCTTAAATATAGTGAGCTAAAATTTAAATAGTTTTAATACATATTAATCTAAATATAAATCACTGCATCTTTTATTATTTCTTTTTAAGTGATAAATTTTATAATAAGCTTTTTCTAAATCTTGAACGTATAATCCAGAATTAAATATCTTCTTTTTTATAAAATTTTCTTTAAGTTTATTTTTAATGTAATTTAATCTTTTTTTATTTCGACCTAATTCAATAGCCAAATTTCTATAATCTGATAAATTATTTGTTATAAGTTCTTGTAGGTTGGCTTCAAAAAGTAAGCTCGAACAAACATTATTTGCAAAAGTTTCAGATTTATAAGTTACTACGGGAACTCCTGATAATAAAGATGCATAACCTGTTGAATGGGCTGAAAAAGGATATGTGTCCAAAAAAATATCAGCTAAACTATGTTTTTCCAAGTAATCTTCATATTTTTTTGATCTATCGGTAAAAAATATTTTATTTGAGTTTAAGCTATTTTTTTTAGCATAATTAATAATGTTTAACTTTGTTTGATCATTTGAGATATTTAACCAAAGAATACTATTTTCGACTTCATTTATAATATCAATCCATACATTAAATACGTCAGGAGATATTTTGTAGCTTTTGTTGAAACAACAATAAATAACAGCATTATTAGGAATACCAAAATCTTTTCTCTTTAGATTTTTATTTGATTTTTTTTGTGTATCGTTTCCAGGCATAAAAGTATTTGGCATATATATGATCTTTTCAGAATAATACTTCCTACAATTGTCAGGTATTACGGTTTTATCAGCAATTAAATAATCCATATTGTTTAAACCTGTTGAACCAGCAAATCCTAAATAGGAAACCTGTATTGGAGCACATCTTTGATTAAATACTTGATATCTATTGGCATAGGTATAACCAGCTAAATCTATGGCAATATCAACTTTTTGAGCTTCTGTTAATTTTATTATGTCTTCTGTGCTCATTTGATTTATGTCAAAAAATTTATCAAAATATTTTTTTAACTCATAAAGTGTTTCATCTTGTTTTGAGTTAAGATAGAAACCAATTATTTCAAATTTCTTTTTATCGTGTAGTTTTAAAATTTGTTTGAATTGATTAGATACAGCATGCTCACAAAAGTCAGGAGAAAAATAACCAAGTGTGATTTTTCTTTTATCAATAAGATTTTTATTATTAAATACTTTGTTATTAATGAACAACTTTGTGTTATCTTTTAATAATTTAGGAGATTCTACTATAGATAAAGCTTGCCAAGGTGTTATTGTTTTTTTGTTTTTAACTATGTCTTTCTCAATATTATTTTTAGATTCATTATAATTACCCCAATCACACAAATGATTTTTCATAAATTGTAATTGGCCTTTTAAATACGGATATTCTGGATCTATTTTAAAAGCTTTTAAAAATGTTTTTTCTGCCATTTGAATATTGCCAATTTCTCTATAACAGATACCTAATGAGTAATAAGCTTCTATATCATTTGGTTGAAGTTCTATATAAGACTTAAAAAATAGAATAGACTCTTTTTTTTTATTTAATAAATTAAGAATAATTGCAATATTAAAAAAAGTTTTTGGAAATTTATTATTCAGATCCTTTGATTTATTAAAATATAATAAAGATTTATCCCAGTTTTGTTTTTGCATGAATAGATATCCTATTCTAAAATAAACTATAAAATTTTTTGGCTGTAGTTCTGAAGCTTTTATAAAATATTTTAAAGCCTCATCATGTTCGTTTTTTTTTAAATAAGAGTCACCTAAATTGTAAATTGGATCAAAATAAGAGTTGTTAATTTTTATAGCGTCAAACCAACATTGTCTAGCTTCAATTACTCGATCTAAATTTGCAAGTATTACACCTTTTAAATTTACATTTTGTTCCGAATTAGGGTTTTCAATTAATATTTTCTCGATACTAGAAAGTGCTTTTTTAAAATCTTTTTTTTTTAGATCTTCTATAACTTCCTTAATATTCATATTTAATAATTTAGGTCTGAACAGTTATCGTACACCTTTTATAAAAGATATTTAAGAGTTAAAAGAATGGAATTTTTATGCCATTAAATGAAACGATTTAATGGTGAGCCGTGATGGACTCGAACCATCGACCCATTCCTTAAAAGGGAATTGCTCTACCAACTGAGCTAACGGCCCATATTCACTTCAGAATGAGATGTATATATAGAATAATCTAAATATTTCAAACATGAATTTTAAAAAAAAAACTTAACTATTTACAACTTATCTATGTATTTATCATGAAAAGTATCAAATGTGTCATTTTGGATATTCTCTCTGATGGCTTTCATTAATTCTTGATAGAAATTTATATTATGTAATGTCAACAACATGGAGCCAAGAATCTCGTTAGTATTGAACAAATGGTTAAGATAATTTTTTGAATATTTATTTAAATTTAGATTCTTACACTCAGGATCGAGTGGTGTGTTATCATTTTGGTATTTGTTATTTTTTATATTCACTCTTCCCTGCCAGGTAAAAGCAAGTCCAGTTCGACCTGATCTTGTTGGAAGAACACAATCAAACATATCAACACCTCTTTTAACTGCTCCGAGAATATCATTTGGCGTCCCAACACCCATTAAATAATGAGGTTTATCATCTGGCAAATTTTCTTTAACGTCATCTAAAACTGTAAACATTTCTTCTTGGGTTTCTCCTACAGCTAAACCTCCTAATGCATAACCATCAAATCCAATTTTTATAAGTTCTTTTAGAGATCTTTGCCTCAAATCTTTGAATAAACCGCCTTGCACTATACCAAATAGGGCTTTGTGAGGATTATATCCAAAAGCTTTCTTAGATCTTTCAGCCCAATATAAAGACAAATTCATTGATTTATCTATAGTTTTATAATCATTAGTTTTTTTTGGACATTCATCCATCACCATCACAATGTCTGAATTAAGGCCTAATTGAATTTTTATACTTTCCTCAGGACTAAGATAAAATTTTTTTCCATCAATATGTGAATTAAAAATTGCGCCTTTTTCTCTATCTATTTTATTAAGTTTCGATAGAGACATGACTTGAAAGCCACCAGAGTCAGTAAGAATTGGTAAATCACAATTCATAAATTTGTGAAGTCCACCAGCATCTTTAATTCTTTTGACACCTGGTCTTATCATTAAATGATAAGTGTTAGATAAAATAATTTGAGAACCAGTTTTTTTTATGTCATCTATTGTACAAGCTTTTACCGTAGCTTGAGTTCCCACTGGCATAAAAACTGGTGTTTCAATTTTACCTCTGTGAGTTTCAATTAAGCCAAGTCTTGCAAATTTGCTTTTTTTTAAAACTTTAAATTCAAATTTTTTCAATTGAAATTGGAATATTATAAAGATTTAAAACTAATAATTTTATCAGGATCTGTTACCGCGCCATTATTGTTTTCATCACCCCTTTTTATCTTATCAACGAATTCCATTCCTTCGATTACTTTTCCAAATACAGTATATTGTTTATCAAGAAATGGAGCTGGTTTAAAACATATAAAAAATTGACTATTTGCGCTATTGGGATCTGATGACCTTGCCATTGATAAAGTTCCACGATCATGAGGAAGATTACTAAATTCTTGTTTAAGGTCAGGTAAATCTGATCCGCCCATTCCAGCTCTTCTTAAGTCAAACTCATCTGAAGTTGAGTTCCCAAATTTAACATCACCTGTTTGTGCCATAAAGCCGTCAATAACTCTGTGAAATACCACATTGTCATACTTACCAGCATCAGCCAATTCTTTTATTCTTTTAACATGATTAGGTGCTGTATCTGAAAATAATTCTATCTTAACATCACCATCTTTTAATTTTAAAATCATCATATTCTCCTCTGTTAACGATTGATTAGTTGTAAATAAAAAAATAATTAATATTTTTATTAAAAGTTTACTCATATTTATTTTTCAAAGCTTTAATTGTGCTCTTAGTTGTAAATTTTTTTATATCTCCATTAAGTTTAACAATTTCTTTAACAAATTTTGAAGAAATAATTTGATTTTCAACATCCGACATTAAAAATAAAGTTTCAATATTATTATTCAATTTTCTATTCATACCAGCAAGTTGAAACTCGTATTCAAAATCTGATACTGCTCTTAAGCCTCTCAATATAATATTTGACTTGTATTTTTTACAAAGAGCAGTTGTTAATGATTTAAATGAAATCAAAATTACTTTTTTTTTATTCATTTTTAAGTCTTTAAAAAGAGCATTTCTTACAATCTCTAACCTTTCCTCAGCGTCAAATAGATAATCTTTATTTTCACCGTCTGATACAGCTACAACAATTTTATCAAATAGTTTTAATGCCTTTTTTATTACATCAATATGACCAAAAGTAATTGGATCAAAAGTGCCTGGGTAGATAGCTGTTTTAGACATTATAGTAAGTTATCATCAATTTTAATTGCTGAAACAACTTTTTCATCTCCAGATAACTTAATTATTCTCACTCCTTGAGTATTTCTTCCGGCTGTTCTAATTTCTTTAACTGCTAATCTAATTACTCTACCTTTGTTTGTTGAAATCATAATTTCATCACCTTCATAAACAGGAAATGATGACGCTATATTTCCATTTCTAGGAGAATTAATAATACCAATAATTCCTTTACCACCTCTATTTGTTGTTCTGTAGTCATAATGTGATGTTTTTTTACCAAAACCATTCTCACTAATTGATAAAATGAATTTTTGCTTTGCAATTAATTCTGACTTATCATCTTTTGTATTTTTTCCATTTTTCTTAACTTTATTATTGTCAATTATTGATAAAGAAACTATTTCATCATTAGGCGCTAATTCTATTCCTTTTATACCTTTTGAAGATCTACCTTTAAAAATTCTCAACTTTTTTGACTCAAATCTTATACATTTTCCAAATTTTGTGCTTAGGATTATATCTTGATCATCTTTACATATCTTAACACCTATTATTTTATCATTAGCATCCAATTTCATTGCAATTTTTCCTGATGTATTAATTGAGGAGAAATCTTCTAAACTATTTTTTCTGATCTTACCTTTTGAAGTTGCAAAAACTATCTGATATTTGCTTGAGTCTTCATCACTCTCAGGAAATGGCATAATTGAGCTTATTGATTGATGATTTTTAAGTGGCAAGATATTAAATAAAGATTTACCTTTTGAAGATGATGAACCCTCAGGAATTTTCCACGCTTTAACTTTATAAACAAGACCTTCTGTCGAAAAAAAAAGTACAGAGGTATGTGTATTAACTGATAGAGTTTGAACTACAGAGTCCTCGTTTCTAGTTGTAATACCAGTTTTGCCTTTACCTCCTCTTTTTTGAATTTTCACAGTTTTAATAGATCCTCTTTTTATATATCCTTGTAAAGTTACAGTTATAAGAACAGTTTCTTTTTGAATTGTTTCCTCAATATCATAATTCAAAACCGCATCAATAATTTTTGTTCTTCTTGGTGTTGCATATTTTTCTTTTATTTCTTTAAGTTCATTACTGATTACTTTTAATAATTCTTTTTTTGAAGATATAATTTTTTTTAATGAAGAAATTAACTCAGATAGTTTTTTTATTTCAACTTCTATTTCATTAATACCAAGTGCTGTCAATTTTTGTAATCTTAATTCTAATATAGCTTCAACTTGTACTACTGATAAATTATATAAACCTTTTGAATTTTTGGTCTCTATCAATGAAACCATTTTTTTTGACTTATTAATTTTCCACTTAGTATTTAATAAAGATTTTTTTGCATCATCTGGAGTTTTTGAACCTCTTATAATCTTTATTACTTTATCTAAATTCTCAACAGATACTGATAGACCAATCAAGATATGTGCTCTATCTTCTGCTTTATTGAGATCAAATTTTGTTTTCTTAAGTACAACATCTTCTCTAAATTCTAAAAAATTCTCTAAAAATTCTTTAAGATTACAAGTCTTTGGCTTACCATCTACAATTGCAAGAGTGTTAAACCCAAATGAACTTTCTATTTGAGTATTCTTGTATAATTGTCTTTTAACAGTCTCAGGTTCAACACCTGTTCTTAAATCTATCGAGACTCTTATACCTTCTCTGTTGGACTCGTCTCGTATATCTCTTATACCCTCTATTTTCTTTTCTCTGACTAATTGTGCTATTCTCTCATTCAACACAGATTTATTAACTTGATAAGGAATAGAATTTATAACTAATCTATCTCGACCATTTTTAATAGTTTCATTTGATATTTCACCTCTAATTTTAAAAGAGCCTCTACCTTTGTTATAACCCTGTTTAATAATATCTTTACCAATAATTACACCACCTGTAGGAAAATCAGGTCCAGGTATGTGCTTCATTAAATCTTTAATTTTAATATCTTTGTTATCAATTAAGGCTAATGTACCATTAATAATCTCTCCTAAATTATGAGGTGGAATACTTGTCGCCATACCGACGGCGATACCTCCTGCTCCATTCACTAATAAATTTGGAAACTGCGCAGGTAATACAGATGGCTCTTTTTCTGTTTCATCATAATTACTTTTAAAATCAATTGTATTTTTTTCAATATCATCGATTAAAAATTGTGAAACTTTTGATAATCTAGTTTCTGTGTATCTCATAGCGGCTGCTGGGTCACCATCAATAGATCCAAAGTTTCCTTGACCATCCACGAGAGGTAAGCTCATTGAAAAATCTTGGACCATACGAACTAGAGCATCATAAACTGATTGATCACCATGCGGATGATATTTACCAATTACATCTCCAACTATTCTTGCAGATTTTCTAAATTGTTTCGACCAATCATAACCACCTTTATACATTGCATATAATATTCTTCTATGCACAGGTTTTAAGCCATCTCTAACATCTGGTAGAGCTCTACTAACAATAACACTCATTGCATATGACAAATAAGATGAACTCATCTCATCATGCATTGAAATCAGTTTTATATTTTTATCTTTAGAAACTTCGTTTTTTTCCATAATGATTAGAATGGAATATCATCGTCCATATCATTTTGTACTTGAGATAAATCCTCAGTATTATTTGATACTTGTGAATTGTCATTGGCTATACCACCACCTGAATTTCCACCTCCAAGCATAGTTAGAGATGAATTATAACCTTGTATAACTACTTCGGTTGAATATTTGTCTTGTCCCGATTGTTCATCCTTCCATTTTCTTGTTGAAATCTGACCCTCAACATAAACTTGAGCACCTTTTTTGAGATATTGTTGAACAACGTTCACTAAGCCCTCATTAAATACAACTATACGGTGCCATTCAGTTTTTTCTTTTTTTTCACCTGTATTTTTATCTTTCCATGATTGGCTAGTTGCAAGACTTAACCTTGCAACGCTTTTTCCATTTACCATTTGCTTGATTTCAGGATCTGCGCCTAAACGACCAATTAAAAGTACTTTATTTAAACTTCCAGCCATAATATTTTAATATTTATTTTATTAGTTAATTAATTTATATCACAATTTTACTCTGAATATTAATTTTATTAGGCCAAAGCAACAAAAATTATGATTAAAAAGATAGTTATAAAGGGTGCAAAAGAACATAATTTAAAAAATATATCTTTAGAAATTCCAAAGGATAAATTTATTGTAATTACCGGACTATCTGGGTCAGGAAAATCTTCATTAGCGTTTGATACAATTTATGCAGAAGGTCAAAGAAGATATGTCGAAAGTTTATCAGCCTATGCGAGACAATTTTTAGATAAAATGAAAAAGCCAAATGTAGATCTTATTGAGGGATTAAGTCCTGCGATATCAATAGAGCAAAAAAATACATCAAAAAATCCTAGATCTACAGTTGCAACAGTTACCGAAATTTATGATTATATGAGGGTGTTATATGCTAGAGCTGGTATTCCATATTCGCCTTTCACTGGTAAACCAATTGAGTCACAAACTGTTAGTCAAATAGTGGATAAGATTAAAAAATTACCTAAAAAATCAACTATTTATCTTTATGCACCTGTAGTCAGAGGAAGAAAGGGTGAATATAGAAAAGAGATTTTAAATTATAAAAAAAGAGGTTTTAGAAAAATTAAAATTGATGATGTTTTATATGATATTGAAAAAGTTCCAGAGTTAAATAAGAAAATTAAACACGATATCTCAATACTTGTTGATAGAATAGTTCTAAACTCATCTTTAGGAAATCGACTTGCAGAAAGTATAGAGACTTCAATACAGTTAGCTAATGGGCTCTTATTTGTTGAATATGAAGATGAAACCTTACCAAAAAAATTCAGAAAAACAGAAAAGTTGATTTTTTCAACGAAATTTGCATGTCCTGAAAGTGGATTTACTATCGAGGAAATTGAACCAAGATTATTTTCTTTCAATAGTCCATTTGGTGCTTGTGAGGAATGTGAGGGTATCGGAATAAAACTTAATGTTGATCCAAATTTAGTTATACCAAATGAGAAAAAAAGTATAGTTGATGGTGCGATTGAACCCTGGGCAAAAACAACAACATTATATTATGCTCAAACATTAGGTTCTTTAGCTAAGCATTATGAATTTTCGCTAGAAGAAAAATGGTCAAAATTACCAAAAAAAATTAAAGATATTATTCTTTATGGATCTGATGATGAGGAAATAAAATTTACGTATGACGATGGTTACGAGAAATATTCACATAAAAAAACTTTTGAGGGTGTAATAAACAACTTAGAAAGAAGATACCTAGAAACAGATAGTGATTGGAAAAGAGAGGAAATTGCTCAATATCAATCAGATACCAAATGTGAAAGGTGTAATGGTCATAGATTAAAAGATGAAGCATTATGCGTAAAAATTGATGGTCTTCATATAAGTGAGGTTACAGAAAAATCAATTTCAGATGCTGCAATATGGTTTGATAATTTAAAGAATAATTTAGACAAAAGACAAGTTAAAATCGCAGAACATATTTTAAAAGAAATTAACGAAAGATTAAATTTTTTACTTAATGTTGGTCTTGATTATCTAACTCTCTCAAGAGAGTCGGGAACTTTATCTGGTGGTGAAGCACAAAGAATAAGATTAGCATCACAAATCGGTTCTGGTTTAACAGGTGTTTTATATGTTTTAGATGAACCATCAATAGGTCTTCATCAAAAAGACAATGTTAAACTTATCAATGCCTTAAAAAGATTAAGAGATTTAGGTAATACAGTTATAGTAGTTGAACATGATACTGAAACAATGGAGAATGCAGATCATATAATTGATCTTGGACCTGAAGCTGGTAACAAAGGTGGTGAAGTTGTTGCGGCAGGTTCAATAAAAGAAATAAGTCAAAATCAAAATAGTATTACTGGAAAATATCTATCTAATAAATTTAAAATAAATGTACCATCAAAAAGAAGATTAGCTAAGAATGGAAGATTTTTAGAAATTACAGGTGCAACCGGAAATAATCTTAATAATGTAAACTTAAAGATTCCATTAGGAAGTTTGACTTGTGTAACAGGAGTATCTGGTAGTGGAAAATCTACTCTTGTGTTACAGACTCTGTACAACGCTTTAAATCTTACACTAAATAATAACAAATCAAGAAAAATTCCAAAACCCTTTAAGGGATTTAAGGGAACAGAGTTAGTTGATAAGATAATCGATATTGATCAATCACCTATCGGGAGAACTCCTAGATCTAATCCAGCAACATATACAGGTGCATTTGGCCCTATAAGAGATTGGTTTACTGGATTACCTGAGTCAAAGTCTAGAGGTTATAAACCTGGAAGATTTTCATTTAATGTTAAAGGTGGAAGATGTGAAGCATGTGAAGGAGATGGTGTTATTACTTATGAAATGCACTTTTTGCCAGATGTTTATATTCAATGTGACGAATGTAAAGGCACAAGATACAACAGGGAAACTCTGGAAATTAAGTTTAAAGATAAAAGTATTGCTGATGTTTTGAATATGACTGTGGATGAAGGATGTGAATATTTTGAAAATATATCAAATATTAAAACAAAATTATTAACATTAAAGAAGGTTGGTTTAGGGTATATTAAAATTGGCCAACAAGCTACAACCCTATCAGGAGGTGAAGCTCAAAGAATTAAGTTGGCAAAAGAATTATCAAAAAGATCGACAGGAAGAACGATGTACATTCTAGATGAACCAACTACTGGATTACATCAACATGACATAAAAAAATTACTTGAAATTCTCCATACATTTGTTGCCCTAGGAAATACTGTTGTTGTAATTGAACACAATTTAGATGTAATAAAAACAGCCGATTATATTGTTGATATGGGCCCCGAAGGTGGTGTCAAAGGTGGAAAAATTATCGCAGAAGGAAAGCCAGAAGAAATTTGTAAAATTAATGAGAGCTACACTGGAAAATTTTTGAAACCACTTTTAAACTAAGAAAAAATCATTGTTAAACTTAATCAAAATTAGTATATTTAAATATGGATAAATTATTAGCCTCTCTGCCAAGAACAATACATGCCTCACTAGCCTTAGCTGTGATTGTTTTTTTTGGATTATTCTATCAAAATGATGGATTTAGTTTTGATAGACTTTTCTGGTCATGGCTAACAAGATTTTTTCACGTCGTGGTAGCAATAATGTGGATAGGTCTGTTGTGGTACTTTAATTTTGTACAGATTCCGAACATGAGTAAAATTCCAGACGAACAAAAACCTGCAATAGGTAAAGTTATTGCTCCAGCTGCTCTTTTTTATTTTAGATGGGCAGCAGCACTTACGATTTTGTCAGGATTTATACTAGCATGGTTAAATGGATATCTTCATGACGCTATGACTTTAAGTATAGGCTCAGGGGTGCCAAAACACACTGCTATTGGAATCGGGATGTGGCTGGGCGTGGTTATGGCTTTTAATGTATGGTTTGTAATTTGGCCTAATCAGAAAAGAGCTTTAGGTATAGTAGAATGTGAACCTGAGGTAAAAGCAAAATCAGCTAAAACAGCAATGTTGTTTTCAAGAACAAATACTTTGTTATCCTTACCGATGCTGCTTTCAATGGTAGCTGCTCAAAATTTATATTAGTTTTTATCTTCTCTAAGGACTGTTTTTTGAGACACATTAAGTCTTACTAACACTGTGTTTGCAATATAAATTGATGAATAAGTCCCAAAAATTACCCCGAATATCATAGCTAAAGAAAAACCTTTCAAAACCTCACCGCCAAAAAAGAATATTGAAAGCAACGCTAATAGAGTCGTTATAGAAGTTATCAAAGTACGAGACAAAGTTTCGTTAATAGAGATATTTGTTAGCTCAAAAATTTTAATATCAGAATATTTTCTTAAATTTTCTCTTACTCTATCGAAAATAACAACTGTATCATTCATTGAATAACCAACTATTGTGAGTACAGCTGCAATTATTGAAAGATTAATCTCTAGGCCCAATAAAGAAAAGAGACCAAGTGTAACAATGACATCATGAAATAAAGCTACTATGGCACCTAAGCTAAATTGCCATTCAAATCTTATCCAAATATAGACAAGCATCAAAAACAAAGCCACTGATATTGCAATGACACCTGATCTTAATAATTCAGCACTAACTTTAGGGCCAACATTTTCTACTCTTCTGAAATTGAAGCTGTTCCCGAATGATTTATCTAAATTCTTCTTAATTTCTTCAATTACATTTTTATTTTCATTATTTTCAAACTTAATTAAAAAATCAGTCTCATTACCAAAGTTTTTAACAGATACATCACCCAAATTCATTTGACTTAAATTATCCCTTAGTGAGGAAACATTAATCTTACTGTCTGTAGATCTTAATTCAATAAGAGTTCCACCTTTAAAATCTATTCCAAAATTTAAACCTTTAAACGTAAGTAATAATAAAGAAACAATTACTAAAGATACTGAAAGAATATTAAATCTATTATAATATTTGTTAAAGGCTATCATCTAAATCAGTCCCTCTTTTTCTTTATTTTTCGATACATACAAAACGGTCAATAATCTTGCTATAAAATAGACAGTGAATAATGTTGTAAATATCCCAATTCCTAGTGTTAATGAAAAACCTTTAATTGGACCAGATCCCATAAAGAATAAAATAATCGCTGCTAATAAAGTAGTAATATTCGCATCTAATATAGCAGTTCTGGATTTTGTATAACCACTATCAAATGCTATTAAATTATTTTTTTCACTCTTTAACTCCTCTTTAATTCTTTCAAAAATGAGAACATTTGCATCAACAGCCATACCCACGGTAAGAATTATTCCTGCTATACCAGGTAATGTTAAAGTTGCTTCAAAAATAGTTAGTATTCCAATTAATATGAAAAGATTTAATATTAAAGCAATATTAGTGATGATTCCAAAGATTTTATATTTAACAAAAATATAAAGTATGACCAATATAAAACCAATTAACAAAGCAATCATTCCTGCGTTTATAGAGTCCTGTCCTAAATCTGGACCAACGGTTCTTTCTTCAATAATATTTAGAGGGGCAGGTAATGCACCTGATCTTAAAAGTAAGGCAAGATCAGTTGCTGATTGAAATGTAAATCCTCCACTGATTTGGCCAGAACCGGTAGCAATTGTGTCTCTGATAACTGGAGCACTAATAACTTTTCCATCCAAAACTATAGCTAATCTTTTACCAATACCTGTAGAGGTGGCTTTACCAAATCTTTTTGCTCCTACCCTATCTAGTGAAAAGGTTACAACAGTCTCATTGTTTTCTGTATCCATTCTTGGTTGAGCATCTAAAAGATTTTCACCACTTAGTATAATTCTTTTACTAACTATTGCTTCCTCGGTACCATCTTCAAATTCTAATTTTTCTGCACCGAATGAACCTTCGGTATCATTCGTAACAAATCTAAATGTTAAATTTGCAGTTTTTCCAAGTAAAGATTTTATTCTCATTGGATCATCTAATCCTGGTAACTCAACTAATATTCTATCGTTACCTCTTTTTAAAATATTGGGTTCATTTGTACCGATTTCATCTATCCTTCTTCTAACTATTTCTAGCGCTTGATCTTGAGATGATGTTTTTAGATTAATAATTCCTTGCTTTGAGAAAGAAACTTTAAAAAAATTATTTTCCTCAACTATATCTAATTGATGTGATTTAAATCTTTGATAATAAGGATTTAATTCACTTTCTTCTGACACAAATTCATCCAAGATAGTTTGTTTTGAATTTTCGTCTGAAGTAAATGATAAGGTCTGATTTGAAAGTTTAAAATTTGTAATTCTGACATTTTTTTCTTTAAAAAAATTTCTTATCGTAACTGTTAAATTTTGAAGTTTTTGCTCGATTACTGGATCATTATCAATTTCCAGCAAAAGGTAAGATCCTCCTTGTAGATCTAAACCTAAATTAATTTTTTTATTTAATATTTTGTTATCAAAATTAAAAAGGTTTGATAAAGCAAATATAATAAAAAGTAAGGAAATTAAAGTAATAAAAATAATTCTTAATTTTGAAAAATATAACACTTTAAATTCAAAAAAATTATTTTTTTACTTCTTGAGAGTTCATTAGACTTTGAACACCAGTACCTCTAATCACCTCTACTGTTACGTTGTCAGCAATCTCTACTTCAATTTTATCATTATCTACAACTCTAGAAATCGTTCCTGTAATACCACCAGACGTTACAATTTTGTCACCTTTTTTTAAGCTCTCAACCATGGCTTTATGTTCTTTAACTTTTTTTTGCTGAGGTCTTATTAAGAAAAAATAAAAAATAACAAAAATTAAAATTAATGGTATAAATTG
>CACJVT010000001.1 GCA_902596925.1 uncultured Pelagibacteraceae bacterium | reverse complement strand
AATTCAACAAAATTTAAAGATTTATTTGGAGTATGACTTATTGGTTTTTCTAAGAATAAATGCTTTGGTTTTAAGAAAAGTAATATTTTTTTTGTAATTAAAAATTGTTGTTTAGGGTTTTGAGCGATTATAACATAATCAATTTTATTATTTATATCTTTTATATCGAAATACCAAATTACTCTTTTTAAATATCTGATTAATTCAATTCTTTTTTCAATCTTTTTTTTATATTTAATATTTAGAAAAATTTTATTGGAATTTTTGTATACTGCAGGTAGATAACCGTAAATTCCAAATCCTGAGCCAATAATTAAGAAATTCATTTAAAATCTCTGTTCGATATAATATCTACAATTTTACCTTTAAATTTCATTTTTCGTCTTAAGTAATTATTTATTTCATCACTTATATGCCAAGCTAGATTAATTAAAATTCCATTATCATATTGTTTTACTTTAAAATATTTCTCCTTTAAAATTTTGATATCTGTTCCTGGAATAAATTTATTCACTTTTAGTGAGGAATTCTTTTCGTAAACTTTTGAAATATGATTAGAATTTAGTCTCAATAAGTTTATTGATATTGATGCTCTACCAGGAAAAGCTTTTGCAGGCAAAGGTCCAAATTTTTTAGCAATTTTTTCAATTTGTTTTTTCTTATTGGATTTCCACTTGTTTACTTTTTTTTGAAAATTTTTAATTTTATTAATTTCTAACTTTTCTAATCTTAATGATTGATTCAATTTTTTTTTAGACTTATAAACTTTATCAGAGTTTTTTAAGTAAACTCTTATATTTCCATTATATCTTTTAACAAATTTAAAATCTATTAGATTGATGTTAATTTTTTTTGAAATATTAACGAATGATTTTAAACTATATGTTCTTGGATGCTCATGGTAAAAAGTATCAAACTGAGTTTTTTTAATTACCTCTCCTAAATAATGGTTCTCAATTATTATCAAAGTATTTTTGTTGGAAATATTCTTTAGTGAAAATAAGAGATCCTCAAGATCTTCAATATGTGCAAATACATTTGTAAAAGTAATAATATCAATATCGCCTATTTTTCTTCTTATATTCTTTGATGAGGTTTTGTCAAAATACTCTTTAAATATGATATGTCCCTTTTTTTTTGCCTCTACAGCTGCTCTGGTAGGCTCTACACCAAATGTATTACAACCCTCTTTTTTAAATAAACTCAATAAAGTTCCATCATTACAACCTATATCTAAAACATTTTTTGATTTAAGATTTTTTAAATATTTTTTTGAGCTCTTAACGAGATCTTTCATACCTTCAACTACATCGTTGGTATTTGAAGATCTATAGTGATAATTTTTTGGAAATAATATTTTTTTTTGTATGTTATATTTTTGATAAGCTGTTAAGCATTTATTACAATAACTCACCTTTAACTTATAAAGATTACTACTATTTGGTTTCACGGTTAGATCATCACATAATGGTTGTTTGCCTAGATCTAAGAAATCTTTTAAATAACCATTACAGATTTGACAACGATTTATAATTTTATATTTCATTAATTTTCTCTTCCAACAAAATAAACGGCCAAGTTTTGATTTTTAAATTTTTTTCAAAAAAGTATGAAAAATATCTTTCCGCTAAAAAATCATACAATCTCTCTTTCCCATATCCTTTTAGTTCCATGTTGCTAAAATTTTTTTCACATTTAAATATCCAATTAAATGTTTTTTCGTATAACAAATCTAAAAATTTCTTTTTAGTTATGAATATTTGTAAAGGATAAAATGAACATTCAGTATTAATATACTTTCTAAAATTTTCTTTTTCTTTCTCATCTAATAAATCTGTAGCCCTATTAAGCAAATTATATCCATGAAAAAGGTCAAAATGTAAATTTATGCTATATCTTTTTCTATTAAATAAGATCTTTGGATTTTTCATATAATTAAGAAATCCTTTCTTTAAAAGTTTGGATAATTTCAAATTTTTAAGCTCAATTTTTTCAGGCAAAAGAACATCAAAATTACCGCTTGGAACTTCTCGTAAAATATTGTCATTCAGATTTTCAGTTTTAATTTCTTTTAAAGAATTTTCCTTTACCCAAAATCTCCTGTAATGATTAAATGCTATCCAATCATCTTTCCTCATTAGAGGACTCTTATTTTTCCAAAACCAATAATGAGAAGAAAGTGTTCCAAAATTAATATTTTTATCAGAAATATTTTCACCAGTTGAGTCCTTAAACCAGTTAGTTGGAAAATCCGTGAGATCTTTATTTATTGCACCTGATAAAATAACATCGATATTTAAATTTTCTAAAAAACTATAATTTTTACTTGTAATACAAAAATGATGAATTAATGACATTTAAATAAAAATTGATTTTTCTTTATAAAATTAATTTATACTTTAAAAGGTACTTTAATGAAATTAGTTATCTTAGCTGGAGGATATGGTACCAGGTTATCAGAAGAAACAAAAATTAAGCCAAAACCATTAGTTAAAATTGGTAATAGACCTATTATTTGGCATATAATGAAATTTTACTCATATTATGGTATAAACAATTTTATAATATGTTTGGGTTATAAAGGTCATATTCTTATAAAAGAACTTAAAAAATTTACCTCAAAAGAATCATGGAATATTAAATTTGTCCAAACCGGACTTAAAACAATGACTGGTGGTAGAATTAAAAAAATTAAAAAATTTGTTTCTGATGAAGAGAATTTTTGTCTATCCTACGGAGATGGATTATCTGACGTAAATATAAAAAAATTAATAAATTTTCATATGAAAAATAAAAAAATGGCAACACTTACTGCTGTTAGATATAAAAACCCAAAAGGAGTTCTTATTTTCTCTAATAATTCAAAAATTAAAAAAATAAAAGAAAAACCAATTGAATATATTAATGGTGGTTTTTTTGTTTTATCAAAGAAAATATTTAAATTTTTAAAAAACTCTCAAACAGTTTTTGAAAGAGATTGTTTGCCAAAATTATCAAAACAAAAAGAGTTAATTGCATTCAAACATAATGGTTTTTGGGCATGTATGGATACACTACGAGAAAAAAAAGAGTTGAATAAAATTTTTAAAAGCAAAGAAAAGGCTTGGAAAGTTTGGATGTAGATTTATTTGGTTTTATTTCTTTATTATTAATTCTTATTTATAGTTATTAAAAAAGACCAAGAAAAAAAGTTTGGAAAAAACTTCGCCAAATAGTTTTCAAGGTAAAAGAGAGGTTTTAATTTATTTCTTTGTTTGATAACTTTTTTAATCTCAAAATTAACACTGTTCTTCTCAAAAAAATTTTTGATTAAATAAAAATTTGTAAACCACTTGTGCCTATCATCTTTATTATCTCCTGAAAAATGATATTTTGAGCCTAAATTACCTTTAAATAAAAAATGTAATCTTGTCTCATAGTAACCACCATTTGGCAAAACAAACAAAACTCTTTTTTTACTTACCCTTAAACACTCTCTTAAAAAAATTTTTGGATTATCAAGATGTTCTGCTACATCTAAAGCTGTAACAAAATCAAATGATTCATTATCAAAATTTAATTTTTGATTTAAATCCAAAATTATATTGTCGTTATTACGCGCAGATATATCAACACCAGTATAACTTATGCTTTCAGGTAAAAACTTTTTTAAAACTTGATTTCTCGAACCGAGATCAAGTAATGATCCTTTTTCATTTTTTAATATCTTTTCTATTGCTATAAACTTTTGATCTATCCACATGTAAAGATTATTCTTTTTTGTTTGTTCATTTGTCAATCATTTAATTTTGTTTATGAGGTTTCTCTTCTTAATTGCTCTATTTGAATCTTTTTTTGTAAACTTTTATTTTGATCATATAAAAGATTAAATTTTATTTTTTTACTAGATCTAATTATTACGTTTTTAGCATTTCTTACTTCAATATTATCAGCTACCGCACTTATAGGTCTTTTCGTTGGATTTAAATTTTTAATTACTATTTTTGATTTATCACCTACAATTTTTCCTTTCCATCTTCTAGGTCTAAAAGGACTGATTGGAGATATAGATAGTTTTTTTGAGTTCAAACTTAGAATTGGTCCGTGAACTGATAAATTATAAGCAGTACTTCCAGCAGGAGTAGATACTAACACGCCATCAGAAACTAATTTCTTTATTACCTGTTTAGATCCATGATAAATTGATAAGGAGGCCGCCTGCCTACTTTGTCTTAAAATTGAAACCTCATTGATTGCTATGTGTTTTTTTATTTGATTTTTATTATTTCTCACATGCATTTCTAATGGAGATATACTAATAGATTTGGCATTGTTTAAATTCTTAATAAACATTTTTGATGAAAATTTATTCATCAAAAAACCGTAGTTACCAGAATTAACACCATAAAAAAAATTTTTTCTATTCTTATTCTTTTTTAAAGTTTGGAGCATAAATCCGTCCCCCCCAATTACGATGGTAAAACTAGATTTTTTAATTTCATTTTTTTTTAATAAACTTTGTAACAAAGTTTTGATTTTAGAAGACTTAGGGTTTTTATCTGAGATTATCTGAACTTTACTCATTTTAATGGTGCCCTCGGCCAGACTCGAACTGGCACTCCGCAAGCGGCAAGGATTTTAAGTCCTTTGTGTCTACCAATTTCACCACGAGGGCATTATTTGAGTTGTTTTTACTTACTTTTTTTATCATCAAAAATCAAATTTTTTTATTCCCATTACTACACTAGAACTACACTAGATTTAAACAATTTTTGCGTGGGCATAAGTTAAAAATTCGTCCTTACCTCTATTAATAGCATATCTAAGAAATATATCTTTCTCGCTAATATTTAATTTTGAATAATCCATTGGTGAAATAAATTGTAAATACATAGTGTATAGAAGAAATTGTTCATAATTATACAAACTTCCATAAATGTTTTTTTTTAGATTATCTATTCGAGAGTTCAAAACTGTATTGTAAAATCTTCCATCCTTAGTTTTGCCCAAAAAAAGTTCTCTTTTTTGTATAATACCAGAAGTAAATTCTTGAATACCAATTTGCTCATAATGATAATCTAATTGTCTCTCAAATTTTCTTTCACTAAAAGTAAAATAGTTATCTTTTTTATAAAATAAAAATTTAGATAGATTGCTGTCATAAATACTTTTTTCTATATTTAAAAAAATACTATCAGCATTATTTTCCTTTATTTTTAGTCTTTTTGTTAAATAATTTATAAAATTTCTATTGAAAAAAAAATCAGCATAATCTTTATCAATTTTATTTCTTAATAATTTTACCTTACTAGTTAATTGTTTAAGATTATCTTTTCTTACTAATTTCCAATTTACAAAAACTAAATTTTGCCATGCCTTTATATACCCATATATGAAACCGTAAGAAAAGGTATCTTTCCATTTGTTTTTTAAGATAAAATCCTCTTGGTCCTGTGGACCCTTAAAAAACGGTATTTTTGTTTTTCTGAAATATTCAACTTGATAAGGGTTATTTGTTATTTTTTTAGTTGAATATTTTACTTCAGTTCCTGGTGGAGAGTACCAATCTCCTTCATTCATTTCATCTGGAAACACTTTTTGTTTGAATGGAATTTTACGCTCTTTATTTGTACCTTGTATTGATTTAATCTTTGCCTCATCTAACAATTTAAACAGTTTTTTTTCAAAAGTTTTCCAATTTAACCCACCTCTAAACTCCTCAATAAATTTATTGTATAAATGAGTTCTTATTCGTGAATAGTTGTAACCCCATGGTTTATTCATCTCTACATAATTCATATTTTCAAAGTTTATCTCCCACTCAAGTGCGATAGATGACCAGATATCAAAGATTTTTCTTGTATTTATTTTTTTGTTAACTTTTAATTTTTCTTGGATAGTTTTTTTTAGTTTAACTGAAATTTTCTTCTTATCTTTATCGGACAAATATCTCATAGTGTACCTAACTTATATCGCTCTACTTCTAGTGTAGTAAAACATTTCGTCATTCTACCAACTACACTAGAACTACACTAGTTCAATTTTATCAAAAAATATTGAGTTTATTAGTGGAACTTTAGATTTGAACACTTTTTAAGTCCTTTGTGTCTACCAATTTCACCACGAGGGCATTAATGAATTTCATGAGTGTTTATGCTAATATTTATAATTGAACAAGATGAATAAGTAAATTTTTTTTATTTTATCTCTCTGTGTACTGGTCTTGTACTGGTTATCCTGAAATATCCTTTAAATGTTCCGATATAAAGTTAAGTTAATTGATGTTTATTGTATTACTAAAAATTTCTGCACCATCATTAACATTTAATGTACCTGAAACTTTTGTAACAATAACAAGGTCACCATCTAATACATGTAATTGAGTTTCACCAAGCTTACCATATTGAATATTACCTCCAGTAGCTACAGCTTGTTGGCATTTTCCACTAGTTTCTTTTAATCCATGAGGATTACACCACCTTGGTGCATTAAAATGATAAGCAAAATGTGATTGCATTTTAGATGCATCAGCACTATCAGAACATACGTCATTCGAATATTTTAGTACTCCAGTTGCTAAGCTGTATGAATATTTTAAAATTAATTCATTTCCTGTTTCGCATTTCATTAAACTTGTTGTTATAAATTTGACTACAGTTTGATGGTTAGCTTTTGCTGCATTTACCTTTGCAGCTTTGGTGTAGCCATTATAAGCAACCACTCCAACAGCTGCTAAAGCTCCAATGATCGCTACAACGACGAGAAGCTCTATTAGAGTGAAACCATTTCGTTTCATGAGTATTTGTGCTAATATTTATAATTGAACAAGATGAATAAGTAAAATTTTTTTAATTTACAATCCATTCTTCATACAATCTTGTAGTTTCACCATAACAAGTAGATACTCGCACTAAAGTACCTCCATCACTTGCATTTATATTGCTGACCAAGATCCCTCCACTATTGTATCGAATGATACAGGTGCCATTTTGATGTGGATCTTGTCCAGCAACAACATTTTCTTTGTAACCAACGAATGGATTAAGAAATTTTCCCTCAAATGAAGCTTGTGTTGCAGCTCCTATTTTATTAGTTATAAGACGTTCAGCACAATTAAGATTCCCATTCATTACTACGGTCGCTCCCAAATCACATTTAATAATTTCTGATTTTATAAATTTTATAGTTTGACTGTGCATTGATTTTACAACATTTTTTTTTGCAGTACTTGTATACCCATTATAAGCAACCACCCCAACAGCTGCTAAAGCTCCGATGATCGCTACAACGACGAGAAGCTCTATTAGAGTGAAACCATTTCGTTTCATGAGTATTTGTGCTAATATTTATAATTGAACAAATCTAATAAGTAAATTTTTTAATTTTTTACTATATGTATTTTAATAACAAAATGAAAAAAAAATTTACAGTTGTAATTTTTACTGATCTAGACGGATCTCTTTTACATAGAGATACTTTCCAATTCGACATCATTAAAGATTATATAAAAAGTCTTATTAGCAAAGAAGTAATTATCATTCCAAATTCAAGCAAGACAGAGAAAGAAATTGAAAAATTTAATGAAGAGTTAGGAGTAAATCTTCCTTATATTTCAGAAAATGGATCATCTATTCATGGATTAAATCTAATAACCTCTAATTTTCCAGATAAACTTATTCTCAGCAGAGAGAAAGAAGAGCTAATTAAGATTTTTGAAAATAAAGTTCCTGAAGAATTAAAAGTAAAATGTTTTCAAATTTCAAAAATGAGTAAGAAAGAACAAGAAAATATATTAGGGCAAAAGGATGAAAAACTAAAATTTGCATTAAATAGAAAATATACATTACCTTTTTTATTTAAAGGAGACAAAAATGAAAAAAATAAATTATTGAGAGTTCTAAATTCTAATTCATTAACGCTCCAAGAAGGTGGGCGTGTTTTAAATCTTTGTGATAATATTAGCAAAGTTAAATCGATGAATAGAGTTATAAAAATTTTAAAAAAAACTGAGGATAGAATTAAGACAATCGCAGTTGGTGACAATTATAATGATCTAGATATGTTAAAAAGTTCCGACATCCCTTGTTTAGTATTCAATGATCAATTTATTCAAGATCAAATAAACATTGATAACCTTATATTTTCAAACAAGCCATCACCTGAAGGCTGGGCTGATGTGATCAAAACGGCACTACTTAAATTAGACTATTAGGATAAAAAATCGCCATGGGTGACTTTTCACAAAATGGAATAATCTCAACTTTACACGACTTTGGGACTAAGTCCACATCAGTCATAGAAAGTGAGTTATCAAAATTTTCTGAACAAAGAAAAATGGAATTAATTTTACCATGTCTTTATTCTGAATTGGAGGGAGAAGCTTTACCAAAAATTGTTGATGAAATAAGTAAAACTAAATATTTAGATCACATAATTATTGGATTAGATAAAGCAAATGAAGCTCAAGCAAAAAAATCTTGGAAATTTTTTAAAAAATTAAAAACACCCTTTTCCATTCTGTGGAATGATGGTCCAGCATTAAAAAAACTTGATCAAGAATTAAAGAAAAATAATCTTGCTCCTAGTGAGCTAGGAAAAGGACGGAATGTTTGGTATTGCATTGGTATGTGTATTGCAAGGGATAGTGCTCGTTCAGTCGCTTTACATGATTGTGATATTAAAACTTATGATAGAAGAATGCTTGCAAAACTTTTTTATCCAGTTGTAAATCCTCTTTTTAATTTTGAGTTTTGTAAGGGATACTACCCAAGGGTGGCCAATAACAAAATGAATGGCAGAGTAGCAAGATTACTTGTTTTTCCATTATTAACAGCTTTAGAGAAAACGATTGGTAAAAGTGATTACTTAAACTTTATGAAATCATTTAAATACCCTTTGGCTGGAGAGTTTTCATTTAGAAGAAATGTTTTACCAGAGTTAAGAATTTCATCTGATTGGGGAATTGAAGTTGGAATTTTATCTGAAATGCAAAGAAGTTTCTCGCCACAAAATATTTGCCAGGTTGATTTGGCTGATACCTACGATCATAAACATCAGGTTTTATCTTTAGATGACGAAACTAAGGGATTATCTAGAATGTCTATAGATATAATTAAAACATTCATCAAAAAATTGGCTACTCAAGGTAATACCTTTAGTAGAGAAAAATTTAGATCTTTGAAAGCGACATATTATAGATCTGCCCTTGATCTAATTGATATTTATAGAAGTGATGCAGCAATGAATGGTCTAGAGTTAGACTCTCATACAGAAGAAAAAGCTGTTGAGTTATTTGCAATAAATATAATGAAAGCTGGAGAAGCATTTATCCAAAATCCAATGGATACTCCTTTTATACCTACATGGAGCAGAGTAAAAAGTGCTATACCAGATTTTCTTGGAAGACTTGAAAAAGTAGTTAATGATGATAATAAAAAACATTCTTAATGCTATTTCAAAAAAACCAAAAAAAAATTAGTTCTATACTAAGGACTATTTACAAACCTTCCTTAAATGAAAAAAGTATTGATCATTTAAAAGATCAAATAATACAGATAATCAAAAAATTCAATCAAAATAATTCAAAAAAAAAACTTACTATCTCAGAAAAAACTTCATTAGTAATATGTTATGGAGATAACATAAATTCAAATCAAAAAAGTTCTATTCAAGTTTTTCAAAATTTTTTTAAAAAAAATTTGAATAAATGCTTTAATGCTATTCATTTTTTACCTTTCTATCCTTCCAGTAGTGATAGTGGTTTTGCTGTAAAAGATCATTATAAGATCGAAAAAAGAATAGGTAATTGGTCTGATATAAAAAAGATTTCAAAATCTAGTCATGTGATGGCCGATATTGTAATTAATCACTCATCAGCTAGAGGTTTATGGTTTAAAAATTTTCTTAAAAAAAAAAGACCTGGCAAAGATTATTTTTTAACTGTTAATTCTAAATTTGATACATCTAAAGTGGTAAGACCAAGGGATCACAAATTACTTAAAAAAATTGATATCTTTAAAAAATCTGATTATTTGTGGCGAACTTTTAGTGCTGATCAAATAGACCTAGATTTTAAAAACCCATCAGTACTACTTAGATTTATTAAGATCATGGTTCACCTCGTAAGTAATGGTATCACAATTTTTAGATTAGATGCTATTGCTTATCTTTGGAAAAAAAATGGTTCCAACTGTATAAATTTAAAACAAACTCATGAAATAGTAAAACTATTGAGACTTATCAGTAATCTCTTAAACGTTGAAACTATAATCATTACAGAAACAAATTTGCCAGAAAAAGAAAATTTAAGTTATTTCGGTAAAAATGATGAAGCTAACTGGATTTATAATTTTTCTCTTCCGCCCTTATTAATCCATGCTTTTTTATTTGAAAATAGTTCTTATCTCAATAAATGGAGTAAAAAACTCCCCAATGCTAAATTCCAGAATAGTTATTTAAATTTCATTGCATCACATGATGGTATTGGCATGAGGCCTACAGAAGGAATATTGAGTCAAAGATCATTAAATAATTTTCTTAAAAGATTAAAAAAAAATGGATCAAAATTTTCGTATAGAAAAATTCAAAATAAATCTAAAAAAGTTTATGAAGCTAATATCACTGTTTTTGATGCATTAAAAAAATCAGATACTGATCCTAATGGGAAATTTTTTTTAGAGCGATATATTGCAGCTCATGCAATAATGATTTCTTTTGAGGGTATTCCAGCTATTTATTTCAACTCTTTATTTGGAAAAGCTAACGATGAAGCAAAGTATGTGATAACTGGTAATAATAGAGATGTTAATAGATATAAATGGAATCACAAAAATATTACAAAAAAATTGAGTGATAAAACATCTAAACAAAGTATCTTTTATCAAAATCTTAGTAAATTATTGGAAATTAAGAGAAAACAAAAAGCATTTCACCCTTATGCTAAAAGATTAAATATTAATCTAGGATCTAAATTATTTTGTTTTAAAAGGATCAGTCTAGATAAAAAACAAACAATTATATCAATTACAAATTGTTCCTCAGTGGATCAATACCCAAAATTAGGCAAAAAGTATAATAAATGGAAAAATATAATTAATCCTAAGATAAACTCTTTAAACAAATCTTTTAAACTAAAGCCGTTTGAGACCATGTGGTTATCAAATATATAAAAAATTTATTTATTTGATAATGCTTGTTCTAAATATTTTTGATCAAGTTTACAATCTTTGTATCCGCGCTTAACCACATTTAAATATCTTTCAGTTGGAAATCTAAAACTGGTTTTTTGTACCATTGTGTAAGTCATAACTCTCTTTCCATAATGTGAGAAATAATACTTTTTATATAAAATTGGATAATCCTCATAAACATCGAGTTTTTTTTCATCGCTCTTAGAAATTTCAAATAAGCCTCCCGGTACTATAGAATTTTTTTTTGGTTCAATATCGGCGGCTCTATACTTGCTTCTAAAAGTTAATCTAAAATCCTTAAGATTAATCTTTTTGATAAAAATACTATCTTTACATCTTCTCTTCATTTGAAAATGATGAAGATTACTTCCGTAAGCAAAATAAAACATTTATCTATCAACAACTTCTATTTTTTTATCATTAACAAATTTTAATATTTGAGAATTACATTGATCAATTTTAGATTGATTCTCTGAGCGAAGCACTATTGAAACTCCAAGTTTGCCAGCATGGAAAAATGGATAGCTTCCAATCTCAACGTCTTGATTTTGCTCTTGTACTTTTGTTAGAGAATTTGCAATTTCACTTTCTACTGTTTTTAGACTTATAGTATGACTTAAGATAGGGTCACCCCCAACAATCTTATTTTTTAATCCACCCAACATCGATTTCATAATTGATGGCACCCCTGGTAAACAAAAAACATTTTCTACACTAAAACCAGGAGCTCCACTTGTTGGATTAAGAATTAAATCTGCATTTGCTGGCATCCAAATCATTTTTTGTCTTCCTTCATTAAACTCACCTGGCTGGTAATAAGCTTCTAATATTTTATATCCTTCTTTATGGAGTTCATATTTAAGACCAAAAGCTTTTGCTACTGATTGAGCAGTTATGTCATCATGTGTTGGGCCAATACCACCAGTTGTGAAAACATAATTATTAGATTTCCTCAAAATGTTTAGTGTATCTACAATTATATCTTCTTGATCTGGAATTATTCTTACTTCATTTACTTTTACACCAATGGAATTTAACCATGTTGCTAACGTGCTTGTGTTAGTGTCTTGAGTTCGACCAGAAAGAATTTCGTTGCCGATGATTAATATTGCAGCATTTACTTTTGTGTTTTTACGCATTTTATATGTATAATTCGAATATGGAATTTACCAAGTCTTTATTAAAAGGCAAATTAATCAAAAGATATAAGCGTTTTTTTGTTGATGTAAATCTAAATAAAGAAATTGTCACTGCGCATTGTCCAAACACTGGATCTATGAAAGGTTTGCTAGATGAAGGTAATGAAGTGCATTTATTCAAGCATGACGATCCAAAAAGAAAGTTAAAATATGGTCTAGAAATTATTAAGGCCAAAAAAAACTTTGTCGGAATAAACACTCATAGAGCAAATAAAATTGTACACCATGGATTAAATAATAACCTTATTAAGGAATTCAAAAATAACGATAAGATTAATTCAGAAGTTTTTTTTAATAAAGAGACTAGATTTGATTTTTTAATTGAAAACAAAGGTCAAAAAAGTTTTCTAGAAGTGAAGAATGTTACTCTTTTTAGAGATGAAAAAACAGCTGAATTTCCAGATGCTATAACAACTAGGGGGTCAAAACATTTACTTACTCTTATTGATGCCATAAAGAAAGGCTATAAATCTTACTTAATATTTTTAGTACAAATACAAAATATGGAGTATTTTAAAATAGCAAAGGATATTGATAGTAAGTATTATGAAAATTATTTGATAGCTAAAAAAGCTGGGGTAAACTTTTTGGCTTATAGATGTAACATTAGTTCTAAAAAAATTTATATAGATAAAAAAATAAAAATTATTGATGAGTAATTACACTGAAAAATTTGAAAAAATGAGAATAGCTGGAAAGTTAGCTGCACAAACTTTAGACATGCTAACAGAAAATATCAAGGAAGGTATTTCTACAGCTTACATTGATAAGCTAGGTTATGAGTTTATAAGAGATAATGGTGGCCACTCTGCCCCACTTTATTATCGTGGTTTTACTAAATCTTTATGTACATCTCTTAATCATGTTGTGTGTCATGGTGTGCCTTCAGAGGATAGAATTTTGGTTGAAGGAGATGCTCTTAATGTAGATGTAACTGCAATCATTAATGAACATCATGGAGATACAAGTAGAATGTTTTGTATTGGAAAAACCTCTGTAAAATTAAATAATCTCATTGATGCAACTTATCAGTCTATGATGAAAGCAATCAAAATCTTAAAACCTGGTATTAAACTTGGAGATATAGGACATGAAATACAATCTTATATTGAAGAAAAAGGATTTTCTGTAGTTAAAGATTTTTGTGGTCATGGGATAAGTACATCATTTCATGAGCCACCAAACATTTTACATTATGGAACAAAGAATACAGGTATAGAATTAAAACCTGGGATGACATTTACAATAGAACCAATGATTAATGCTGGTAAATTTAATGTAAAAATGCTTAATGATGGGTGGACTGCAGTGACAAAAGACAAATCTTTATCTGCACAATTTGAGCATACTGTTGGAATTACTGAAAATGGTTATGAAATATTTACAGAATCTGCTAAAGGTTATTTAAAGCCCCCGTACTTATAATTAATGATTAAAAGATACTCTCGAAAAGAATTGACAGATATTTGGTCTGAGGAAAATAAATACAAAATATGGTTGGATGTTGAAATTGCTGCAGCTCAAGCAATGGAAAAACTTGGTCAAATTCCAAAAGGTGTTTCATCAATAGTAAGGAAAAAAGCTAGGATAAATGTAAAAAGAATTCATCAGATTGAAAGTAAAGTTAAACATGATGTAATTGCTTTTTTAACCTCCGTAACTGAAAAGGCAGGAATTAAAGCTAGATACCTTCATCTTGGCATGACTTCATCTGATGTGGTAGATACAAGTTTTAATATTCAATTAGTTCAGTCAGGTAAAATTATCTTAAAAGACATAGATCAAATTTTAAAAGTATTAAAAAAACAAGCTAGAAAATATAAATTTACTCCTTGTATAGGTCGAAGTCATGGAATTCATGCTGAGCCAATAACATTTGGATTAAAATTAGCTTCTTTTTATGAAGAGTTCAAAAGAAATAGAGAAAGATTAGTTTATGCTATAGATCAAATATCAACTTGTGCAATTTCTGGAGCAGTTGGAACATTTGCAAATGTGAACCCTAATGTTGAAAAACATGTTGCAAAAAAACTTGGATTAAAAGTTGAACCAATCTCTACTCAAATAATCCCAAGAGATCGACATGCATTTTATTTTTCAGTATTAGGAATTATTGCAGGAAGTATAGAAAGAGTTGCTATAGAGATTAGACATTTACAAAGATCAGAAGTCTACGAATTGCAAGAATACTTTTCTAAAAGTCAAAAGGGTTCATCTGCGATGCCCCATAAAAAAAATCCAATTTTAAGTGAAAATTTAACGGGACTAGCAAGAATGGTAAGAAGTTCTGTTGTTCCAGCGCTTGAAAATATTGCACTTTGGCATGAAAGAGATATTTCACATTCAAGTGTAGAGAGAAATATTGGTCCTGATGCAAATATAACTCTAGACTTTGCGCTTGTAAGATTAGCAGGTGTTCTAGATAATATGATTGTTTATCCTAATAAAATGCTAGAAAATCTTAATCTTACTAAAGGGCTAATTTTTTCACAAGAGGTGATGCTAGAACTAACAAAAACTGGTATCACAAGAGAAAAATCCTATAAGCTAGTACAAGGATATGCAAAAAAATGTTTTGCTGAAAATTTAGATTTGTTTAATGTTATTCAGTCTGACAAGTTAATAAT
The DNA here is from genome assembly GCA_902596925.1 of uncultured Pelagibacteraceae bacterium. GTDB lineage: Bacteria > Pseudomonadota > Alphaproteobacteria > Pelagibacterales > Pelagibacteraceae > Pelagibacter. The sequence continues at coordinate 184,429 of CACJVT010000001.1, read as the reverse complement.
GAGTAAAATTTCAATCAAAAAATTAAAGTCTATCTTTAGTTATTCTAAACACTTTAAAAATGTAAATCTAATTTTCAGGCGGGTTTTCAAATAATGAAAAAAGGTAAAAAACTTTATGAGGGAAAAGCCAAGATAATTTATTCAACCTCAGATAAAAATTTAGTAATTCAATACTTTAAAGATGATGCTACTGCATTTAATAATGAAAAAAGAACTACTATTGAGGGTAAAGGAGTTTTGAATAATAGAATTTCTGAACATATACTTACAAATTTATCTCAGATTGGTATTGAAAACCATTTAGTCAAACGACTAAACATGAGAGAACAATTAATTAAATTTGTAGAAATAATTCCAATTGAATTTGTTATTCGGAATGTGGCGACAGGATCTTTAACTAAAAGACTTGGAATAGAAGATGGAACCGTACTAAAAGAACCTCTAATTGAATATTGTTTAAAGGATGACAAACTTGGTGATCCTTTAATTTCGGAAGATCATATTTATGCATTTGATTGGGCAAATAAAAAAGAAATTGAAAAGGTTAAAAAAACTATTTTTAGAATTAATGATTTTATGATTGGAATGTTTAGAGGAGTGGGAATAAAATTAATTGATTTTAAACTAGAGTTTGGAAGAACTAAAATTGATGGAAGAAAAGAAATAATTTTGGCTGATGAAATAAGTCCTGATACTTGTAGATTGTGGGACTCTGCGACTGACAAAAAACTTGATAAAGATAGATTTAGAAAAGATTTAGGAGATTTATTGCCTGCGTATACCGAAGTTGCCAAAAGACTTGGAATTCTACATGAGCAATCGAATGTTTCTGCAGTGAATGTAACTAAACTATCTTCAATTAAAAAGAAGCGAAAATGAAAGTTTCTGCCGTAATAACTCTTAAAAAGGATGTTTTAGATCCACAAGGAAAAGTAATCCATGAAACATTAGATGGTATGGGTTTTAATTCTGTCAATGAAGTTAGACAAGGAAAATATTTTGAAATTGATGTTAAAGAAAATGATCCAAAAAAAGCTAAAGATCTTGTGGAAGATATGTGTAAAAAACTTTTAGCTAATCTTGTTATTGAAAACTACAAAATTATTGAGACACAATAATTAATGAAATCATCGGTTATAACCTTTCCTGGTTCAAATTGTGATCGAGACATGGATGTGGCTCTAACAAAATTTGGATTTAAAAACAAAATGGTTTGGCATAATGATCAAGAATTGCCCAAAAGTGATTTAATTGTTTTGCCTGGTGGTTTTTCTTACGGAGATTATTTACGTTGTGGAAGTATGGCCTCAAAGTCAAAAATTATGCATTCAGTAATAAATTTTGCAAAATCAGGTGGATTGGTTATGGGAATTTGTAATGGTTTTCAAATTTTAGTTGAGTCTGGATTGGTGCCAGGAGTATTATTAAGAAACAAATATCTTCAGTTTATTTGTAAAAATGTCCACGTAAAAGTAGATAATAAAGAAAATACCTTTTTCAAAAATCTTGATAAAAAAGTTTTGGAGTTACACATAGCCCATAATGAAGGTAATTATTTTTGCACTAACGATCAACTCAAAGAGATTGAAGATAATAACCAAATAGCAATTTATTATTGTGATCAAAATGGCAATACGAATGATCAAATAAATCCTAATGGCTCAATTAAAAATATTGCAGGTATTTTTAATAAAGAAAAAAACGTTTTAGGTATGATGCCTCATCCTGAGAGAATGATAGATGAAAGTTTATCTGGGGAAGATGGATCTATCTTTTTTAAAAATCTTTTAAATAATATTAAATAATGTTGGTTAACGAAACAATTGCAATTGAACACGGTTTAAAATCAGACGAGTATAAAAAGATTTGTAAATTATTAAAAAGAACACCTAATATTACTGAGTTAGGTATATTTTCAGCAATGTGGAATGAGCATTGCTCCTATAAATCTTCTCGAATTCATTTAAAAAAATTACATACTAAAGGAAAAAAAGTAATTCAAGGACCAGGGGAAAATGCTGGAGTTATTGATATTGAAGATGGAGATGCAATAGTTTTTAAAATTGAAAGTCACAATCATCCATCATTTATTGAGCCTTATCAGGGAGCCGCTACAGGAGTTGGTGGAATTATGCGAGATGTTTTTACAATGGGTGCAAGACCCATTGCTAACTTAAATTCAATACATTTTGGTTCAACTCAACACAAAAAAACAAAAAATTTATTAAGAGGTGTTGTTCATGGAATTGGTGGTTATGGAAACTGTATGGGAGTACCTACTATAGCAGGACAAACATCATTTGATAGATCATACAATGGAAATATTTTAGTAAACGCGATGACTTTAGGATTAGTTAAAAAAGATAAGATATTTTACTCCAAGGCAGCTGGTTTGAATAAACCAGTTATATATGTTGGATCAAAAACTGGTAGAGATGGAATTCATGGAGCAAGTATGGCCTCTGCAAGTTTTGATGAAAAGATCGAGGAAAAAAAACCAACTGTACAAGTTGGAGATCCTTTTACTGAAAAACTTTTATTAGAGGCGTGCTTAGAATTGATGTCAGGAGACTCAATTATTGCAATTCAAGATATGGGAGCTGCAGGACTAACTTCTTCAAGTATTGAAATGGCATCAAAGGGAAATTTAGGTATTGAAATTAACTTAAATAAGGTTCCGTGTAGAGAAACAAAAATGACCCCTTACGAAATTATGTTATCAGAAAGCCAGGAAAGAATGCTTATAGTTCTAGAGAGTGGTAAAGAGGAAATAGCCAAAAAAATATTTGATAAGTGGAATTTAGATTTTGCAGTAATTGGGAAAACAACCAATACAAAAAATATTGAATTATTTTTCGATAATAAGCAAGTTGCTAATATTCCAGTTAATACATTGGTTGAAAACTCTCCGATGTATGATCGAAAATGGAAAAAATCAAAATTACCCAAAAAAAATAAAATAGATAAAGCAACATTTAAAAGTCTTAAAATTAAAGACACTTTAAAAAAAATCTTATCCAGCCCAAATGTTTGTAGCAAAGAATGGATTTGGCAACAATATGATCACACTGTCATGGGTGATACAATACAAAAGCCAGGTGGAGACTCGGGTGTAGTTAGAGTTCATAAAACAGAAAAAGCTATTGCTGCTACAGTGGATTCATCTGCGACTTATTGTTGGGCACATCCACTGACAGGTGGTAAACAAGTCGTTTGTGAAACTTGGAGAAATTTAATCTCAGTAGGTGCTAAACCTATAGCAGTTACGAATTGTTTAAATTTTGGAAGCCCAGAGAAAGAAGAAAATATGGGTGAGTTTGTCGAATGTGTTCAAGGTATCAGTGAAGCATGTAAGTATTTAGATTATCCTGTTGTCTCAGGCAATGTATCTTTTTACAATGAAACTAAAGACATCGGAATTAAACCAACTCCTACAATAGGAGGCGTAGGTTTAATTAAAGATTACAAAAAAATGATCACAATGGATTTTAAAGAAACTGACAACATCGTATTAGTGATTGGTAAAACTGAGGGTCATATAGATCAAAGTTTATTATCAAGAATAATTTTAAATGAAAATAATGGGCCCCCACCTGAAGTAAATTTATTTAATGAAAAAAATAATGGTCTGACTCTACTTAATTTGATTGAAAAAAATTTCATTATAAGTGCCCATGATGTATCTCTCGGTGGAATAATCACAGCAATAAGCAAAATGTGTATAAAAGGTGAGAAAGGTATACAGATCAAAAAGCCAAAATTTTTGATTAATGAAATTGAATACTTTTTTGCTGAAGATCAAGGAAGATATTTAATTGAAATAAATCCAAAAGATTTCAAGGAAGTTTGTAAGATTTTAGATAAAAATTCAGTACATTATGATGAGATAGGTAAAATCATTGATAAAGATATGATAATTGATCAAAAGACGAAACTAACAATTGACGAATTAAAATCATATAATACTAATTGGCTTAAGAGTTATTTAGTTTAATTATGGCAATGGATTTAAAAGAAATTGAGAAGTTTATTAAAGAAGCTATGCCAGATGCTTTAATTGAGATACAAGATTTAGCAGGAGATGGTAATCATTATTCTGCTACAATCACATCATCGCAGTTTGCTGGAAAAAGTAAAATTGAACAACACAAAATGGTTTATAATTCATTAAAAGGTAGAATGGGAAATGAATTACATGCTCTAGCAATTAAAACAATAGAACAATAATGGATGACCAAACTAAAAATATAATTCAAAATCATATTGATTCTAATGATGTATGTTTATTCATGAAAGGAACTCCAGATGCTCCACAGTGTGGTTTCTCAATGGCGGTTTCAAATATGCTTAAAATTTTAGAAGTGAATTTTAAAAGTGTTAATGTTCTTGAAGATCAATCAATTAGAGAAGGAATTAAAATTTATAGTGATTGGCCTACTATTCCTCAACTTTACGTAAAAAAAGAATTTGTTGGAGGGTGTGATATTGTCAAAGAAATGTATGAAAGTGGTGAACTCAAGAAAATTTTTCAAGATAAAGGTATTGCTTACAAAAAAGATTAACTAAAAATCATTCTTATTTTTTTTGAAAAAAATTTTCTAAACATTTTAATTAAACTATATTTTTGATTATACTGAGTTTTTTCAACAAATTCGTAATCAATTTTATTTTCCCAATAAAGCTCTAAAATAAAACTACTTTTAAAGTTCTCTCTTAATTTATGCATCATTGAAACTGTTAGAATAGGTTCAAAATATTGAAATTTTTTGGAGATTAACAATTTCAAATTAATATCATCAAAATCCATATGCCATAAATGATCATTTTTATTCTCAAATACTAAATTATCTTCAAGTTTAGTAGGTAATTCTATGTACCCTTTTTTTGATACTCTCTCCAACTCACTTATAAAAAATTTATAATCTTCGACATGCTCGAGCACATGACTCGCAATTACAAAATCAAATTGATTATCTTCAAAAGGTAGTTGTTTTTTTTCTAGCTTGATAAAATTTTTGTCCTTGTAAAATTTAGACAAGTCTTGAACATCACAAATAGTAGTAGCTAATTCGTTAGCACTATAACCACAGCCGATATCTAGAATTTTCCAGTTTTTATTTTTTGAGAGAACTGATTGGATATATTTTTTTGATGTTCTTTTTAACAAATTATTATCTTGAATAATATTCAATTACTAAATTAGGTTCCATTACCACAGGATAAGGAACTTCCTCAAATTTAGGTATTCTAATAAATTTGAATTTTTTATTTTTTTGATCAAGCTGAATATATTCTGGTGCTTCTCTTTCTTTGTTGGCTAGAGCAATATCCACTAAGGCCATCTGTTTTGATTTATCTCGTATTTCTATTGTATCTTCTTCTCTAACTAAATAACTTGAAATATTTACTTTTTTTCCATTAACCTTAACGTGACCATGATTGATTAATTGTCTTGCAGAAAAAATTGTTGTGGCAAATTTAGCTCTGTAAATCACTGAATCAAGTCTTCTTTCTAAAAGACCGATTAAATTCTCACTAGTATCGCCTTTTAACATTGATGCTTTTTTATAAATATTCCTAAATTGTCTTTCATTAATATTTCCATAATAAGCTTTGAGCTTCTGTTTAGCTTGAAGTTGAATGCCATAATCAGATGGTTTGCCCTGTTTTGTTTGTCCATGTTGTCCTGGACCATAAGCTCTTTTATTAAAAGGGCTTTTGGGTCTTCCCCAAAGATTAACTTTTAATCTTCTATCTACTTTATGTTTAGAGTTTAATCTTTTAGTCATTTAATATGGGGGGTTTATAAACTTACTCATAATTTTGTCAATCAACGTTTTTTTCCTAAACTGGCAAATACACTTGATAATATACGTGTTTCTTTATCAGATAACTCCATTTTATAAAAAATATTTCTCAGGTTCTCAAGCATTTTGGGTTTCTTTTCCTTGGGTCTAAAAAAATTTATTTCATCTAAATTTTTAATGCAAAGACTTAACATTGATTGAATTTCTTTTTTATTAGCTGATTTGATTTTTTTTGATCTTTTAAATGGAGTATTTTTTAGTTTGAAAAGGCTAGATACGTATTGAGCAATAATAATCAGACTATGGGATAAATTCAAAGATTTAAAATCAGGGTTAGTAGGTATTTGTAAAGTATAATTAGTATAACTGATTTCATCATTTGATAAACCTGATGCCTCCGAACCAAACAGAAAACCAATTTTTTTTTTGAAATTTATTTTTTTTAAATCGTTTAGATTTATATGTTTGACATTTTTATTTCTAAATCTTGCAGAAGTGGCTATAACAATATCAATTTTACTTATTGCATCTTCTAAATTGTCATAATTTTTGCTTTGTTTTATAACATCTTTAGCTCCAACTGATGTGGCTAGAATTTTATCATTAGGAAAAGTAGGTTTTGGGTTTACTAAAATCAATTTATTAAAATCAAAGTTTTTTATTGCTCTGGCACAGGCACCAATATTTTCTGATAATTGAGGTTTATGAAGAATAAATGAGATATTATTTTTACTCATTTATTTACTTGCAGGCGCATTATCTTTAAATAATTTATAATCCAAACTATCAATTAATGCTTTGAACGAAGCTTCGATAATATTTGTCGAGACACCAATAGTAAACCAATTTTTTCCTTGAGAGTCTGTGCTTTCAATTGAAACTCTTGTAACAGCCTCAGTTCCTGTATTTAAAATTCTTACTTTATAATCTACCAGTTTTAAATCTTTTAAATATTTTGAATATTTTGCCAGTCTATCAACGTTTTGTCTGATGGCATTATCTAAAGCATTTACTGGACCATTCCCTTCTCCTTCACACATAATTTTTTCTCCATCAACTTCCAATTGAGCTTTTGCAGAGGAAACTATTTCACCAGAATTATTTTTTTTTACTGAAACATCATATTCATTAATAAATATATATCTTGGTATTTCTCCAATAATTCTTCTAGCTAACAACTCAAATGATGCATCAGCACCATCATAACTATAACCAATGAACTCTCTGTCTTTCACTTCATCTAATAATTTTTTAATTTTTGGATCATTTTCTTGAATATCAATTTTGATACTTTTTAATCTAGAGATAATGTTTGATTTTCCTGATTGATCAGAGACAACAATATTTCTGGTGTTACCAACTTCCTCTGGATTGATGTGTTCATAAGTTTTTGGATCTTTTTGTACAGCAGATACATGCAATCCCCCTTTATGTGAAAAAGCTGCTGCGCCCACATATGGTAAATGTTGGTTAGGTTTTCTATTTAAAATTTCATCTAAAAGTCTTGAACATTCGGTTAGATTTTTAATATTTTTTGATTTTATTCCAATTTCAAATTGAGACGAAAAATCTTTCTTTAAAAAAAATGTTGGTATTAATGACATTAAATTTGCATTTCCACATCTTTCACCTAATCCATTTATTGTACCTTGAATTTGTCGAACACCAGACAATACTGCTGCCAATGAATTAGCAACCGCATTACCAGTATCATTATGAGCGTGAATTCCCAAGTTTTTTCCTGGCACTACTTTTGTAACCTCACTAACAATCTGTGTTACTTCATGTGGAAGTGTACCTCCATTTGTATCACATAATATCACCCACCTAGCACCTTGGTCATAAGCAGCTTTAATACATGAGAGAGCATATTTTGGATTTGCTTTATAACCATCAAAAAAATGTTCTGCATCGAACATGAATTCTTTTTTTGCTTTAACAAAATGTTTTGCACTCTCAGAAATATTGTCTAAATTTTCTTCATTTGTTATTCCTAAAGCAACATCGACATGAAAATCCCAAGACTTACCAACTAAACATACTGCAGAAGTATTAGAATTCATGAGTGCAGATAAACCAGTATCATTTTCTGCACTTCGTCCAGACCTTTTTGTCATTCCAAAAGATGTAAGTTTTGAATTTTTAAAATCGTGTTTCTTTTGAAAAAATTCTGTATCGGTTGGGTTAGCTCCAGGCCATCCTGCTTCAATGTAATCCACACCCAAATTGTCTAAAGCTAAAGCAATTTTTTCTTTGTCCTCCAAAGAAAAATCAACTCCTTGCGTTTGAGCTCCATCTCTTAAAGTTGTGTCAAATATGTATAATCTTTCTTTACTCATTTAAATTTCCAGAGTGTTTTACCATCTTTATCTTCTATTAAAACACCTTTGTCCAAGAGCTCATCTCTAATTCTATCAGCTTCTTTATAGTTCTTATTTTCTCTAGCTTTGTCTCTTAAACTAAGCATATTTTCAATTTCAGACTCGGTTATAGATACTCTTTTCTTTTTGAATTGATTCCATTGCTCACTAGTTTCATTCATCAAACCAATAAATTTGCATGCCGAAACAAATAAATCTGTGTTTTCACCTTTAATAGCTTTTTCGAATAACTTGTGAAGGTTGGCAATATATCCAGGTGTATTCAAATCCTCATAAAGTGGTTTTAGAATTTCGTCTGAAACTTTGACAGATTTTAAGTCAGATGAGTATACTTTATACCACTTATCTAAAGTACTTTCACAATCACTTAATAATTTATCGTTCCAATCTAATGGTTGCTTATAGTGTGAACTCATTAAAGCCAATCTGATTATTTGACCACTAATCTTATTTCTAAAATCTTTTATTTTTAGAATATTACCTTGTGACTTAGCCATTTTTTCATTAGACATAGTAATAAAAGCATTGTGCACCCAATAATTTGCAAAAACTTTTGTATCATTGGCACATCTAGATTGAGCTATTTCATTTTCATGATGAGGAAAAATAAGATCTATACCTCCACCATGAATATCAAATTCATTACCTAAAAATTTTTTTGACATAGCTGAGCACTCTAAATGCCATCCTGGTCTACCTCTGCCCCAGGGTGAATCCCAGGCAGGTTCATCATTATTTGATGGTTTCCACAGAACAAAGTCTTCAGAATTTTTTTTATTTTCACTGATTTCTACTCTAGATCCAGCAATTAAATCATCTAAATTTTTATTTGATAATTTTCCGTACTCAGGAAATTTTTTAACCTCAAAATAAACATGCTTTTTGTTTTCATACGCAAATCCTTTTTTAATTAAATCCTTTATCATTTCAATCATTAGCTCAATATGTTCTGTTGCTTTTGGCTGATGAGTAGGATTTTCACAATTTAAAAACTCACAGTCTTTAAAAAAACTTGAAGTTACTTTTTCTGTAAGTTCTTTTGTAGAAATTTTTTGTTCTTGTGAAGATTTAATTATTTTATCATCAATATCAGTTATATTTCTCACATATGTTACTGAGGGAAATTCGTTTTTTAATAATTTAAATAAAATATCAAAAATTACTAAGGGTCTTGCGTTTCCTATATGAGGATCGTCATAAACTGTGGGTCCGCAAACGTACATTCCAACATTTTTTTTTTCTTTTGGAACAAATTGTTCTTTTTTATTACTTAAATTATTTGTTAAAAAAATATCCATATTAGCTGATTAAGAAATATACCTTATTTAATGATTTGTTAATCTAATTGATTAACTAGGAATCTTGCAAACTGGAATTGGCTCCATTTTATGCAAGTTTTGATTTCGAATTTTTTCGTATTGTTCTCTATGAGGCGAATTTGGGTTGCCCATTGCGTCTTCAAGTTCTGAATAATTGAATCCTAACTGACCTTCATCTGTTCTTCCATCATCCCATAATCCATCAGTTGGTGGAGCATCAATAATTTCTTTTAATATACCTAATTCTTTACCAAGTTCCCATACTTCTGTTTTATTACAATCTGCTATAGGAGATATATCAACACCACCATCTCCATATTTAGTATAAAAACCTACTCCAAAATCCTCTACTTTATTTCCTGTTCCAACTACAATACCTCTATTTGCTGCTGCAACTTGATAAAGAGTAGTCATTCTAAGTCTTGCTCTGGAGTTAGCAAAACCATGTTCATTATCAAATTTATTTAGGGTTGTTGAAAATGTTTCAAAAAGTTTATCTAAACTTAAAGTATGCGCTTCAACATTTTTAAAATTTTTTACCAGCCATTGTTGATGCTTCAAACTAAGATCATGTTGATTTTCTTTTTGTTTAATCGGCATTGTTAAAACAATGGTTTTAATCCCTGTCATCGCACTCAGAGTGCTTGAAACAGATGAGTCTATACCACCAGATATTCCAATGACTAATGATTGTGCCTTATTTGGCATTTGATCAACGTATGTTTTGATCCAGTTAGAGATAAATTTTACTTTTTCTGATGGTAGCATAACAAATATTTAACTATCTTGAAATTATATGCAATAGCTTAAGATGCCGCTTGAATAGCATTTTTAGAATAGCTGCTATTCTTTTTAATCTCATCAGAAATTAAAAAGGCTAATTCTAAAGCCTGGTCTGAGTTCAATCTTGGGTCACAATGAGTGTGGTATCTACTCGATAAATCAGCATCCGATATTTTTCTTGCTCCACCTGTACACTCTGTCACATCTTGGCCAGTCATTTCAACATGTAAACCACCTGCGTATGATCCTTCAGACTGATGAACACCAAAAACATTTTTGACCTCATTAACTACATTGTTAAATGGTCTCGTTTTAAAACCAGTAGTTGATACAATTGTGTTCCCATGCATTGGATCACATGACCAAATAACATTAAGACCCTCTTTTTTAATTCGTCTTATTAACTTTGGCAAAAACTTTTCTACATTTTGATGACCAAATCTTGAAATTAAAGTTATTTTGCCTTTTTCATTTTTTGGATTTAATACTTCACAAATTTTTGCGATCTCCTCAGGTTTAGAGGTAGGACCACACTTGATTCCAATAGGATTTTCTATTCCTCTACAAAATTCAACATGTCCACCATCTAACTGTCTTGTTCTATCACCAATCCAGACAAAATGAGCAGATGTATCGTGATACTCACCAGTAGTAGAATCTACTCTTGTCATACTTTCCTCAAAGGGTAAGTGCAACGCTTCATGTGATGTCCAGAAATTTACAGTGTATAATCTATTATTAAAGTCTGAAGTTATTCCACATGCTTCCATAAAAGCTAGTGCATCAGCAATTTTGTCCTCTAGATCTTTAAATTTTTTTGCTTGAGGACTTTTTTTAATGTAATCTAAATTCCATAAATGAACTTTGTTCAAATCTGCAAAACCACCTTTTGAAAATGCTCTAAGTAAATTAAGCGTTGAAGCTGATTGAGAATACGCTTTGTACATTCTTTTTGGATCAGGTCTTCTAGCTTTTTCGTTAAAGTCTATTGCATTAATGTTATCACCTAAATAACTTGGTAATTCTACATCACCTTGTTTTTCTGTTGGAGCACTTCTTGGTTTAGAAAACTGTCCAGCAATCCTTCCAAGTTTTACAATAGGTAAAGATGCAGAGTATGTCATCACCAAAGCCATTTGAAGAATTACTTTAAAAGTATCTCTTATATTGTCAGGATGAAATTCTGCAAAACTTTCGGCACAGTCACCGCCTTGTAATAAAAAAGCTTTGCCATCAACTACTTTAGATAATTGATCTTTTAAATGTCTTGTCTCACCTGCAAATACAAGTGGTGGAAATGTTTTTAATTTGTTTAAAACACTATTAAGCTCCTTCTCATCACCATACGTTGGTATGTGTTTGACAGGATACTTTCTCCAGCTATTTGCTTTCCAATTTTTCATATTCAACTCAAGATTGTTGTATCAGAGTTTTTCTATTATTCAACGGTTACTGATTTAGCTAAATTTCTAGGCTTATCTATATCAAATCCCTTTTTGAGAGCTGAATAATAAGCTAATTTTTGTAAAGGTATTGTTAAAAGAAAGGGTAAAAGGTCATCATTAGCACTTTCAACTTCTATTTTTTCCCAAATATTTTCTGAAACCACCTCATCACTACTTTTATTTGTTACTAATAAAACTTTTGCTCCTCTTGCAATAACTTCCTGCATATTAGAAATAGTTTTTTTATAATAATTGTCTCTCGGCGCTAATACAACAACCGGCATTCCTTCTTCGATAAGAGCAAGTGGTCCATGTTTCATTTCCCCAGCTGGATAGCCTTCAGCATGGATATAAGATAGTTCTTTTAATTTTAATGCACCTTCTAATGCTATTGGAAAAGAAAAACCTCTTCCTAAAAACATTGAACCTTTAGCCTCATTAAAGGTATTAGAAATTGTCTGTATCTTATTATCGGTTAATAAAGTCTTTTCTGCTAATTTAGGAAGAGATTTAAGATCTTTAAGTTTTTCATTGAATAATTCTTTTTTTAAATCTTTTCTTAATAATCCAATTTTTAAAGCTAAAATGTATAATATAAGGATTTGACCCAAAAAGGCTTTGGTGGAGGCAACACCAATCTCGGTCCCACAATGTATTGGTAAAACAAATTTAGAGTCTCTAGCAATCGAACTCTCGATTACATTTACAACCGCACATGTTTTCATATCATTTTGATTACATAAATCTAATGCCGCATAAGTATCTGCTGTTTCACCAGATTGAGATACAAATATATATAAAGTCTCTTTCTTAAATCTGTTTTTTCTATATCTAAACTCTGACGCAATATCTACATTAACATCTAATGAAGTTAATTCTTCGAACCAGTATTTTGCAAGCAGACAAGAATGATAGGCTGTTCCACAACCAATTAAAGTTACTGAGGAAATTTCATTCATTTTCCAAGGAAAATTATAAATATTAATATCATTATTTAATGTATCTACATATTCATTAATTCCATTTTTTAATGTTGTCGGTTGTTCCTCTATTTCTTTAGCCATGAAATGTTTGTAATCACCTTTGTCATATTTTTCATCTTCTAAAGATAATTCTAAAACTTTTTTATTTATCTTATCCCCTTCCTCATTAAAAAATTCAACGTGATCTTTTTTTATAATACAAAATTCACCGTCATTAAGATAAGTAATCTTATTTGTCATCGCCTTCAGAGCGTATGAATCTGAACCTAAATAATTTTCATTTGGACCATACCCCACAGCTAATGGAGATCCTCTTCTTGCACCTACTATCAAATCAGGTTGATCTTTAAATATTATACCTAGCGCAAAACTACCATGAAGAGATTTGAGAGTTTTTTTAATTGAATTAACAATATTTTCGGTTTTTAAATTTTCTGTAATCAAATGTACAATCACTTCAGTATCAGTTTGTGACTTAAATTTATGACCTTTGCTCACCAAAAATTTTTTTAATAACGTAGAATTTTCAATTATTCCATTATGAACTACAGAAACATTTTGTGAAGAGTGAGGATGAGCATTAATACTATTTGGCAATCCATGTGTAGCCCAGCGAACATGTCCTATACCAATGGTTCCTTCCATTTTTTGAACTAATAGATTATTTTCAAGATTATCAACTCTTCCTTCAGATTTAACTTCGTTAATTTCATTGTTTGAAAGCGTTGCTATACCTGCTGAATCATATCCTCTGTATTCTAATTTTTTTAAAGAGCTGATAATTGTTGATGAAACAGGTCTATTACTATTTATTCCAATAATGCCACACATAATTATTTAGATCTTCTTTTATAATTTTTTATCTCTAGTTGTTGACTTCTAGTGAGCGCTAAAGATTTTTTACTTACATTCCTGGTAATTACTGATCCTGCTCCAACTATGCTATTTTCTGCAAGTGTAATTGGGGCTACTAAAGAAGAGTTAGAGCCAACAAAAACATTATCTTTTATTCTAGTTTTATATTTTTTTATTCCATCGTAGTTGCACGTAATTGTCCCCGCTCCAACGTTAACTGATTTACCAATTGAAGTGTCACCAATATAAGTTAGATGATTTACCTTAGATTTTTTCCCAAGAGTACTTTTTTTAATTTCAACAAAGTTTCCAATTTTAGACCCTTCCTTTAAAGTGGTACCAGGTCTTATTCGTGCATAAGGACCTATTTCAACTTTATTTTCGATTTTACAATTCTCTAAATGACTGAAAGATTTAATAATAACATTGTTACCAATCTTAACTTTTGATCCAATAACTACATATGGTTCTATAGTCACATTTTTTCCAATTTTTGTATCTTTAGAAAAATAGATTGTTTCTGGAGCAATCATATTTACTTTAGATTTTAAGAACTTCACTCTCAGTGAATTTTGAAGTTTATTCATATTTAATTGTTTCATCTAGAAAATTACTTACATTAAGTATATATCTTTCTTAATTCACAAAATATTTCTTAAAAATACTTTTAATTATGAAACAAATTTTTACAATTCTTTTTGATTTAGATGGCACTTTAGTGGATACAGCTCCCGACTTAATGAGGGCCCACAATCATGTGATGAGTAAATTCGGTTATCCAACCAAGTCTACTGAGGAAATAAGAAACTTGGTGGGTCAAGGCGCTGGTGCGATGCTTGGTCGATCTATATGGGGTCAGGCAAAAAAAGAATTTGGAAAAGTCCAAGATGAAAAAATTAAAAAAGAAATGGTCAAGGAATTTGTAGAGTATTACGGAAATAATATTGTAAATGAAAGTAAATTAATTGATGGAGTTAAAGATTTTTTAATATGGTCAAGAGAAAAAAAGATTTCAATGGGTGTTTGCACAAACAAACAAGAACATCTAGCGATTGATCTTTTAAAAAAAATTGGAATTTATGATTTTTTTGAATATGTAGCGGGTCACAATACATTTGATTATTGTAAACCTGATCCAAGACACTTAACGTCTGTAGTTGAAATTTTAGATGGGGATCTTAAAAAAACTTTAATGATTGGCGATAGTGAAACAGATGCTAACGCCGCAAAAGCTGCTGGAATTCCAGTTATTTTACTTGAGGATGGTTATACTGAAAAAAATACAACTGAAATTTACCATAATCACTTAATAAAAGACTTCATTGGTATTGAAAAAATCGTAACAAAATATCTTTAATATTGATTATTTTTTTTTAACTATTAGAACAGTTTTCAATTAGGAGTTATTTTGATCATACATAACGTAAAAGTTTTCCCATCTAAAGTTCATTTACCCAAAAAAAAACAGCTGGCTTGGAAAATCGCAGAGATTGCAAGTGATAATGCAAAGCTGGATAAAGAGGCGATAGAGATGGTGATTAATAGAATTATTGATAATGCTTCAGTCGCAATAGCTTCTTTAAATAGACGTCCAGTTATTTCATCCCGAGAGATGGCCCTAAAGCATTTAAGAAAAAATGGTGCAACATTATTTGGAGTTGATAATAAATTAAAATTTGATTGTGAATGGGCAGCATGGAGCAACGGAACAGCTGTAAGAGAACTTGATTTTCATGACACATTTTTAGCAGCTGATTACAGTCATCCTGGTGATAATATCCCTCCCCTTATAAGTGTTGCACAACAAAATAAAAAAAGCGGATTAGATCTTTTAAGAGGGATAATAACTGCCTATGAAGTGCAAGTTAATTTAGTTAAAGGAATTTGTTTACATAAACATAAAGTAGACCATATCGCTCACTTAGGACCAAGTGTTGCTGCTGGAATAGGATCGATGTTAAGACTAAATACAGAAACAATCTATCAAGCTGTTCAACAAGCTTTACATACAACTATTTCAACAAGACAGTCTAGAAAAGGTGAAATCTCCAGTTGGAAAGCTTATGCCCCAGCACATGCTGGTAAACTTGCAATCGAGGCTGTAGATAGAGTTATGCGTGGTGAAGGTGCTCCAAGTCCAATTTATGAAGGTGAGGATAGTGTTATTGCGCGAATTTTAGATGGAAAAAAAGCTCTATATAAAGTTCCGCTCCCCAAAAAAAACGAGACTAAGAAAGCTATTCTTGAAACTTACACAAAAGAATATTCTGCTGAATATCAATCTCAAGCATTAATTGATCTTGCAAAAAAACTTAAAAAGAAAATATCAAATCTAAATCAAGTAAGAAAAATTGATATTTATACCAGTCATCATACTCATTATGTGATTGGTACAGGTGCAAATGACCCTCAAAAAATGGATCCAAATGCAAGTAGAGAAACTTTAGATCATTCAATAATGTATATATTTGCTGTGGCTTTAGAGGATGGTAGTTGGCACCATGTAAAATCTTATTCGAAAGCTAGAGCAAAAAGAAAAAGTACAATTAAGATATGGAGATCAATCAAAACCCATGAAGACAAAAAATGGACCAAAAGATATCATGACCCAAACCCCAGAAAAAAAGCTTTTGGTGCAAAAGTCACAATTACTCTTAAAAATGGAAAAAAAATTACCGAAGAACAAGGAGTTGCAGATGCTCATCCTTATGGCTCAAGACCGTTTAAAAGAAAAAATTATATAAACAAATTTTTGACACTTACCGAGAATATTTTAGATAAAAAAGAAATTGAAAGATTTTTAAAGACAGTGCAAAACTTAAGAAAACTAAAGTCAGGTCAATTAGATAGATTGAATATTATTGTTAAAAAGAGCAAAATTAAACGGAATTTAAAAAAAGGAATTTTTTAATGCATTTTGTGGAAAAAGAACCAATACAAAAAAGAAAAGATTTTACAGAAAAATTAAAATCTAAAAAAATATTAAGAGTTCCTGGTGCTTATAATCCTTTAACAGCAAAATTAATTGAGGAAATTGGTTACGATGCTGTTTATGTTTCTGGAGGTGTAATGGCAAATGATCTTGGATTCCCAGATATTGGATTAACTACACTGCAAGATGTTAGCACACGTTCATACTTAATCTCTAGAGTTACAAATCTTCCTACAATTGTAGACATAGATACAGGATTTAAATCTTGCAAAGAAACTATAGAAACTTTTGAAGAGTTTGGAATTACTGGAGTTCATTTAGAGGATCAAATTGAAAGAAAAAGATGTGGACACTTAGATAATAAAGAATTGATATCAACAGATGCAATGGTGAAAAAAATCAAAGAATGTGTTTCTGCAAAAAAAGATAAAAATTTTAAGATTATTGCAAGATCCGATGCAAAAAGTGTAGAGGGAATTGATAAAATGATCGAGAGATGTAAGGCGTATATCGATGCTGGAGCAGAAATTATTTTTCCCGAAGCACTTCATGATGAAAAGGACTTTGAAAAAGTTAGAAAAGAATTATCGTGTTATTTGTTAGCCAATATGACTGAATTTGGAAAAACTAAATTATTAAATTATAAACAATTAGAAGAACTGGGTTACAATATCGTTATTTATCCTGTTACAACTCAAAGGTTAGCAATGAAAAACGTTGAAGATGGTTTGAGGGACATTTATGCAAATGGACACCAAAATAACATTATTGATAAGATGCAAACTAGAAAACGATTATATGATCTTGTGGATTATGAGAAATATAATAGTTTGGACGAAAAAATTTATAACTTTAACACCGATGGTCACGAATAATGAGTGATGATATTAAAAAAGGCTTATTAGGAATTGTTGTAGACGAGACAGAGGTCTCAAAAGTAATGCCTGAAATTAACTCTTTAACTTATAGAGGTTATGCTGCTCAAGATCTTTGTGAATATTGTAGATTTGAGGAAGTAGCTTATCTTATTTTAAATAAAGATTTACCTAATACTATTCAGCTTAGAAAATTTGAAAAGGAAGAGAAAAATAATAGAGAATTATCTAAAGATTTATACTCAGTTATAAAAAAAATGCCTAAAAAATCTCATCCTATGGATGTGGCCAGAACTGCTGTAAGTATTATGGGTTTGGAGGATAAAGAAACAACTGACTCCTCTCCTGAAGCAAATATGAGAAAAGCGATTAGAATCCTTGCAAAAACTCCTACTGCATTAGCCGCCTTCTACAGAATTAGAAAAGGTAAAAAAATTATCAAACCCAAAAAGAATTTAAATATAGCAGAAAACTTTTTTTATATGTGTTTTGGAAAAGTACCTCAAAAAGAAATAGTAAAAGCTTTTGATGTGTCTTTAATATTATATGCAGAGCATAGTTTTAATGTTTCAACTTTTACTGCAAGAACTATTACCAGCAGCTTGTCTGATATTCACGGAGCAATTACTGGAGCAATAGCAAGTTTAAAAGGTCCATTACATGGAGGAGCTAATGAAGAAGTAATGCATATGATGAACAAAATTAAGGATCCTAAAAAAGCTCTTAAATGGATAAATGATGCATTAGATAACAAAGAGGTTGTTATGGGTTTTGGCCATAGAGTTTACAAAAGTGGAGACTCAAGAGTTCCTACAATGAGAAAATATTTTGCTAAAGTAGCAAAAATTAAAAAAGATAAAAAATTTGAAAAAATTTATGACATTGTTGAAAAAGTAATGATTGAGAGAAAAAACATCCATCCAAACGTGGATTATCCTACTGGACCGACTTATCACTTGATGGGTTTTGATACAGATTTCTTTACACCAATATTCGTTATTTCAAGAATAACTGGTTGGTCAGCACATATAATGGAGCAACATGCTGCAAATAAACTGATCAGACCTCTTGCAAGTTACAAAGGTAACAAGCACAGGAAAGTTTTACAATTAAATCAAAGATAATTAACTAAAAGCTTCGACCCAAGTTCCTTGTGTAGATGCTTTAGAATATTCAGTTGCACGACCCTCAAAGAAGTTCATGTGCTCAACTGCGTTTAACATTGTATCTAACCATCCAAGTGGATTTTTTTGTACATCGTAAATTGGTTCCAAGCCTAGTTGAACTAGTCTTCTATTACCAATAAATCTAATATAGTCTTTTACCTCTTTTGCAGTTAATCCTTCCATTGGACCCATTTCAAAAGCTAAATCTATAAAGGCATCCTCATGTTCAATAATGGTTCTGCAAGCTTCATATAATTCTTTTTTTAATTTAGGTGTCCAGATTTCTGGATTCTCTTTAATGAATTCTTTAAAAATTCTAATCATAGAATTGCAGTGAAGAGTTTCATCTCTTACAGACCAAGTAACTATTTGGCCCATTCCTTTCATCTTATTGTGTCTTGGGAAATTTAAAAGGATCGCAAAACTTGCAAATAATTGTAGACCCTCAGTGAAAGCACTAAAGACTGCAACAGTTTTAGCAATGTCCTCTTTTGAATTAACGTTAAATCCTTGCATGTAATCATATTTGTCTTTCATCTCTTTATACTTCATAAATGCAGAATACTCTGACTCTGGCATTCCAATAGTATCTAATAAATGAGAATAAGCAGCGACATGAACTGTTTCCATTGCAGCAAAAGCTGTCATCATCATTAAAACTTCAGTTGGTTTAAAAACAGTTGTGTAATGTCTTAAATAACAGTTATTAACTTCAACATCAGCCTGAGTAAAAAATCTAAAGATTTGAGTTAAAAGATTTTTTTCAGGTTGTGATAAATTTTTCTGCCAATCTCTAACATCATCACCAAGTGGTACCTCCTCAGGTAACCAATGGATTCTTTGTTGTGTTAACCAAGCGTCATAACACCAAGGGTATCTAAATGGTTTGTAAACTGGATTTTCTACTAAAAGACCCATCTTTTTAGGTTGGATAATTTCTTTTTTTTCTACTTTGATTTTCTCTGCTACTGACATGATAAACACTCCTCGTATTCTGGTTCTTCGTTAGTTTGTTGATTTTTAGATTTATATACATTGGCTGTAATATCAGTTGATTGAGCATTATTGATATTTTCAGCTCTTTGAATTGATTTTGATCTACAGTAATAAAGGCTTTTCAAACCTTTTTTCCATGCATCAAAATGAATTCTATGTAATTCTTTTTTGTGAACGTCTGCTGGTAAAAACAAATTGACTGATTGTGCTTGAGAAATAAATGGTGTCCTATCACCACTCAACTCAATAATCCATTTTTGATTTAATTCAAAAGCAGTTTTAAAAACATCTTTTTCTAAATCAGTTAAAAAATCTAAATGCGAAACTGATCCTTGATTAGTAGTTATTGTTGACCATGTTTCATCATCATTTTTTCCATGACTTTCCAAAATCTCCTCAAGATATCTATTTCTAACATTGAAAGATCCTGATAAAGTTTTGTGAGTATAGCTGTTAGCTGCAATAGGTTCTACTCCTGGTGATGCACCGCCACAGATTATTGAAATAGATGCAGTTGGTGCTATTGCGGTCTTATTTGAAAATCTCTCTTTAAAACCATATTCTGCAGCATCTGGACATGCGCCTCTTTCTTCGGCTAAATCTTTTGAGGCTTGATTTACCTTTTCATGAATATTTTTAAAAATCTTTTTATTCCATGACTTTGCCATAACAGATTCGAGTGGAATTCTTTTTTTCTGCAAGAAAGAATGGAAACCCATCACTCCTAACCCAACACTTCTTTCTCTCTCAGCAGAGTATTTAGCATCTTTAAATTGCTCAGGAGCTTTGTTAATAAAATCAGATAAAACATTATCTAAAAATCTCATTACATCTCCAATCATATCTGGATCATCTTTCCACTCATCATACTTTTCTAAATTTAATGAAGACAAACAACAAACAGCTGTTCTATCTCTTCCATCTTTATCGATACCAGTAGGTAAAGTTATTTCACTGCAAAGGTTTGAAGTTTTAACTGTAAGGTTTGCAAGCTTATGATGTTGCGGTATTTGTCTATTAACAGTATCGATGTAAATAATGTAAGGTTCACCTGTTTCAATTCTCGCTGTTAATAATCTAATCCATAAATTTCTTGCAGATATAGTTTGTTGAATAGTTCCGTCAGCAGGACTCTTTAATGCCCATTGCTCATCATTTTCTACAGCTCGCATAAATGCATCTGAAACTAAAACACCATGGTGTAAATTTAATGCTTTTCTGTTCGGATCACCACCAGTTGGTCTTCTCATTTCCATAAACTCTTCTATTTCAGGATGGTCAATTGGAAGATAACATGCTGCAGATCCTCTTCTTAATGAGCCTTGGCTGATTGCCATAGTTAATGAGTCCATCACTTTTATAAACGGAATAATCCCAGAAGTTTTTCCAACTTTACCAATCTTCTCACCTATTGATCTCAAATTTCCCCAATAACTTCCAATACCTCCACCTTTTGCGGCTAACCAAACATTTTCACTCCAAAGATCTAGAATGCCGCCTAAGCTATCTGATGCTTCATTTAAAAAACATGAAATTGGTAATCCTCTTTTAGTTCCACCATTAGACAAAACAGGTGTAGCTGGCATGAACCAGAGATTACTTATATAATTATAAATTCTTTGCGCATGCAAATTATCGTCAGCATATGTACTAGCTACTCTCGCAAATAAATCTTGAAAAGATTCATTGTGACCAAGGTATCTGTCTTTTAAAGTTGCCTTACCAAAATCAGTTAGGTTCACATCTTTTGATCGGTCAATTTTAATTATTATACCCTTATCATTTTGAAATAACTCAGTTTCGTTATTTAAAGAGAATAAATCTGGTCTATTGCTTTTTTGGACTTCTTTAACCTTGGGGCTATATTCAGAGACAGCTTTCTTTAATGCCTGCGATAGTATTTTATTCATTTTTTGTTAATATATACTGTTAATATAGCGAAAACAACTATATGTTGTGTGCGCTTGGTGTTAATATACTAAATATTATGTAAATCAACAGAACATTTATAGAACAGTGAAAAAAAAATTCAACTATAAAAATGAAAAAAATGTAAGTAATTAACAGCATGTCTCAATCAATAAAAATAGACCCCTTCGGCTTTAGAGAGTATGACGCAAGATGGATTTACGAAAAAGACATTAATGAGCTAGGAATCACGAATCTTGGAAAAGGTCTAGGTACCCAAATTAAAGAACATACTAAAAAAGAAAACCCAAGAGTAATAGTTGGACATGATTACAGATCATACAGCGAAAAAATAAAATCAGCCCTAAAAAAAGGTTTACTATCAACTGGGTGTTTTGTTGAAGATGTTGGTTTATCTCTATCACCAATGGTTTATTTCGCACAATTTAATTTAGATGCTGATGCAGTTGCTATGGTAACAGCTAGTCACAATGAAAACGGCTGGACGGGCGTAAAAATGGGAATCAAAAAAGGATTAACACATGCACCTGAGGAAATGAAAGAATTAAAAGAAATTACCTTAAATCAAAATTTTACTAAAGGTAACGGAAATGAAAAACAAATTAAAGATTTTGATAAAGTTTATAAAGAGGATTTAATAAGTAAAAATAAATTAAAAAAGAAAATAAAAGCAGTCGTTGCTTGTGGTAATGGTACAGCAGGGATTTTTGCCCCAGATATACTAAGAGGAATTGGGTGTGAGGTGGTAGAATTAGACTGTAATTTAGATTGGAATTTCCCAAAATATAATCCAAACCCTGAAGATTTAGAAATGCTTCATGCAATTGTTAGATCAGTGAAAGAAAACAATGCTGATATAGGTTTTGGTTTTGATGGAGATGGTGATCGTGTTGGTGTAATTGATAATGAAGGAAACGAAATTTTTTCTGATAAAATAGGCCTATTAATCGCTAGAAATTTATCGAATTCACATAAAAGTTCAAAGTTTATTGTGGATGTAAAATCTACCGGTCTTTATTCAACTGACGAAATTTTAAATAAAAATCAATGTAAAACTTTATATTGGAAAACAGGTCATTCTCACATCAAAAGAAAAGTGCATAGTGAAAAAGCTTTAGCTGGATTTGAAAAAAGTGGACACTTTTTTTTCAATCAACCATTAGGTTACGGTTACGACGACGGAATTAATTCAGCAATTCAAGTTTGTCACTTATTAAATAATCAAGATAAAAAAATGAGTGAAATAATTAAAGAGCTTCCAACCACTTACCAATCACCAACAATGGCGCCTTTTTGTAGAGATGAGGAAAAATACAATGTAGTTGACGAAATGGTAAGAGAATTTAAAAAAATAAAAGACCAAAAAATTAAAATAGACAATCAAGAAATAAAAGAGATTATAACTGTAAATGGAGTTAGATTTTCTTTTGAAGATGGTTCTTGGGGTTTAATTCGAGCATCCTCTAATAAACCCTCATTAGTTGTAGTAACTGAAAGCCCTACTTCTGATGAAAGAAAATTAAATATTTTTAAATTCATTGATAAAACATTAATGAAAACTGGCAAAATTGGTGAGTACGATCAAAAAATTTAATAAGGGAAAGATTCAACTAAAAAGTGTTCATAAAACTGTAAAGAATCATTTATTCTAAATCTGTGAGGTGATGGAGGGAGACTGAAGTCACCTCTTTTTTTTTATGGCAGATAAAAAAATTAGATCAATAGCTAAAACTTTTTCTTGGAGATTTATCATTTTTGTTTATTGGGTAATTTTTGGATACATTTACACTGGAACATTTACAGGTGCAGGGATACTCGGTGTTGGATCAATAGTTCCACTTTTTTTTTACTATTTTCATGAGAGAATTTGGAACAAGGTTAAATGGGGAACTGGTTAATATTAATTTATTGATAAGTATTCAAAAAAAGATCTAATCGATACAATAATTAAGAATATCCCAAAAATCTTACTCAATATGTTTTTATCTATTTTATAAACTGCTTTTGCCCCTACTCTAGCCATTATCATTGTTACTGGCACGAAAACTAGAAATCCAAGTAAATTCACATATCCAAAACTATAGGGTGTATTAATATTATCTACAATTTTACCTCCAGTAATCATTGTAATTGTACCAAATACAGCAATCAAAAAACCAACTCCTGCTGCGGTTCCTATTGATCTCCTAATATCGTATCCAAAAGTTCTCATAAAAGGAACCATTAATGAACCACCACCAATCCCCAGTAATACAGATATGAAACCTATAATAACTCCTGAAATATTTTTAGCTGAATCAGAAATCATTTTAGGATTTTTTAAAAGTTGTTCTCTAAAAAAGATAAAGAATAAACCAACTATAAAAGCCATAATGGAAAAGAATAAAACGAAAGCTGGTGTTTTTAAGTTTACTGCTAAAAATGTTCCTCCAATAACACCAAATAGAATGAATATACCAAAAGATTTTATCAACTTAAAATCAACTGCATCATACTCCATATGAGTTTTTGTTGATATGATTGAAGTTGGAATTATAATTGCTAGTGATGTTCCAACTGAAAGATGCATTCTTGTTGCAATATCAAAATCTAAAACAGTAAAAGCATAATAAAGAGCAGGCACTATTATAATACCACCACCAACTCCTAATAAACCCGCCATAAAACCAGCAACGGATGCTGCTAAAGATAAAACAAATAAAAGATTTATAATTTCATTTATGTCTAAAATTTCCATTATGAGTTTGCCTGAATTGCTTTTTCATTATTCTGAACAATAGTCATAATATGTTTTGCTTTTTGAAAATCAGAGTCTCTTGCCATCATGTTGTCACTTAAATATCTTTTCCATTCTTTTGAACCAACTTGTCCGTGATATAAACCTACTGTATGTCTCATAATATGATTAATTTTCGTTCCTAATTTTACTTCTCTATCAACATACTCTAAAAGTTTTTCTACAACTTGTTCCCTTGTAGGACTAATCTTTGTCTTGAATATTTCTTTTTCAATTTCAATTAAAGAATACGGATTTTGATATATCGATCTTCCTATCATTACACCATCGCAAAGCTTTAAATGATTATTTATTTCCTCAACTTTTGTTATCCCTCCATTTATAATTATTTCTAAATTAGGATTTTCTTTTTTAATATCATAAACCATTTTATAATTTAATTTTGGAATGTTTAAATTTTGTTTGGGAGATAAACCTGTCAAGATTGCTTTTCTTGCATGCAATATAAATGTTTTTGAACCAGCATCTTTCATCTTATGAATAAAATTATTTAAATAATCAAATTCCTCTGTATCATCGAAACCAATTCTTGTCTTAGCGGTAACAGGAATTTTGCATGCGTTAACCATTGAATTAATACATTCAGCAACCAAATCAGGTTCTTTAATTAAACATGCTCCAAATTTATTTTTTTGAACTTTTTTGCTAGGACAACCAAGGTTAATATTAATTTCGTCATAACCCATATCCTCTGCAATTTTAGCTACTTCCGCTAATTCCTCTTTATTAGATCCACCAACTTGTAAAGCCAATGGTTTTTCTTCCGGGCTAAACGATAAAATTTTTTTTCTATCGCCATGAATTGCAGATTTTGTTGCAACCATCTCAGTATAGAGCATTACATTTTTGCTCATCAGTCTTAAAAAGAAACGATCATGTCTATCAGTACAATCCATCATTGGAGCAACTGATATTTTTCTGTTTATTTTTTTTTTAGAATCCAAGATCTTTACCCATTATTTTATCAGGTAACCATGTAACAATCTCAGGAAAAATACATAAAATTACTATAGCTAAAGCCATAATTATCATGAACGGTATAGATCCTTTTAAGATTTCTGACAAACTAACGTCTGGGGTAATTCCTTTTATAATATAAAGATTTAATCCAACTGGCGGTGTGATTAAGCCAATCTCCATATTAATCGTAAATACTATTGCAAACCAATATGGGTCAAAACCTAAAGTAGTAATAACTGGTAATAATATAGCTGAGGTCATTACTATAACTGCAACTGGCGGTAAAAAGAAACCAGCTATTAAAAGAAATATGTTTATTAGAATGAACACAACCCATTTATTAGAGCTTAATTCGACCATGCTCTGTGCTAATGACTGGGTTACATACAATTGTGATAGAGTGAACGCAAAAAGATATGAAGCAGCAATAATGAACATTATCATTACACTTTCTTTCATAGAAACTTTAACAATGTTCCAAATCTTTTTTGGCTGATAAATTTTGTAAACAACAGCTATTAATACAAAAACTAAGAATGCCCCTACTCCAGATGCCTCTGATGGTGTTGCAACTCCTCCATAAAGCACATATAGCACTCCTGCTATAATTGCTAAAAAAGGAAGAATTCTTGGTAAAACTTCAAGTTTTTCTTTTAGAGTGGGTCTTACTCTATTTCTTAAAGCTTTTGCTGCATCTTTATCAATAAAGTAACTGTGTATTAGAGCCCATATCGCAAACATACCTGCCAACATAAAACCTGGCACAAGACCACATAAAAATAATCTTCCAATAGATGTACCTGTTGCAATTCCGTAAACTATCAAAACAATACTAGGTGGAATTAAAACTCCTAAAGTTCCACCTGCTGCAATGGTTCCTGTTGCGATTTGATCGGAATAACCTCTTTTTCTCATTTCAGGTATTCCCATTGTCCCAATCGCAGCACAAGTTGCAGGACTAGATCCACTTAAAGCTGCAAAAATTGAACAAGCGCCAATATTTGAAATTACCAGTCCACCTGGCACTCTCCAAAGCCATCTATCTAATCCTGTATATAAATCTTTTCCAGCTGGAGAATTAGCAACAGCCATTCCCATTAAAATAAACATTGGTATAGAAAGTAAAACAAATGAATTTAATCCTGCAAAAAATGTTTCAGCAAATACATCAAGCATTTGAAAACCTTCAAAGGTAACTAAAAGAGCTATAGAAACAAAACTCAAACCAAATGCAATCGGAATTCCAGAAAAAAGTACCAATAAAGTAAAAACTGCAACAATTAATGCTATAATTAGTGGATCCATTTATTTAAAATCCTTTTCATCAATTAATTTTATAATTTCTGCGATATACTGTAATATCATCAATAAAGCCCCTAACATCATCGATGAATATGGTATCCATAGTGGTGGATCCCACACAGTACCTGTTGAATAATTTTTGGTAAATGCTTCCTCAAACATTAAGAATCCAAAATAAAATAAAATTAGGAAAAATAATAAACTAATAGAGGATGTAAAAATTTTTAATCTAATTATATTTTTTTTGGATAAAAAATCGTAAATCCATTCCATGCTTACATGAGCTTTTTCACTTAGAACGTACACACTCCCTATAAAAGTTGAAGCAACTAACAGCATAGTTACAAGTTCTGTTTGCCATGTAATTGCTCTTTGAAAAAAATATCTTTCAAAAACAAGTTCAACGATTACTAAGATTGATAAGAGTAATGCTAATACAGCGAAAGCACCACATGCTTTCGC
Source organism: uncultured Pelagibacteraceae bacterium (assembly GCA_902596925.1). Taxonomy (GTDB): domain Bacteria; phylum Pseudomonadota; class Alphaproteobacteria; order Pelagibacterales; family Pelagibacteraceae; genus Pelagibacter. The sequence continues at coordinate 157,437 of CACJVT010000001.1, read as the reverse complement.
GATTAGATCGCAAAATTGAAGATACTTTTTTTTCATAAAAAAAACCCCTATTTAATAAGAATAAATAGGGGTTCTTTATATATTATTTTATTTAACTGCTAAAGCCATTTCCATTAGCTTATCGCCACCTGGAACTTTATCAGCAAATGCCTTATGAGAAGATTTTTTTGCAATCTCTACCCATGCAGCATGGTCTTTTGCATCCATGTATACTAATTTAACACCTGCAGCTTTATAAGCATCTTCAAACTTTTTATCTAAGTTTTCTACTTGAGCTGTCATGTATTTTTCAGCAACTTTTCCAGCCTTCATTAAAGCTTTTTGCTGCTTAGAATTTAAGGCATCAAAAGACTTTTTAGACATTAAAATTGGCTCATACATAAACCAAAGACCAAATTTTCCTGGAGGAGTAGCGCATGAAACCTGTTCATAGATTTTGTAACTTACAAAACTTCCTGAACTTGTGTTAGCACCTGTTAATACACCAGTTTGTAAACCTGTGTAAATTTCAGATGAAGGCATACTTTGTATACCAGCTCCAGCTGCTTCTAACATTTGGTTAAATGCTTTTCCAGCAGCTCTCATAACTTGACCTTTTGCGTCGCTAGGATTTTTAATACATTTTGTTTTTGAAGCAAAACCACCACCTAACCAAGCATCAGATAAAACTACAACACCAGCATCATTAATGATTTTTTTAATTTCAGTCATCATTGGACCTTTATTAAATCTTAATGCGTGATCATGATTTTTTACTGTTCCAGGCATTAAAGTTGCATCAAATTCTGGATGGAATTTAGAAGCATATGCTAGTGGAAAAGCAGAAATATCTAATTGACCAGTTGTCATTGGTTTCCACTGTTCTTTTGGTTTGTATAATGATTTAGCTGGGTAAATTCTAATATCTACTCCAACGTTTGCTTTTTTAACCTCGTCAGCAATGATTTGAACCATTTCATGACGTGGGTCATAAGATCCATCAGCTCTTGGTGTACCAGGCCATTGGTGACTTGCTTTCAACGTAACCGCATAAGCAGAACCAATAGTAGTAAAAACAAAAACTAATGAAGTTAAATATAAAGATATCTTTTTTAACATTATTTTTTCCCTCTATTGTTATTTTTAATAATTGAATTAAAGTGAACTTATTTATAAGAGTCAAGTCGACAAAAACTCATGATATATATAATTATATGGATGGACCACTAAAAAACCTACTAGTAGTTGATTTAACAAGGGTATTAGTGGGTCCTTACTGTACTATGATACTATCAGATCTTGGTGCAAGAGTAATTAAAGTTGAGGCACCAGAAATAGGAGATGACTCTAGAAAATTTGGACCATTCATAAAAGATTACTCAGCTTATTTTATGTCTTTGAATAGAGGTAAAGAGAGTATTGCACTGAATTTAAAGAACACTGATGATAAAAAAATTTTTGACAAAATTTTATCTAAAGCAGATATTTTAGTTGAAAATTTTAAACCAGGTACTTTGGAAAAATGGGGTTACGGTTGGAATGATGTAAATAAAAAATATCCTAAACTAATTTATGCATCTGCTTCTGGATTTGGTCAAACCGGTCCTCTCAAAGAATTGCCTGCTTACGATATGGTTGTGCAAGGCATGGGTGGATTAATGAGTGTAACCGGACAACCTAATTCTGAACCAACTAGAGTTGGGACATCAATTGGTGACATCACTGCTGGTTTGTTTACAGCAATTGGAATTAACGCAGCACTTTATGATAGACAAAAAACAGGTAAAGGAATGTACATAGATGTTTCAATGCTTGATTGTCAAATAGCAATTTTAGAAAATGCTATTGCTCGTTACTTAGCAAAAAATGAAATTCCAAAACCAATGGGTTCACGTCATCCATCAATTGCACCTTTCGAGGCCTTTAAAACAAAAGATAGTTACATTATTATTGCTGCTGGAAACGATAGATTATTCGAAAAACTTTGTGAACTTTTAGCAATGCCTGAAATCAATAAAAATCCAAAATTTTCTGACAATTCATCTAGATCTAAAAATATGGATGAACTTAAAAATATACTTGAGAAAAAATTAGTTTCAAGGTCCACTAGTGAATGGGTTAAAGATATGGAAAAAGAGAAAATTCCATGTGGTCCGATATTTAATATTAAAGAAGCAGTAGAAAATCCTCAAGTAGATGCAAGAAATATGATTGTTAAAGCATTTCATAAAGAAGTTGGAGATTTTAAACTAGCAGGCAATCCAATTAAAATGTCTTCTTATAAAGACGAAAAAACGAGAGGTGATATCCCAGACTTAGATGAACATAGGGAAAAAATTTTAAAAGAATTTACTTAATTATTTTCAGATTCGTTTGAAGTATCTTGCTCAGCAGATTGATTTTCAGTTTCAGTTACTTCATCCAATGAAACATCTCCTTGCTCATCACCTGTTTCATCTGTTGCCGCTGTATCAATATCTGGTTTTGCTGTTTGAGACAGCTCTGCTAAATCCTCATTTGAAACTTGAATCTTTTCTGGAGTTTTTCTTGCTCTCTTTGAGGGCAAAATAGGTGCACCACTTTTTGAAATCTCACCTTTGTATAAACTTTCAAAATCATCGCCCACATCCTCATCACTGTCAGCTCCATCATCCACTTGCTCTACATGTTTTCTTAGTTTGTAAACTGCACTATCGGTAAGTTCATTTACCTTAATATTTTCCTCTGCAATTTCTCTTAAAGCAATAACAGTATTTTTATCGTTATCTCTGTCTAAAGTTGGTTCTATTCCAGTATTAAGTTGAGTTGCTCTTTCTTTAGCAACTAAAACTAATTCATAAGGACTTTCCACTTTATCGATGCAATCTTCTACTGTAACTCTAGCCATGCGGAGTATTTATACAGTGGACTTTAAAAAATCAAGGAGAATTTTATAAATATTCTGGATTTAGCTTATTTCTGACAAAAAATAATAAGAGAGCAGCGATAGCAATATAGATAAATGATATTTGAGCAACCTGTTCTATTGAAAACCCTGTGTCGATTAAGAGACCAAATAATGCAGTACCAAAAGCGGTTGAAAAAACCATTAATGCTGTGGTCAAAGCTTTTATTGAACCAATGTGTTTAACGCCATAAATTTCTGCCCATGTTGAGGAACCTAGTACGTTTGCAAGTCCATTAGATATACCAATTAAACCCAGAAATAAGAAAGCTGAAAATGGAATATCAAAATACATTAGAACTACTGTTGAGATTAATAACGGAATATTCATAAAAATAAGTAATTTTCTACTAGTAAATTTATCAATCAAAAAACCTGCAACTAACAAAGTTATTACTGATAAAACTGAATAAGCCATAAAAGATTGAGCAATAACATAGGTGCCCCACCCTTTAGACTCTGAAATAAAAGATTGGTAGACAAATACACCTGTTGCAATCCAAGGCATAGCTAACATGTTCAAACAAACGATATAAAATCTATAATCTTTAAGAACCTCTGTTCGCTTCCATTGTTTTATTTTTTGATTAAATTCCTCTTGGTTTGTCTCTTCCCTTGATTCAAAGTTTAAATTTTTTACTAAAATAAAAGAGGCTATTGGAAGAAATATCAAAACTAATATTGAGATAGATATCCATAAATTTTGCCAAGAAGTAATGGTTAGCAAATATATAATTAAAACAGGGAGTATAAATTCAGCAGTAGAAAGACCAAACCAACTTGTGCTTAAAGCTTTTCCTCTAGATTTTGTAAAATATCTTGAAATTGTTGTGGTTGCAGTATGTGACATCATACCTTGACCTGAAAACCTCATTAGAAAAATTGCAATAAATAAAAAAGTTATTGAAGAAATTTTTGAAAAGAAAAAACATGAAAAAGATAAAAGTATTGTTACCAAGAATGCAAATTTGAAAATATTGATATCATCTATTTTTTTTCCAATCCAAATTAATAAAAAACTACTTAGCAAAGTTGCAGATGCATAAATTGATCCAAATTGTCCCTGGGTAATAGATAATGCATCTCGTATACCAGAATTAAAAAGACCAAGAAAAAAACTCTGTCCAAAACTAGAAAAAAATGTAAATATGAAACCAAATATAATTACTTTTAAACTTAAACTTTTAAACATATTAAAAAATTATGAGCTGTAATGTTGCTTTCATAGGTCTTGGTGTCATGGGTTATCCAATGGCTGGTTATATATCAAAAGGTGGGCACAATGTAACTGTTTTTAACAGAACAAAATCGAAAGCTGAAAAATGGATGAAAGAATACAATGGTAAAATGGCAGATACTCCAGCTGAAGCTGCAAAAGATGCTGAATACATTTTTACATGTGTTGGAAATGATAATGATTTAAGAGAAGTAACTTTTGGAGACAACGGAGCATTTAAAACAATTAAAAAAGGTACAGTTTACATTGATAACACAACTGCTTCTGCAACGATCGCAAGAGAAATACATTCTTATGCAAAGAAAAATGGGTTTGGTGCATTAGATGCTCCTGTATCAGGAGGACAAGCTGGTGCAGAAAATGGAGCACTGACAGTTATGATCGGTGGTGATCAGGCTGACTTTGATAAAGCAAAGGATAAAATTGATTGTTACAGCAAAAAAATGAAATTACTTGGTGGTCCAGGAAATGGTCAGCTAGCTAAAATGGTTAATCAAATTTGTATTGCAGGTTTAGTTCAAAGTTTATCTGAAGCTATTAACTTTGGAATGAAAGCTGGATTGAACATGGAAGATGTTATTGAAGTTATTTCAAAAGGTGCGGCACAATCTTGGCAAATGGAAAATAGATATAAAACAATGATTGATGATAAGTTTGATTTTGGTTTTGCAGTGGATTGGATGAGAAAAGATCTAAAGATTGCAATGGAAGAGGCTAAAAACAATGGATCATTGTTACCTGTAACTGAACTAGTGGATAAATATTATGGGGAAGTCCAAGGCATGGGCGGCAATCGTTGGGATACTTCAAGCTTAATAAAAAGATTTAGAAAGTAAAGTATGCAACCAGCATACTATGAAGATTTTGCAGAAATTCAAAACAAGTATTGGTCTATGTTAGATGATGCTGTGACTAATAGAGGCTCGCCATTTAGAATTCCAGTTTTTATTTGTGCTCATCAAAACGAAGTTGATGGTAGAATTGTTGTGTTGAGAAAATCAGATAGAGAGAATAATTTATTACAGTTTCATACCGATCTTAGATCTCCAAAAGTAAATATTCTTAAGAAAAACAAAAATGCATCTTTAGTCTTTTATGATAAAGAGGAAAAAATACAATTAAGAGTTAAAGTTGAGTGTGAAGTAAATAATCAAAATTCTACCACTGAGGAATCTTGGAAAAAAACTCAACATATTAGTAGAAGATGTTACTTAACTGATAGCCCTCCTGGAACTGCATCAGATAATCCAACCTCCGGAATGATATCCAAATTAGAAGATTTTGATTACACGATGGAACAAAGTGAAGAGGGTTATAAAAATTTTACAGTTATTAAGTGTAGAATTAAATCTATTGAGTGGTTATATCTTGCAGCTAAAGGGCATCGTAGAGCAAAGTTTGATTTAGAAAATAACAAAAATGAGTGGTTAGTTCCTTAATAACTAATTATTAGTTAAACAAAACTTAAAAGCTATTTCTTTGAAAAATTAGTAATACTTTTTTTTATCGTTTCAGCAATAATTAATACTCCTTTTTCATTTGGGTGTAATCCATCATCCTGATTAAAATTTGGGTTAAGAGCAACACCTTTTAATAGAAATGGAATTAATTCTAATTCAAATTTTTTTGATAAATCAGGATAAATTTTATCAAATTCTTTTTTATAACTTAATCCATTTGTAGGTGAAGCAACCATACCTGCAAGAATTACCTTAATGTTATTATCTAGTATAATGTTAATAATCTTGTCTAAGTTTTGCTTTGTTTGATTTGGATTAATTGTTCTTAACATGTCATTTGCTCCAAGACCAATAATTATCAAATCATAACTTTCATCTAATAATTCATCCTCTATTCTATTTAAACCATCTAAAGAAGTGTTACCAGAAACACTGCCATTAAAAACTTGAGTTTCATATCCCTCAGAATTTAAACTTTTTTCTAAAATTACGGATAAATGATTCTCCTCAGGTAAGCCATAGCCTGACATTAGGCTGTCACCAAATAATAATACTTTTTCTAATTTAGTTTGTGATTTTTTTTCACCACAACTTATTAATAAAATAGAAGTTAAACTTAGGATAACGATCCCTAAAAGTTTTTTCATAAATTATTAAAAAATTGATTTGTTATGGAGTCTGAACACCATCTTTAATGATATTATAAACCATTTTTTTCCAATTATAATTATACTTTTTTCTGTTAACGTGAATTGTATTTAAAACTACAATTCTTGAGTTTTCTACGTCAATCAAAATTTGCTGACCTCCGTGTCCTCCCATGCCGAGAATTTTTCTATCTTTCATTCCTTTAATATCTAAATGAAATTGACCACCATAACTATATGTAGCTTCCTCAACACGAAATAAACTTCTCTTTGGATTAGTTAATTTCTTTTCAATTCTATTATTGTAAATAGTTTTTAAATATTTTCCAACACATGTATCATTTTGCCAATCATCCATAATTGTCTTAGCTACTCGTAAATAATCATATCTTGTTGCATAAAACATACTTTGAGCGTCACCATTTTCAACAAATTTGTTTGGAACCTTAAAAAAATATACACTATTTTTTACTTTAGCTTTAACCTGAAAAATATTATTTAAAAGTTTTTGCCAATTATCTCCAGATTTAAACATTGCATAATTTAATATTAAGTGCGTATTAATAACGTTGTAATTATATTTGCGATCAGATTTTTTTTTATTTTTAAAATAATTACCCATATAAAAAGCAATAGTATTAGTGTCCGCCTCTCCTTCTACTGTTTGATATTCTACATCTCCCATTTCTAAAATTACGCTGTCATAAACATACTTTTGATCGCCAGTATTCATATTTAACAAATCTATTAGTTTCTCATCTTGGTAAAGTGTATCTTTTACTAAAGGCCAATCACTAATTTTTTGATTTACATCCTTAATATATCCAGCGCAAATTGCGTGGCCCAATACGTACGATGCCAAACTTTTTCCCATTGAATTTGATCTTAATTTTGTATCATTATTTACAAATTCACCGAATCGATCAATCGGTGATAATTCATCTATTATAATTTGACCATCTTGAAAATAAAGGTAACTAAGGATTGCTTGTTTCATAAATTGTTTTTTTATAAATTCATTTTCTATTTTATTGAATTTAAATTCATAAGGATCTTTAGAAGCTTGGATTAAATATTTCTTCCATTGAATAGTGCTACCATCACCTGTTTCATGACTAAATAAATTTTTGTAATTGTAATATACTAATGTATCTCTGTTGGGATTTTTGTTAAAAGGTACGCTCCACCTTCCTTTGTAAGCGTTAACTTTCAAATTATTTTCTTTATCTTCCCATAATGGATTTCCATTCTCATCGTAACATAGAGCATTTCTCGTTTTTTTATTATCGCATCCAACTCTATAGCTATAACCATTATTTTTTAACCAAAGATTAAAACTCAACATGCTGTTTGAGTAATCTGATGCAAAAGTAATATTGTTTTGAAAAAAGAGTAATATTAAGATCAATGTAAATTTTTTCATAAATTCTAAAAAATTGATTTAGAATATCTCTTCCAATTATCTTGATAATGTTTTGTATTTTCTATGATAGCTTTTTTTTCATCTTCCGTAATTTCTCTTACAACCTTACCAGGTGAGCCTATTACTAAAGAGTTGTCTGGAATTTCTTTGTTTTCTGTAATTAATGCTTTTGCTCCAATAAGACAGTTTTTTCCAATCTTAGCGTTATTTAAAATTACTGCTCCAATACCGATTAAACTATTATCTCCTATGGTACAACCGTGAAGCATAACCATATGTCCAACCGTAACATTTTTTCCAACTCTCAAAGGATAACCAGGATCTGTGTGCAAAACACTTCCATCTTGTATATTAGAGCCTTCACCAATATGAATATTTTCTACATCACCTCTTAAAGTTGCATTAAACCAAATACTAGAATTTTTTTCTAAGGTAACATCGCCTATTATAGTTGCATTTGGTGCTACCCAATTTTCGCCAGAGTTTTTTGGTTTTTTATCTTTTAAATCGTAAAACATAATTTATATATTATTACATTATGCCTATACAAACTCCAATATGTGATTTTGGTCAAAAAGCTCATGACTTTGAGCTTAAATCAACAGAGGGTAAAATTCTTTCCTTAGCAGATGTCAAAGGTGAAAAAGGTACATTAATAATGTTTATCTGTAATCACTGTCCGTATGTAAAGGCAGTAACAAAGGACATTGTTGAGGATTGTAAAAAATTAAAAGATATCGGTATCAATTCAGTCGCTATTTGCGCTAATGATGCTGAAAATTACCCTGAGGACTCATTTAAAAATATGATTGAGTTTTCAAAAAAAAACCAGTTTGGTTTCCCTTATTTGGTAGATGAAACCCAAGAAGTTGCGAGAACTTATGATGCAGTATGTACTCCAGATTTTTTTGGATACAACAAAGATCTAGAGCTTCAATATAGAGGAAGAGTAAGAGAACTAAAAAAATTAATTCCAGTTAGGGATGGAGATAGTGATCTTTTAAAAGCTATGACACAAATTGCTGAAACTAATAAAGGACCTGAAAACCAAATTCCTAGTGCTGGATGTGGTATTAAGTGGAAAACTAATTAATGTATATTATCGTTACTAGAACATTCCCACCTGAATTGGGTGGAATGCAAAGTTTGATGTGGGGTTTATCTCGTGAAATGTCAAAAAATTTCATGATTAAAGTTTTTGCGGATTATCACTTAAATCATAAAGATTTTGATGAGCAAACAAGTTTTTCAATTGAAAGAGTTGGTGGAATAAAATTTTTAAGAAAAATTAGAAAAGCTCAATTAATTAATGAATTTTTAAAAGACAATAAAGTCGAGGGCATCATCTCAGATCACTGGAAGAGTTTAGAATTAATAAAAACTGATAAAAAAAAGTATTGTTTAATTCATGGTAAGGAAATTAACCATCCTATAGGAAGCTCGTTAAATAAAAGAGTAATAAAAGTTCTTAACAATGTCGAAAAAGTAATCGCTAATTCTGTGTACACAAAAAATTTAGCAATAAATAATGGTGTAGAACAAGATAAAGTTGTGGTTATAAATCCTGGGGTTGACCCTGTTAAAGAATTAAATAAAAAATCTCTCGAGAAAGTTGAAAGTTTATTAAAAGTTAAAACACCAAGACTAATTACAGTTTCTAGATTTGATAAAAGAAAAAATCATGAAAAAGTTATCATGGCACTAAGAAATTTAAAACAGTTGTACCCCGATATTGTTTATATTTGCATTGGTTATGGTGATGAAGAGGAGAATATAAAAAAATTAGTTGATGAATTAGATCTAACTTCTCAAGTAATGTTTTTTAAAGATATAAGTTCTGATTTAAAAAATGCCTTATTGGCTAAATCTAATATATTTGTCATGCCATCTATAATACATAAGACTTCTGTAGAAGGTTTTGGGATAGCTTACGTAGAAGCTGCACAATATGGAATTCCTTCATTAGGAGGAAAAGATGGTGGTGCATCAGATGCAATTGATCACGATAAAACTGGATTAATTTGTGATGGGAACAATTTAAATGACATTTATTCATCATTAAATTCAATGATTGAAAATAAAAAATATATAGAACTTGGAAGAAATGCCAAAGAGCATGTTTCAAAATTTCAATGGGATAAAACTTTAGAGGAATACAAAAAAATTCTTAATTAATTTAAAGAACTACTTAATCTTTCAAAAACTTTTTCTGCACTTAAATTATTCAAGTCTGTTACTTCAATTGCTTTAAAATTATCTCTTTCAATGCTGACTTTGTATGCAGTAGTATGTTTTCCAAATAAAGTTAAGCCTTTAGCTCCAACATGAGCTGCAATATGTGCAGGTCCAGTATCATTAGCAATAACAAAGGTGCTTTCTTTAATTAAAGAAGTTAATTGAGAAATATCAAGCGCTTTTCCATTATCTAATAAAATTTCAGCATTTATTTCTTGTGCATCATTTATCTCGGACGGGCCTGGAGCTAAAACAATTTTATATTTGTTACCAAATTTATCTAAAATAAGTTTTATAAGATCATTATAATAAGGCCATTTCTTCATATGTAAGTGAGGCGAGCAAAAAGGAAATAATAAAATAAATTTATCCAATTTGAAATGATCTTTAATTTTACTGATCTCAGAGCCAGCCCAACTAAAATTAGGATTTAAAGTATGAGATGTTTTTAGTCCTGATGTTTGTAATTGATGATTAAACCTATCTAGAACAGAGTGTTTATCAAATTCCTTTTTATCTATTACTTTTGGCAAAGTTGTAATTGAGCTAGACCAGGTTTCTTTTTTTGCCTTAGGAAAAAGAATATTTTTATAAAAATTTGTTCTTGAGGAATTTTGAAGATCGAAAACTTTTGAAAAACTATGTTTCTTAAGTTCTCTCATTAAGAAATATAAGTATATAAGATTATATCTTGGCAACCTTTTATCTAAAATTACTTCATGAATAAACGGATTTTTTTTAAAAACTTCTAAATAAGCTTTTGTAGTTAGTAAATAAATTCGATCATTTTTATGATTTTCAGATATGTCTTGAATTGCACCACTCGCTTGAGCTATATCTCCTAATGATCCATGTTTAATAATTAAAATATTAGACATATTTATAACAAGATAGCACAGTATTAAATTTTATGAATAAAATTATAGTAGAAGTTTCAATAGGTGAACTTTTAGATAAAATTTCAATTTTAGAAATCAAACAAGGAAAAATTAAAGATCCAGAAAAACTAAAATTTATTAACAATGAACACTCTATTTTAAAAGATCAGCTCAATAAAAATGTAAAATCTGATGATAAGCTTAATGATCTTTATCAATCTTTAAAAGAGGTAAATTCTAAACTATGGGTTATTGAAGATGACAAAAGACAATGTGAAAAAGAAAAAGATTTTGGTGAAAAATTTATTAAACTTTCAAGAGATGTTCATTTTTTAAATGATGATCGAGCAAAAATAAAATTAGAAATTAATAATCACACTGGTTCAGTCATAAAAGAGATAAAAGAATATACTAGTTACTAAATCATTCTAATGGCACTTCATTTTTCAAAAGAAGAGTTTTCTAAGAGAAAAAGTAAAGTTTTAAATTCTATGAAAGAGCAAAACCTTGATGCTATTTTGATGTTCAGACAAGAGTCGATGTATTGGTTAACTGGATACGATACCTTTGGTTATGTTTTTTTTCAGACATTGGTTTTAGACAAAAGCGGAAATACAATACTGCTCACGAGAGCTCCTGATTTAAGACAAGCTCAAAATACATCCAACATAGAAGATATTAGGATATGGGTTGATAAAGATGGATCAAATCCAACTGATGATCTTAAAGTTATTTTGAATGAATTAAATCTTAAAGGAAAAAAGTTAGGAATTGAATATGAAGCTTATGGTTTGACTGGTCGTAATGCTCTTCGATTAAACAAATCTTTAGAAAATTATTGTTCTATTGAAGATAAATCAGACTTAATAACAAAATTACGAGTAGTAAAATCTAAAGAGGAAATTGTTTATGTTAAAAAAGCTGCAGAACTTGCAGATAAAGCCTTAGACGAAGTATGGAAATATGCAAAAACTGGTGTTAGTGAGTCTAAAATATTAGCAGAAATGAATAGAGTCATATTTGAAGGTGGTGGAGATTATCCTGCAAATGAATTTATAATTGGTTCTGGCAAAAATGCATTGCTTTGTCGTTATCAAGCAGAAAAGCAAATTTTAGACAAACAAGATCAATTAACTATTGAATGGGCTGGTACTTATAGACATTACCATTCTGCAATGTTTAGAACAATTCCTATTGGTAAAGCAAATCCTAATCATTATAAAATGCATGAAGCATGTGTTGAGGCACTCAAAAAAATGTGAAAATAAATTAAAACCTGGGAATAAAGTTGGAGAAGTTTTTGATATTCATGCAAAAACGTTTGATGACTTTGGTTTTAAAAAAGCTCGAATGAACGCTTGTGGTTACTCATTAGGAAATACTTTTTCTCCAAACTGGATGGATTGGCCAATGATATATACAAATAATCCTTATATAATTCAGCCTGGGAATATTTTTTTTATGCATATGATATTAATGGACTCTGAAAACCAATTAGCCATGAACCTAGGTGAAACTTATTTAGTTACAGCAGATGGCAATGAAAGACTCGGTAAACAAAAGTTAGATTTAGTAGTGCTTTAATTAAAACTATATTTTTTCTCTAAAAATTTAATTATGTTGTGAATAATAAAAGTCATAAATAGATAAATTCCACCAGCAACTATAAATACTTCGATTGGTTTAAAAGTTGTTGAAATTATATATTTTGCAACACCTGTAAGGTCCATTATGGTGACTGTGCTTGCTAAAGAAGTTCCTTTCATCATCAGGATAATTTCATTTCCATAAGCTGGTAAAGATTGTCTGATAGCAATTGGTATCTGAATTTTATAAAAGATTACTTTGTTTGAGATACCTAAACTTTTACCTGCCTCTATTATTCCAGGTTTAATTGTTTGAAATGCTGATCTTAATATCTCTGAAGTGTAAGCACCCGTGTTCAAAGCAAAAGCAATAATTGCACACCAATACGGTTCTTTTAAGATTACCCATAAGACTGTCGATCTTAAATATTCAATTTGACCTAATCCAAAATAAATTATGAATATTTGTACTAAAAGAGGTGTGCCCCTAAAAATATATGAATATCCATAAGCAAATCTATTGATAAATATATTCTTATTTAATCTTAGAATTGCAAAAAACAATCCAATGAATAATCCTATCAATAGAGAAACTGAAAGAAGTTTTAAAGTTATCACTGCTGCACTTAATAATTTAGGGAAACTATTAATCATTAATTCAAGATCCATTAGTACCCCCTACTATATTTAACTTCTAATCTGTTAATCAATTTCATGCTCACAAAAGTAAGTAGTAAATACAAAACTGCAGCAAATGAATAAAAGAATAATGGATCTCTCGTTGATCCAGCAGCGATATAAGATTGTCTCATGATTTCAACTAAACCTGTAACTGAAATTAGAGAGGTGTCTTTTAGAGTTATCTGCCAAACATTACTCAGATTTGGAATGGCTAATCTTAATGTTTGAGGTAAAATAATTTTAAAAAATTTTCCAAATTTATTGAGACCTAATACATTGGCAGCCTCGAACTGGCCTTTATCAATTGATTGAATTGCTCCCCTAAAAACTTCTGTTGAATAAGCACCAGAAATTATTCCAATTGCAAATGCACCTGTGATAAATGCATTTATTTCAATATATTCATTATAGCCAAATATTGATGCAACAAAAATAACTGCGCCAGTTCCACCAAAAAAGAAAAGGTAAATTACTAATAACTCTGGAACACCTCTTATTATAGTTGTGTAAGAATTGGCGATAAAATTTAAAAACTTATTTTTAGATAATTTTAATGGAGTAAAGACTAACGCAAAAAGAAAACCTATAATCATTGCTGTTATTGAAACAGCTATGGTCATTAAGGTTGCATAAAATAGCTCATCCCCCCAACCAGTATCTCCAAATGCTAGAAGTTCCATACAGATTGGCGACTATACATGATAGTCGCCAAATCTAAAATTTAATTACATAGAAGCGTCGAAACCAAACCACTTAGTAGCTATTCTACTAATGTCTCCGTTTTTTCTCGCTTTATTAATAGCGGCGTTAAACTTTTTCAGAAGTTCAGTATCATCTTTTCTAATACCTACTCCAACACCGTTTCCAAATGCACCACCTGAGAAAGTTGGTCCAGTTAGAACAACTGGCTTACCAGATTTTTCTGCATAATCACTGAATGCAACAGCAGCAGCTAACGCAGCATCACATCTTCCAGATGCTAAATCTAAGTTAACTTCGTCTTGTGTTTTGTAAGTTCTTACATTTACTTTTCCTACATCACCAGAGTCTAAAAAGTTTTGATGAATTGTAGCAGTTTGTACACAAACAGTTTTACCTGCTAATGCGGCAGTAAGTGTTTTGAGATCTTTTTTAGCTGCAGCATTTGGTTTTGTAAGATTTATTCCAGCAGATGTATCTAAACCTTCAAGGCTAGACCCTTTCATGACTGCTAAAGATGCAACTTCATCAGCGTACCCTTGAGAAAAGCTAATAGCTTTTTGTCTTTCTGCAGTAATTGACATACCTGCCATTATCGCATCAAACTTTCTCATGATTAAAGCTGGAATCATTCCATCCCAATCTTGCTCAACGATTACACATTGCTGTCCAATGTATCTACATAGCGTGTAAGCTAATTCAACTTCGAATCCTATTAACTTACCTGCCTCATTTTTTGAGTTCCAAGGAGGATAGGCACCCTCTGTTCCAATTCTTATTTTATCAGCATTAACATTTCCCATTACCAATAGAGAAAATAAAACTGAAAAAATAGTTTTTTTGAATATATTCATTGTTATCTCCTTTAATAAAAAAAATAGTATTTCACAGATTGTGGATATTAAAAAGAAAAAATTAATGATTTATCGATGAAGAAAAATTCCAGGAACAATCAAAACTAGGTATATAAACTCTGGATAAATTAGTGTTTCCAAAATGATGATTAAATACATTCAACCAATTTTCAACTTGAAGAGGTTTTTTATCTTGACTTCCTACCTGAGCAGTAATGACTCCTTTAGGTTTAAGTATTCTCACTAAAGAGTCCATATTTTTAGCAGCAAGATCTATACAAAACTGATCATCATTTAAATCAACGAAAATATGATCGTATGTATCTTCGTTTACTGTTTTTATACTTTCGAACGCATCACCCCATACACATTTTACAGAATTTTTTTCTGTAGATTTTTTTCCTATATCACCAAGATGTTTATTACAAACTTCAACAACTTCTGGATCTAATTCATACCAATCTATAAAATTAAACTTTTTTGAAATGCATTCTCTTGCAACACCACCATCACCACCTCCAATTATTGCTGCTCTTTCATTTTTTTTATTTAACTTCAGACCTGCTCCAACAAAAGTTGAACTGTATAAATGCTCATCTGATGCTGCTACCTGTATTTCACCATCTATAAATAGAGATTTTCCAAATTGTTCTAATTCTAAAATTTCAATGTGTTGACCAACTTTTGATTTAAAATCTTCTAAAACTTCATTTACAATATAAGATTTTTGTAATCCAGGTGAGCTATAAATATCATGGTAAAGAGATCTGGTATCTCTATTAAATTCTTTTTTAACAATTCTTTTATGTTCAAATTCTTTTTTAACAATATCAATTGCTACTGATGGACTTATTTTACCGCAGGTAAAAAAATCAAAACTAATTATTCCATTTTCTGGAAATGTATGAAAACTAATATGACTTTCAGCCAATAAAGCTAAAATAGTAAAGCCCTGAGGTTCAAATTTATATTTAGAAATGTTTAAAATAGTTACATTGGCTGCTTTAGCTATTTTATGTATAACTCTTTCATAGACTGAAGGATCGTACTCTTTTGTAGTACCTATAATATCTAAAGTAATATGCTCCCCAACTTTAATCATCTTACCCTTTTTTATAGTTTTTAGCCTTATCTAAAACTTTTTTCATTTCTTCAAATGAAAGAATCTTAGGTTGGCCTAATTTTAAAGCAATAGTGTATTGATGACAAATATTTTCTATCTCTTGTGCAAGTTCAAATGCATCCTCTAAATTTTTTCCAAAAGCAACCTGGCCGTGATTGGACATCAAACAAGCAGATCTATTTTCTAAAGCTCTGATTACATTTTTAGATAACTGTTCAGTTCCAAAAGTCGCGTATTCAGCACATTTAATGTCATCTCCTCCTGCAAGAGCAATCATGTAATGAAATGGTGGAATAGTTTTCCCATGTGAAGATACAGCTGTTGCGTGTGGAGAGTGAGCATGAACAATTGCCTTTGCTTCTTTTTTATTTAAATAAATATCTCGATGAAATCTCCATTCTGATGATGGTTTGTTGGTTGAGTCCTTTTTTTCTTCTTCTTCATTTAACCCCATAAAAACAATATCTTCAGGTTTTAATGTTTCGTATTTTTTTCCTGATGGAGTAATTAAGTATCCTTCTATATCATCCTCTATCCATCTCAATGATATATTACCAGATCTTAGAGGTGAAAGATTTGTCGAATTCAATTTTAGAGAATATTCAATAATCTGATTTCTTTGATCTAAATTCTTCATTTAAATAGTTCTTTAAGTCCTTTTTCTGATGCTTCACATACACCTTTTTCTGTAATTAATCCTGTAACATATTTCGCCGGAGTTACATCAAAAGCTAAATTCATAGCTTTACTTTTTTTTGGATAAATTTGTATTTTCTTTAAATCTCCTTTTTCATCTAAACCTTCAACGTGAGATAATTCATCTGAATTTCTCTCCTCAATTGGAATATCTTTATGGTTTTTTATATTCCAATCAATTGTTGAACTTGGTAGTGCAACATAAAAAGGAATTTTATTATCATGGGCAGCCAATGCTTTAAGATAGGTTCCAACTTTATTGCAAACATCTCCATTGGCTAGAGTTCTGTCTGTTCCAACAATGCATATATCAACTTCACCTCTTTGCATTAATATACCACCTGTATTATCTGCAATGATTGTGTTTTTAATTCCTTCTTCGTTTAATTCATAAGAAGTTAGATTTGCTCCTTGATTTCTGGGTCTGGTTTCATCTGCCCACACATGGACGGGAATTCCTTTTTTGTGTGCATGATAAATTGGAGAAGTTGCAGTCCCCCAATTTATTGTTGCAAGCCAACCTGCATTACAATGAGTTAATATATTAACTGTGCCTTTTTTTTTATAATAAATTTCTTCAATAATTTTTAGTCCATTTAATCCTATGTTTTCACAAAATTTTACATCCTCTTCACATATATTTTTTGCTTCATTCAAAGCTATTTCTAAGATTTTATCGCTATTAACACCTGATAATTTATTCATCATTCTATCAACTGCCCACTTTAAATTTATGGCTGTTGGTCTTGAGTTAATTAAATTTTCTGCAGAAGTATTTAAAAATGACTGATCGTTATTTTCACTTATTGCTAAAACTAATCCGTATGCAGCAGTCGCACCTATTAAAGGAGCACCTCTTACTTCCATTACTTTAATTGCATTAATTGCATCTTTAACTGTTTTAAGGTCCTTTATTATAAATTGGTGTGGAAGTTTTGTTTGATCAATTATTTTTACAACATTGTTTTCAATCCAAATAGTACGATATTCTTTTCCTTCTATTCTCATTTAATTCGTGAGGCAATGTAGTCTTTAATTGTCGGATTATAATATTGAAAACAATCACCCTGATTCATTTTGTGACCTGGACTTTTTTGTTTTGAAATATTTTCTTCCCAGTCTTTTCCTTTCATTACACAAGTTTTTTTATTTATTTTAAAATCTTCTGAAATGATAATTCTTTTAACACCTGGAACTTCTTCTAACCAATCAGATAACAAACCTTCATAGTTATCTTTTGGATGTGTAAAAGCTAAAACAGGTACATTGCTAGATTTTTTAATGTTATTAATCTGTCTTTGTCTTAGCTCAGCACCCCCTGGGTATTTTTTTGCAAATTTTGCAAGCGCCTCCTCAGGACCAACTTTTTTTACTTTATACTTTTTGGAGAGTTTACCATAACAAGCTTGCATATATGATATACCTCCACCTACTTTGTCAGGATGAGCGGCCAATAACATTAAAGTTAATAGACCACCACAAGAGTGGCCTGATATAAAAATCTGTTTTCTAGGCACACCTATTTTCACAAATTTATCTACTAATTCTAAATTTTTTTCAATTCTTTTATCTAATTTATGTATACCTTCATAAGGTTCTTTAAACTTCCAATAATTTTTTGGTGACATGTCTCCAGCTAAGTAGTTAGTACAAAAGTTATAAACCATTATTTTTTTACCATTTATTTCCATATCTACCAGTGAAGCTTGATTTCTTATTTGACTAACCCAAATGCATTCATTTTTTATTGCTTTATCATTTTTATTTTGTCCATGATTGTAAATAATTATAATCTTATTTTTTGGGTCTTTAACGTCCATACCCTCTTCAACTGAGGAAGATTTGTCAATAAAACCACTTTTTAAAATTTTTCCATTTGCGTAAACTGTATTTGAGACTGTTAAAAATATTAGAATTAATAATAATTTTTTCATTTTTTTAATACCCTTCCTGCTACTGTATTTAATTTTTCTATGGTTTTTTTCGTTCTTTTTTCGGGTGCTGTAATAATTGCAACATCTAAACAATTATTAGTTGGATCTTTTGGATCAATGTGATTTTCAAAGTTATCTATTAAGTTTTTAATCATATTTTTTGCTTTTGCAGCATTACCTAATAAAACTTTTACAACTTGTTGAACATCAACGTTTTCATGATCAGGATGCCAACAATCATAGTCTGTGACCATTGATACAGATGCATATCTTATTTCTGCCTCCCTCGCTAGTTTTGCCTCAGGCATATTGGTCATGCCAATTACATCTGCTTTCCATGATCTATATAAATTTGACTCTGCTAGAGTTGAAAATTGTGGTCCTTCCATCACAACATATGTTCCATTTTTTTGATAATCAATTTTTTCTTTTTTTATTGCCTCTTCACATGCATTCATCAAACCATTAGATGTTGGATGAGCCATAGAAACGTGAGCAACAATTTCATCATCAAAAAATGTTTTATCTCTTGCAAATGTCCGATCAATGAATTGGTCTACAATAACAAATTTTCCTGGAGGTAAATCTTCTTTTAAAGATCCAACTGCTGAAACTGATACAATGTCCGTTACACCCAACTGTTTAAGAGCATCAATATTTGCTCTAAAATTTATTTTCGAAGGAGAAATAAAATGACCTCTTCCATGTCTAGGTAAGAAGTAAACTTCTTTATTATTATATTTAGTTTTTAAAATTTGGTCTGAGGGTTTTCCCCAAGGAGTAGTTAAATCTAATAATTCTCGATTTTTGAACTCCTCAACATCATAAAGACCACTTCCACCAATAATTGCTAATTTATTTATTGTCATGTTATAAAATTAATTTAATTATACTTTTATAATTTACTCTTATGAATTTAAAAGACTTTATCAGATCTATCCCAGATTACCCAAAAAAAGGTATTTTATTTAGAGATATCACAACACTTATTAAAAATGAGAAAGCTTTTTCAAAAACTATTGATCAAATCATAGAAAGATCAAAAAAGATGAAATTTAATAAGATAGCAGCAATTGAGTCTAGAGGGTTTGTTTTTGCGTCAGCAGTTTCCTATATCTTAAAAAAACCATTTATAATGTTAAGAAAAAAAGATAAATTACCAGCTGATGTACACTCTGTGGATTTTGAATTAGAGTATGGAAAAGCTACAATAGAAGTTCATAAAGACTCTATAAGTGAGGGAGACTCTATTTTAATTATTGATGATTTGATTGCTACTGGTGGTACAGCAGATGCTGCAGCAAAGCTTGTGGAAATCTCCAAGGGTAAAGTTGCTGGATTTATATTTGTAATAAATCTATTTGATTTAAATGGCTCAAAAGGTCTAGTTGAAAAAGGATACCAAGTAGAAAACTTAATTGAATTTCCTGGTCACTAATTTTTTAAATTTTAGGCCTATAATAAGAATTTTTCCCTATCATAGAACTTATCAATCCTAATAATCTCATCTGATAGATTTTTCTTTTAAAAGTATTTAATGTAATTAAGTAATAAAAAAATTTAATTTTTGCAGAAATTAAATTTTTGAATATCTTTAATACAGCTATCGCGTAACCATAATGTTTTTTGTTAAAATAAAATTTTGACCACATCCAATGCCAATTTCTTAGGTATTCAATTTCATTTCTATATTTTGGATCAACGGCTTTTCCTCCTAGATGATCAATTTTTGATTTTGGAATTACGTAAATCTCTTCGTTTATTTCAATTAACCTCTTACACAAATCTTCATTTTCTAAGTATAAAAAAAAATTTTCGTCAAAAAAATTAAAATTATCAATCTTTTTCAGTTTTTTTAGATTTAATATCATTGCGTAACCATCGACACTTTTGACTTTAAAAGGTTTGACTGGATCAAAATTATGACCTCTTTTTAAAATATAATTTGGGTACTGATCTTTATTTGAAAGAGGAGCAATAATCCCAAAATTATCAATTTCTTTGGATGCAATGAATATCTCGTTAATAGAATTACTCTCCAAAGTCACATCTGGGTTCAAAATAAATGCAAAATCTCTATTAATTTTTTTGATACCTAAATTATTTGCTGCACCCATACCCAAATTTTTTTTTGATAAAAAATATTTTACATTTTTATATTTTGATTCAATTTTTTTTTTTAAGACATCATCATCTGAATTATCAATTACGATTATCTCTATTTCGTTATCAATAGAATTTATACAATTTTCAATGACATACTCACTTTTATAATTTACTATAATCACTGAGAGATTTTGCCTAGTTATTGACATAATATATATATACTCGACTATACTAAAATTTATTTTTAATGTAAAAATCAAAAAATGAAAAAAGTCATAGTTACAGGCGGTCTGGGATTTATTGGGAGTAATCTAGTTGAATTATTACTAAAAAAAAATTTTTACGTTATTAATATAGACAAAGTCACTTATTCATCAAATTTTTATAATACCAAAGAATTTAAAAAATCAAGAAAATATAAATTTATTAAACTTGATATTGGAAATCATAAAATTGGTAAAATTTTTTCAAAATATAGACCCTCTGGTATTTTTAATTTAGCTGCTGAAACTCATGTTGATAGATCAATAGACAATCCGAATAGCTTTATTCAAAGTAATATTGTGGGGGTGTATAACTTACTTGAATGTTTTAAAAATTTTACAAAAAAAAATAAATCAAAATTAATTCACATTTCTACTGATGAGGTTTATGGAGATGTTTTGAAAGGTAGGACTAGCGAGAATTATCCATACCAACCAAGTTCTCCTTATGCTGCAAGCAAAGCTTCTTCTGATCATTTGGTAAATTCATATATAAGAACTTATAAATTGCCGGCAATCGTAACTAATTGCTCAAATAATTATGGTCCAAAACAACACCCGGAGAAATTAATCCCAAAACTAATTTACAATATTATTCACAACAAGCCTTTACCAATTTATGGCAAAGGAACAAATTCCAGAGAGTGGATATACGTTAAAGATCACTGTGATGCATTAATCAAAGTATTTATGAAAGGGAAGATTGGTGAATTTTACAACATTGGTTCTAATAAAAATTTAACAAATCTTGATGTGTGTAAGTATTTATTTGATCTTGCAAAAAATGAAAAAAAAATAAATAAAAAAGTTAAAATTTTATTTGTTAAAGATAGACCTGGTCACGATACTAGATATGCACTTAACAGTAATAAGATTATGAAAAAATTAAAATGGAAGCCTAAAATAACATTTAAAAATGGAATTAGGTATACATTTGAGTGGTATAAAAATAACCCACTTTACTATAAATCTTTATCAAAAAAAGATATTACAAAAAGATTAGGAAAAAAATGATTAAAAAAGGAATTATATTAGCAGGTGGGATGGGTACTAGAATGAGTCCACTAACTAAAGCAGTAAATAAACAACTGCTTCCTATTTATGATAAACCGCTAATTTATTATCCTTTATCAATTTTGATGTTAGCAAAAATTAGAGATATATTAATTATAGTAAACAAAGGTCAACTCAATCAATACAAGAAACTATTTCCAGATAAAAAAAATTTAGGAATTAATATTGAATTTAAAGAACAAGATAAGCCAAGAGGTTTACCTGATGCATTTATACTTGGTGAAAAATTTATAAACAACTCAAATACTGCCATGATTTTAGGAGATAATTTTTTCTACGGCCAAAACTTATCAAAATTATTAACAGGTTGTGCTAAGTTAAAAACAGGGGCTAAAGTAGTTCTACATAGTGTTAAAAATCCAGAATTATTTGGCGTTGCAAAGATAAATAACAAAAATAAAAATATTTTAAAAATAATTGAGAAACCAAAAAAATTTATTTCAAATTATGCTATTACTGGTCTCTATTTCTTTGATAAAAAAGTTGTGAATTATGCAAAAAAACTCAAACCATCTAAAAGGGGTGAGTTAGAAATAATAGACTTAATAAATCAATACAAAAAAAATAAAAAACTATCAGCAGAATTTATTGGACGTGGTGGTGCTTGGTTAGATACAGGATCAATAAGTGATTATTATAAAACA
The DNA here is from genome assembly GCA_902596925.1 of uncultured Pelagibacteraceae bacterium. Lineage (GTDB taxonomy): Bacteria > Pseudomonadota > Alphaproteobacteria > Pelagibacterales > Pelagibacteraceae > Pelagibacter. Next base: position 134,974 of record CACJVT010000001.1, on the reverse strand, counting down.
TCTGCTTTTGTTCAAGCAGTAGAAAATAGACAAGGTTTTAAAATAGCATGTATTGAGGAAATCGCTTTACTAAATAGGTGGATTAACAAAAAAGACTTGAAAGACGCAATTAGTTTTTATGGTAATTGTGAATACTCATCTTACTTAAAAAAACTGATTTAATGATAGAAAAAACAAAATTTAAAGATTTAATTATAATAAATAATAAATCTTTTAAAGATAGGAGGGGTTATTTTAAAGAATTACTTTTAGAAAAAAAGTTAAAGAAAAAATTTCCTTTTTTGGTCATGTCTTTTTCTAAAAAGAATGTAATTAGAGGTCTTCATCTTCAAACAAGAAATGCACAAGGTAAATTTATTAGTGTAATTAAAGGAAAAATATTTGATGTTGTGATTGATTTAAGAAAAAAGTCAAAGACCTATGGAAAAAGTATGTCTGTAATTCTAAGTGAGAAAAATTCAAGATCTATTTTTATTCCTCCTGGATTTGCTCATGGATTTTGCGCATTATCAAAAGAAAATTATGTTGTTTATAGTTGCACAAAATACAGAAATAAGAGACATGAAATAGGAATTAAATATAATGATAAAGATTTAAAAATAAATTGGCCTATTAAAAATCCAATTATATCAAATAAAGATAGAAAGAATTTAAGCTTTAAAGAATTTAAAGACAAAATTAAATGACAATTAAAATTCTTGTTACAGGAGGTGAAGGTAGATTTGCAAAGATATTAAAAAAGAAAAATAAAAAATTAGCTCTTGTTTTTAAGACAAGGAAAGAATTAGATATTTTGAATAAAGACTCAATAAATAGATGTATTAAAAAAGAAAAACCAACAATTATTCTTCACACTGCTGGATTATCTAGACCAATGAATATTCATGATAAAGATATTTCAAAAAGTATTGATTTAAATATAATTGGAACATGTAATATCGTTAAAGTATGCAAAAAAAATAATATCAAACTTATTTATTTTTCTACTGGATACGTTTATGAAGGAAAAAAAGGGAATTATAAAGAAACTGACCCAGTAAAGCCATTTAATAATTATGGGTTGTCTAAATTGGGTGGCGAGTGTGCTGTAAAAATGTATTCTAACTCTCTTATTTTAAGAATTACTATGACTGAAAAACCGTTCGCTTATAAAAAAGCATATACTAATTTAAAAACTAATTTTATTTTCCATGAAGATCTTGTAAAAATATTACCCAAAGTTATTTCCAAAAAAGGAATCCTTAATATCGGTGGCAAAACACAATCCGTTTATAAATTTGCAAAAAAAACAAACCCATTGGTTAAAGGCATTAAAGCAACAAAATCGTCTAAACTTCCACTAAATCAAAGCATGAATCTTACTTTACTTAAAAAAATAACTAAGTAATTATGGTAGCGGGAAGTGGGATCGAACCACTGACCTCGGGCTTATGAGTCCCGCGCTCTAACCAACTGAGCTACCCCGCCATTAAATTGTTGTCGATATATACTACTTATTTTTTTTCATTCAAACAAGAAATTACATTTATGAATAAGGTTTTAAAAAGATTTTATATTTTATATTTAATGTCAAATTTTATCTTAATATCATTCTGAATTGACTGAATTACAGTATTCCAATTTTTATAATTGTCTTGTTTATAAATCTTTAATGTTTTGTGTGGATTAAATTTATAGTAATCATACCATCTCCAATCAGCATTAAATGGTATTAAACCCCATGTTTCCTTATCACAAATACATGATAGATGTAAAAAAAAAGTATCTGTTGAAATAACTAAGTCTAAATTTTGTATTATACTTATTATTTCAGAGAAATTTTTTTTGCTATAATCAATTATATTTGAGTTTTCAAAAAATTCTTTATCTCTGTTCCAAATTTCATTTTGAAAAGAGTAATAATTTACATCTAATTTTAGTAATTTATCAAAATTTTTTAATTCTATAGACCTAAAAGGTTCTTTTGGGCCAAAAAAATTTCCTGACCAAATTAATCCTATATTTCTTTTTTTGTGATCAATAATAGATTTATATTTTTCTTTTAGATCGCTTTTAAAATCCAATAGTTCGGATGATTGAAATTTATTTTCTTTATAAAAAAATTTATTTAAAGAACCTAAGGGAATTTGATAATCATAATTTTTGTTAATAACTTCGCTTTTTTTACAAAAATTAATATTTTTAAATTTTTTTTTAAAGATTGGTAAAAGTTTATCAAAAGGGATAAAATCTATGTTTTTGCATAAAGGGGATAAATTTATTAAAAATTTTGAGAACTGAATAACATCTCCCAATCCTTGTTCACTAGTAACCAAAATATTTGAATCTTTTAAATTTTCACCTTGCCAAGTTTTAAAATTTTTGAAAGAATCGTCTTTAATAATTGAATCTCTAAATTCATAATATTCCCAACCCTTTTCAAATTCTCCCTTAATCAAATGTTGTATACCTCTAGTGAATTTCAAATCTTTTTGGTTAGGATATTCAATGATAGCTTGATCAATTATTTCAATAGATCTTTTTAAATCACCTATCATTGAATAAATTTTACTTAACTTAGTATAAGCAACATAATTTTTGGATTCTTTAATTATATCTTTTAGGCAATTAATTGCATCTTCAATTTTATTCTGAAAAAATAAATATTCAGATTTATTTAGTTTGAATTCAATATAATTTTTATCGATCTCTTGAGCTCTATTAAAAAAATATTCAATATTTTCTTTATCACCTATTCTTAAGAATAATATTAAAAGATTATTTACAATTAACTTATCATTATAATCATATTCTAATGCTTTAAGATAATAATTTTTAGCTTCATCAATATTTTGATCTCCTAAAAAACATTTTGCAAGATTATTAAATAAGATTTTTTTTTCTTTAAAATTTAAAGATTCTACAATCTTGTATAGATCTATTGCTTTCTTATAATCTTTATTGAAATCATAGGCTAAAGCTAAATTAAAATATGAAATTGGATTTTTTTGAATTTCAAGCTCTATAACTTTTTTGCCATTATCAATAGCAGATTTATAATCTTTTACCTTAAAATTTAATTTAAATAGATTTTTATATGGATCAATAAAAGATTTATCTAACTCTATTGACTTTAAAAAGTCTATTTTTGCCTGTTCGAATTTCTGCTGTTTAAAAAAAATAACACCTTTTATATTTAAAATTAAATGTTCAATTTTATTATTATTGTTATTTTCACATAAATTAAAAGCTTCAGATAAATTACCATTGTTAAGATGATCGATAATTTTTTTTAGAATATCTGCCATTTTGATTACAATTAATTTTACCTTAAAATAGCTTTATAAAAATATTTTTATATTTCAATATTTTTGAAAATTTAATAAGTAATGATTTTTAATGAAATTTTAGACTATTTATGAAAAAATAACTAAACCAAATAAAATTAGACCTGTGGAAGCAGCTGCAGAAAAATAAAACTTTTTTCTAATTTCTTGTTTTCTATCTGTTTTTACTCTGTTTAAAAGAACATTAATATCTGTGCTTTTGGAGTTAGATTTTGGCGAGTCAGATACAGTATATTTTGAAACTAGTTTTTGCCTAAGAGAATTAGTCAGATTTTTCATTTTGCGTAATAAACCATTCTTTGGTTTTATTAGCAAATAAAATTACAAAGATAGAAATATTCCAATCGAACCTAATAGAAGAACGCAAAATGAAAAAATAAAAATGTTTTTTCTTAACTCTTTACCTTGCTCAGCCTCTAATTTTGATTTTAAAACATTTATGTCGACCCTACCTGAGCTAATTTTGTTTGAATTTAAAGGCTTTTCAGTTACATTAATATCATTTGGGGTCTCGATATTGTCAGTATTTTCTGTAAAGCCTTTATAAGTCATGACTATATTAAACCACAATTTAAAAAAAAAACAATTTTCTTGGAAGTTCAAACTGGGTCAATAATAAATTGACACATGTCCAATTTGGGTCTTTACTGCTCTCTTAATAATTTATGAGCATTCAAGAAGTAGATTTTTCCAAAACCCTTACTGATGATCAAGTCTATGAGTCAATTATGTCTCACTATTCTACTTTAAGCAAAAATTGGATATCTCACCAGTGGAACTGGATGAATAATGTTTATGCATCATTTAATGATCATTACAAATATATGATAATAATTTCTTTGGTTGAAAAAACTCTTCAATTTTATGACCAAATGAATATTCAATATTCTTATGAAGAATATTATTCGAAATCATATCTACAAATTGAAAAATTTAGTATCACTGAACTTTGTGAAAAATTAGATTTACCAAAAGAAACTGTAAGAAGAAAAGTTTTAGAACTTGAAAAAGAAGGAGTTATAACTCGTAATAAAAAAAAAATCATTATTGATAGGAAAGCATTTCCATTTGTCAAACCTGATAACCAAATTAAATTTTCATCAAAATATATTCACTTAGTTTCACTAGCTTTAAATAAAGATAAAGTTTATTCAAAAAAACTTGATCAAAAAACTATTGAGAATATTATAAAAAAAAAATTTTCATTATCATGGAGATGGTTTTACAGGATGCAAATTCCCTTAATTATAGGATATCATAAATTTTTTAAAGATTTAACAACTTTTCATATTTGGGGGACAGTTTGTATGAATCAGGTATTAAATGTTTCAAGCCAATTAAATTCAAATAATGAAAAATCTTCATTAGATTATTTTGCTACTAATAACATTCTCATAGAAAATCTTGGTACAAATTCTGGTATAAGTGCAATGTCAATTTCTGATATGACAAAAATTCCTCGAGCAACAATAATTAGAAAGTGTAAATATTTAATAAAAGAAGATTTGATAAAGTTAAATGAAAAAAAACAATATGTACTAACTTCTATGAATTTTAGAAAAATTTTACCTTATCAAACAGAAATTTTTAAATACAAAGCTAAATTTATTCGTAAAGTTTTAAATCTCCTTGTAATATCTTAAAAATTATGTTCTAGTATATTGTTGCGGAAGTACTTAGAGGGGTCATGGGTATAGTAACATCAATAGCACCATTTGCATTAGCATTAATTATGTTAGGGCTTGGTGCGTCATTAACAGTAAAAGATTTCACAAGAGTTTTTCAGCATCCAAAAGAATTTTTTGTTGGTTTAATTTGTCAATTAATTGTTCTTCCAATCATAGGTTATGTATTGATAATTATTTTAAAAACTCCAGTAGAGTTAGCGTTAGGGGTAATGTTGATTGCAGCTGCGCCTGGTGGTGTAACTTCAAATGTACTAACTAAATTTGCAGATGGCGATGTTGCACTTTCTATTTCTCTGACTGCTTTTACTAGTTTAATAAGTATTGTTTCAGTTCCTTATATAGTTTTTTTATCAATTGATTTATTTGACATTACTTATGTTGAAAAAGAAGTTTCAATGCTTGGTATATCATTGAAAATGTTTTTTGTAGTTACTGTGCCAGTAATAATTGGAATGATTATTAGAAAATTTTTTAGTGATTTTATAGAAAATAATATGAAAATTATTGAGAAAATATCTATAGGATTATTTTCAATTGTTTTTATTGCAATCTATATTCAAGAATGGGATAGTATTATAATGTTTCTCACTACAGCAGGAACTATTGCTTTAATTCTGAATATTTCCATGATGGTCATAGGTTTCTATGTTGCTAATTTTTTCGCATCAGGTGTTGCTCAACAAAGATGTATTTCTCTTGAATGTGGATTACAAAATGGGACATTGGCTGTTTTTGTAGGAACTCAATTGTTTGGGCAAAATATGACTTATATGGTTCCAACTGCAGCGTATGCTTTAATAATGATGATGACCTCTGTTTTTTTTGTATTTTTTTTAAGAAATAGAACTTAATTATTTTTAAAATTAGTATTTTTTAAAGGTTTGTTAATTAATTCAATAGGATATTTTTTTTTCTCTACTTCAATAAACAAATCTTTTCTATGGAGTTCATCATTTGAAATATTGTTATTGATATAACCAAATGTTAAATTTTTCCTAAAATTAAAAGAATAATTACCAGATGTTGATCTACCTATAATTTTATTTTCTAAATAAATAGGCTCATCATGCAGCAATAATGGCTCACCTGGTTTGCTATCTTTTAAAGTAAACATTGCAAATCTACTTTTAATTTTTTCTTTTTTAATTTTTTCTAAAGCTTTTTTGCCAATAAATTCTTTCTCTTTTTTAAAGCTTATTGTAAAAAATAAACCAGCTTGATATTGATTTTCTTCTGGTGAAATATCATGTCCCCAATGTAAAAATCCACTTTCCATTCGCATAATATCCATAGCATGCATACCACAATTCGATAGGTTAAAATCTTTTCCTTTATTAACCAATAATTCATAAATTTTTTTAGCATCCTCAGATTTAACATATAATTCATAACCTAGTTCACCAACGTATGACAATCTTTGAGTCCAAATTTTAATTCCTTCAATAGTGATATACTTTGCTGTACTAAATCTAAAATTATCATTTTCAAAATTATCTTTTGAAATTGATTTCATTAAAGCTCTACTTTTTGGTCCAAAAACTCCGAAAACACAATAATCATCAGTAACGTCTTTTAATTCAACATCTTTTGAAAGGTGTTTATTTATATGAAATTTGTCTCTTTCTCGCGTAGCTGCAGAGCTTATTATTCTAAAGTGATCTTTATCAATACAAACAACTGTTAGATCTGTTTCAATACCACCATCAGGATTTAACATATGTGTATAAACACATTTTCCAATCTCATTTTTGATATTAGATGTGCAAATTTTTTGTAATTCCTTATGAGCCTGATCAGATTTTATCTCGAATTTTGAAAAAGGAGTTAAATCAAATAAACCAACATTTTTTATAGTATTATTTGTTTCATACTCTGCTGAAGGGTACCAATTTTGATAGTTGTAACTGTATTCATATTCTGTCTTTTCTCCATCTAATGCAAACCACATTGGTCTCTCGTATCCGCCAGAAACACCAAAACACGCACCAAAACTTTTTAGTTCATCATGATACGGAAGCATTTTTATATTTCTTGAAGTTTTATGTTGTTTAAATGGCCAATGCATTCCATATAAATCTCCTAAAGACTCTGTAATTCTTTTTTTAATAAAACCTAGCTCAGAGTGAAATTTTTGAAATCTTTTAATGTCGTAACAGAAAATGTCCTCATTAATATGTCCGTTAATTAACCACTCGGCGGTAACTTTACCAACACCTCCCCCACTCCCAATTCCAATACTATTTAAACCACAACATACAAAAAAGTTTTTTACTTCCGGTACTTCTCCAAGCAATGTATTTGTATCTGGAGTAAAGGATTCAGGACCTGAAAAAAATTTTCTAATTCCTGCTGTTTCTAAAACTGGAAATCTTTTAATTGCTGTAGCTAAATAAGGTTCAAAATGTTCAAAATTTTCTTGAAATTCTCCAAACGAAAAATTCTCAGGAACTTTATTAATCTTATCCCATGCTGGGATTGATTGAGACTCAAAAATTCCAACTAATATTTTTCCAGCATCTTCTTTTATATAAGTTCTGTTATCAAAATCTCTTATGACTGGTAAAGTTTTAGAAAGATTTTCAATCGGCTCAGTAATAATATAAAAGTGTTCTGCTGGATAAAGAGGAATACTTACTCCAGCTTTTTCTCCAATTTGGCGAGACCACATTCCTGATGATAAAACTATATATTCACAATCAATTTTTTGACCATTTACTTTTACTCCCGAAATTTTTCCATTTTTAGTTAAGATCTCATCAACAGGAGATTTTTCAAAAATTTTCGCTCCTTCCATTCTAGCTGCTTTTGCCAACATATGTGTTACTCCAGATGGATCTGCAGCGCCATCACCTGGCATTAAAATCCCACCTAGAACTTCATCAGTATTAACAATTGGATAATCTTTTTTAATTTGTTCTTTATCTAAAATTCTAACGTCAACATCAAAAAGTTGTGCAGTTGTAGCTTGTCTTTGGAGCTCTTGCCATCTACCTTTATTTTCTGCAATTGAAAGAGCACCGTTCAACCTTAACCCAGCTGAGTGATCAACCTTTTTTTCAAGTTCTTTATATAGGTCTAAAGTATATTTTCTAATTTTAGTAATGGCTGCAGATGGACCTAGTTGACTTACTAATCCAGCTGCATGCCAAGTTGTACCTGATGTGAGCTGATCTCTTTCTAAAAGAATTGTATCCTTCCATCCAAATTTAGCTAAATGATAGGCAACTGAACAACCAACTATGCCTCCACCTATTACTACAACTTTACAGTTTTTTGGAAGTGTTTTTATCATTTATGATATATTTATATAAAAAAATGTTCACGTTCACCAATAATATTTTAGTAACCGGTGGGGCTGGCTATATAGGTAGTCACATAATTGAGCTCTTGGTAAAAAAAAAATTTAAAGTATTTATCTACGATAATTTAGTAACAGGTTATAAAAAATTAATAAATAAAAAAGCAGTTTTTATTAAAGGTGATATTAAAAACTCCAAACTTTTAATTAAAACTATTAATGATAACAATATAAATTCTATAATACATTTAGCAGGATATTTAAACATATCTGAAGGTCAAAAAAATAAAAAAAAGTATTATAAAAACAATGTAATAGGAACTCTTAATTTAGTTAAAGCTTGTAAAAATTCGACTGTTAAAAATATAATTTTTTCATCTTCTTGTTCTATTTATGGAAATATCAAGGGTTCAGTGAGTGAAAAAAATATACCTAAACCTAAAAGTTATTATGCTTTTACAAAGTATAAGAGTGAAGAAATCATAAAAAAATATGGAAAAAAATTTAATTTTAAATACGGCATTCTTAGATATTTTAATGTTGCAGGAGCAAGCCCATCAGGAAAGATAGGTGAAATTGAAAAATCTTACGGTCACCTAATCAAAAACTTGGCTATACAATCAACAAAGTTGAGACCTAAAGTTGATATATTTGGTAATAATTACAACACAAAAGATGGCACTTGTATTAGAGACTACATTCATGTGTCTGATCTAGCTGATATCCATATTCTTGCTTTAAAAAAAATATCTAGTAGCAAAAAATCCTTAATTTTAAACTGTGGTTATGGAAAAGGATATTCTGTAAAAGAAATTGTAGAAATTTTCAAAAAAATCAAAAAAGGAGTGATTGTAAAATATAAAAAAAAAAGAATTGGAGATGTTGCGCAAATCTATTCAGATAATTCTAAGCTTAAAAAAATACTTAAATGGAAGCCAAAATTTAATAATATTCAGACTATATTAAAAAGTGCAATTAATTGGGAAAAAAAACTAACTTAACGAGTTTATAGGTTTAATGTATTCATAGCCAAAAATATCTGCCACTGCTTTATATGTAACTTGTCCTTTACAAACATTTAGTCCTGCTAAAAAGTTTTTATCCTCGCTAAGGGCTTTTTGATAACCTTTGTTGGCTAATTTAATTAAATATGGAAGTGTTGCTTTATTTAATGCAATTGTTGAGGTTCTAGGAACCCCTCCTGGCATATTAGCTACACAATAATGAACCACATTATCAACTATAAAAGTTGGATTATTAAAAGTTGTTGGTTTACTCGTTTCTACACAGCCCCCTTGATCAATTGCAACATCAACAATAACTGAGCCTCTTTTCATTAATTTTAACATATCTTTAGTAACTAGCTTAGGCGCCTCTGCTCCTGGGATTAAAACTCCTCCTACTATTAAATCTGCCTCAGCAACTAAAGTTTTCAAATCTATTTTGTCACTTTGTTTAGGAATTATTTTGTCTCCAAACATTTCAACTAATTGTTTTAGTCTTGCTTCTGATTTATCTACAACATGAACTTTTGCCTTCATGCCGGTCGCTATAGTTGCCGCGTTTTCTCCCACCACACCTCCACCTAAAATTAAAACATTTGCTGGTTCACCACCAGGAGCTCCACCCAATAATACTCCTCTACCTTTTTGATTTTTTTCTAGACAATGAGCTCCTGCTTGAACTGACATACGTCCTGCAACGGCACTCATAGGTGCAAGTAAAGGAAGTCTTCCATTATCATCAGTAATAGTCTCATAAGCTATATTAATACTTTTTGATTTAACCAAACCCGCCGTCAAATCTTTTGCAGCAGCCAGATGTAAATAAGTATATACGATTTGATTTTCTCTAATCATTTCAACCTCAACTTTTTGAGGTTCTTTAACTTTTACAATTATTTCAGCATCATTAAAAATATCAGTAGCTTTTTCTATAATTTTTGCACCAGCTTTTTTGTACTGATCATTATCAAAACCTGCCTCAAAGCCTCCATTGTTTTCTACTAATACTTCGTGTCCCTCAGAGACAAGAGTTTTTACACTATCTGGTGTTAGGCCTATTCTATTTTCTTGAGGTTTAATTTCTTTGGGTACGCCAATTCTCATTAACGAAATTTAATTCTTTTTACTCTTTGCGTAATTAGTTATTCCAATTCTAAGTTTTTCAATGATTTCATCAATATGTTTTTTCTCACAAATAAACATCGGAGCTATAATTAAACAATCACCAGTAGCTTTAAAATTTACTCCAGCGTCATAACAATGTTTAAATGTAGCTAAGCCCGCTTTACCAGGTCTACCATCAGTTTTAATATCTATACCACCCATCATTCCATAGCCTCTAATGTTATCTACTACATCAATATCTTTTAGAGAAAATAAACCTTCTTGGAAGTAAGGAGCCAGTTCTTTTGCTCTATTAAAAATATCCTCTTTTTCAAAAATATCTTGAACAGCTAATGCTGCAGCAACAGACACTGGTATTCCTGAATATGTATAGCCATGAAATAATTCAATCGCACCTTTTGGAGAATTGTCCATAACAGCATCATAAATTTCCTCTTTACAAGCAACCACACCAAATGGAACTATCCCATTTGTTGTTGCTTTAGCCATAGTCATTATGTCAGGTGTTACACCAAACTCTTGAGCTCCAAAAGCTGAACCAGTTCTTCCCCATCCAGTAATAACTTCATCAAAAATCAAAAGAATTTTATGTTTGTCACAAAGTTCTCTTAATCTTTGTAAATATCCAACTGGTGGAACTAAAGTTCCTGTTGATCCAGCAATTGGTTCAACAATACAAGCTGCAATATTTTCTGAACCAAAATTAGTACAAATTCTTTCTAAGTCATTGGCAATTTCAGCGCCTGTTTCAGGTTGACCTGATATAAATTTATGTTCATCTAAATGTGTATGTCTCATATGAACAACACCTGGCATCAAAACACTTGCATAAGCTTTGACATTATTAATCATACCACCTACTGATGTTGCTCCAATATTCATCCCATGATACGCACGTTCTCTTCCAACAAATCTAAATCTTTGTCCCTCGCCTCTTGCTTTATGATAGGCAATACTAATTTTGATCGCTGTTTCAACTGCAGTAGATCCACAAATTGTATAAAAAATTTTATTTAAATTTCCTGGTGTATGTTTTGAAATTCTAGTTGCTAATTCAAAAGATCCACCAAATCCTTGTTGGAAGGGTTGACAATAATCTAAAGTTTGTAATTGATTTGTTATTGCCTCAATAATTTCTTTTCTACCATGTCCTAAAGGATTGCAGAATAATCCTGAGCTAGCATCAATTTGAGTTTTACCTTGGTGATTTTTTAAATATACACCTTTTGCCTCCACTATAAGTTTTGGATTTTCTTTAAAATCTTTATTAGATGTAAATGGCATCCAATGTTCATTTAAAGAATTAGGTACAGAAGTTCTTTTTTCTGAGCTCATATTAAAATTTTATAATTGGTTAATTAATGAATCCTTAGACTAATTAAGTCCAATAAACCACCAAAATAATTGTCACAACTTAAAGTTGTGTAACTAGAATGAGCATTTTTTTGTTTTACATATAGGTCAATTTAATCTTAAAATTGAAACATATAAATAAACAAGGAAGAGGAAAAATGAAAAAAATAATTAGTTTTATTCTTGGATGTTTTGTAGCTCTTAATCTTTCAATTTCAGTTGCTAATTCTGCAGCTAATGAAGTTAGAGTTGCATACTTCTTAGAGTGGCCAAGCCCAAATCTAGAGGACATGATGAAGAAAAACTTCGCCAAAGCTCTAGGGGTTCCTGTTAAGTGGACAAACTTTACTAACGGTGGTGCAATGACTGATGCTATGTTAGCGGGAGATATTGATATCTCTTACTCTCAAGGTTTAGTTCCATTCATTAATGCTGTTAAATCAAAAGCTCCTATCAAACTTGTAGATATTGCTATGGAATACGGAATGGGTGGTACAACATGTGTAACATCTAATGCTTCAGGTATAACAAAAGCTAACGCTACAGAACTTGAAGGTAAAAAAGTTGCTGTTCCGCTAGGTACAATGGCTGAATACGTTTTTGATGAAAGTATGAAAGTTGTTGGTGCGGATAGAAAAAAAATGGACATCATTCAAATGGACCCTGAAGAAGGCGCTGCTGCTTTAGTAAGTGGTGATGTTGTAATGGCATGTTTATTTGGTGGTAACTCGATTAAAGCTGCAACCGCAGTTGGATCTAGATTACTTACAGTTCAAGAAGCTAGAGACGCAGGTATCTTAGGTATCGATATCACTTCAGTAACTACCAAGTTTATGAAGGAAAACCCAGGTATGCTAAGAACTTTTATTGAAGTAACTCATGAGGCTAATGCGAGATATAGAGCTGGTAAAAGCGATATGAACTCAATGTCAAAAGCTTCTGAAATGAAAGTTGCAGATATGAAAGAAACTTTAAGTGGCTTTAAATTTCTAACACCTGAAGAAACTAAACAATCTATGGAAAGTGGAAATCTTGATGCATTCTTAAAAGGAATGGGAACACCAAGAGGAAACGTAGATACTAGTTTCTTACCTTTATAATCTAAGGGTAATTAAAATTTTAATAGGCGCCAATTGTAATAAATTGGTGCCTATTTTTTTATTAAAAATTCAAATATAAAGTCTCTTTATGAGTGATTTAGTTTCACAAAATCTGAATATGATTTTTAAAACTCCTAAAGGAGAAACTGTTCACGCATTAAAAGATTTAAATTTTACTCTCAAAAAAGGAGAGCTTCTTACAGTTCTTGGGCCTTCTGGTTGTGGAAAGACCACATTGCTAAACATTACTGCAGGATTTATTAGACCAACTTCTGGAAGTATTACTCTAAATAATAAAGAAATAGATGGACCAGGAGTTGAGCGAGGAATGGTTTTTCAACAAGGTGCTTTATTTGAATGGCTAACAGTTGCTGAAAATGTCAACTTTGGATTAAGAATGAAAAAAGAAGATCCAGTTGAAACTCAAAAAAAAGTTGATGAATGGTTAGAGATTGTTGGATTAAAAGGTTTTGGAAACACTCCAACTTATCAACTATCTGGAGGAATGCAGCAAAGAGTTGCTCTTGCAAGATGTCTAATCAACAACCCAGATTTGATTTTAATGGATGAACCATTGGGAGCTCTTGATGCTCTTACAAGAGAAAAAATGCAGTCTCTAGTTTTAAAAATTTGGAAAGAAACTGGTAAAACAATAATACTTATTACTCACTCAGTTGAGGAGGCTTTGCTTCTTGGTGAAAGATTATATGTGATGGCTCCAAGACCAGGAAGAATACATAAAGAATATAATCTACCATTCGCTTCAATGGGTTTAAAAGAAGATTTAAGAGAAATCAAAAAAAATAAAGAGTTTTCGCAAAAACGAGAAGAAATCCTTGAAATGATCTGGAACATGGAAGAGGAAATTATGGGGAAAGATAATTAAATGTTAACTCAAATATTAACTTTTCTAATATTCTTTGCCGTAGTCGGCTGTATTCTTTACGGAAGAAGATTGATTAAGACTGAAAAAGTAGACGCTGTATTTGGAAATCCAGAGAGAGCATTAGGTGGTACTCATTGGGTAATTGTTGGAAGTAGTTTTTTACTTTTAATTTGGCTCTATTATTCTTGGGATATTGCTAAAGGATTTTATCCTAAATCTGCCAACGAGTTATGCCAAGTTGCAAAAGTTAATGACTCTTTGCTTGGATTAAAATATCAATTTCCAATTGAAGAAAGAGAGTTCAAAAGTACTTCTCAAATCAAAAAAGAGAATAAAAATTTAAAATTAATTCAAAATGAGATTCAAAATTCTGAGGAACTAAATAGCCAACAAAAAACGATACTAATTAGTTATATAACTAAAACTAATCAACTTATTCCATTACTTACAAATGAGGATTTGTTGGAGATTGAGACTGAAAAAAAAATAGATGATATCACTGGAAAAATTAATCTATTAACTGAAAATTTCCAAAAACCTGATTATCCATTTGAAAGTGAGCAAGAACTCAATGAGCGACTTAAAGCGGTAGAAGAAGAAGGTGGTTGGGGTATCACGAAAGTAGATGCAGGCTCAGGTTCTATTGAAAATACATTAGAAGTGCCTTTAGTTCCTGCAACGTATAGAGGTTTGAAGTTTCACACTGCTGCTCAAGAATTAAATTTAATTAGTGATGAATTTTTTAAGCTAAGAAATCATAACCCTCAATTTAAAAATAAGATAAAGGAAATTAAGGAGGAAATTAAATCTTACAGAAAAAGTTTAAGTGATAGTGAGGAAATAGCTTCAACATACGCAAAAAATATTGTTAAGATTGCTAGAAGAATAGAATTTGCAAGTATCTACCCACCAAATGCATTAGATAAGATGCAAGCAGCAATTGTCAAATTTGATGATGCTCAAAAAAAAGAACAAGGTGGATTGAGATTAATTGATATTTTCTTGTTTCCTGCAGGTACTATCGTTGCCAGTGGTCCAAGTTGTTCAGAACAGGGATCGGGTAGATGGTTACCTAAACCTTCGGATACTCTCAATAAATTTATATTAATGTCAAAACCCAGCGTAGGTTATAAAGATATTCCTCTATTGTGGATACAAATGGTTGATGTGAGCAAAATGATTGGCTTTATTTTGCCAGACTGGATTGCAGATATTTTACCAGGTGAGTATCCTGTTCATAATAAAGATGGAATAGTAAAACAAAATTTTAAAGGTGGAGTTCTTAAAATTGTAACTGGTGATTTTAATTTATTTAAAGTGCCTGTTCCATACGGACATATTTGGGATTCTTTTTTGAGAGTTTTTCTTGGTTTAGTTTTTGGAATATTAATTGGTGTACCACTTGGTCTATTTATGGGATTAAATAGATTCGCAAAAGGTTTCTTTGATCCTTTAATTGAGCTTTATAGACCAGTACCACCTCTTGCATGGGCTCCACTTATTATTTCAGTTTTAGGAATTGATAATACTGGAAAAGTATTCTTATTATTTATGGTGTCTTTATCTATAATGATTATCTCAGCAAGAGCTGGTGCATCTGGCACACAATTATCAAAAATTCATGCAGCTCACTCATTAGGAGCATCAAAAAGACAAATTTTAAGACATGTTATTTTTCCTAACTCATTACCAGAGATACTTACTGGTATTAGAGTTGCAGTGGGTATGTGTTGGGGAACATTAGTTGCGGCAGAATTTTTAGCAGGAACTACTGGTATTGGTTTCGTTGAAAATGTAGCAAAAAAATACTTTCAATACGAGGTAATTTGGATAACTATTTTTATTATGGGAATGCTTGGATTATTGTTTGATATTACTTTAAGAAAAATAATTGATAAAACTATACCTTGGAGAGGTAAGGGCTAACTATTTTTAATTAAAAAATCATTAATATATTTTGAAAGTTTGATTTTACCAAAATGACGATAAACTTTATTAGATAAGTTCATGTTTGTTAGTGCAGATGCATATCTCTCTCCTGGTCTCTTATTCAAAAATTTTATTTTGGATTTAAACATTTTAGCAACTTCAATAATTGAATAACTTTCTTTACTAGCAATACTATAATGACGTGATAAATTTTTTTTCCACGCCAAATAACACACTTCAATGGTATCATTTATATGAGTGAATCGTCTTGATTGTGAGCCTGGTTTTACAACCGGTAAAGGTTTTTTATTTTTATAAGCCTCTTCAAATATACCAATCACTGTGGACATTTTTCCTTTAGATATTTGTTTTGGACCATAAACGTTATAAAAATAGATTACTTCAAACTTAAAATTAAACCATTTTTTTAAATTTTCTAATAGTTCTAAATTTTTAGCTTTTGTAAAAGCATAAGGTGATAAGTTTTTATCATTTCCTTTATTTCCTAATGAAGCAGAGGTTGCGGAGTAAATAAGTTTAATCTTATTTTTTAAACAAAAATTAAATACTGAATTGGTTCCAACTGTATTAGAATCTATGCATTCATTCATGTTTATAAAGCTTTGGTAGATCCTTGCAAATTCTCCAAAATGAAAAACCACTTTAATTTTTTTTGGATTACTAATTGTTTTTGCAATATCCTTGGTATTCGCTTTAATGTATCTAATCCGTTTATTTTTAAGATGATTCTTTTTAAAACCTGATGAATAGTTATCTATGCTAATAATATGATAAATAGTTTTTTTTAACAAATAATCTATCAAATTTGAACCAACAAAGCCTGCACCGCCAGTCACTAAAATGGTATTTTTTTTTGACATAATTTCTTATAGTTTTAATTATTATTTAATCAAGTAGTAAAGCCTGAATTAATCTATCCAAGATTTATATTTTTCTAAATTATTAAGGATATAATTTGGCAAAATATCTAAATTTACTTTTGTTAAATCAAATCTATTGTTTTGTTTTTTTTCGTTTGAAGACTTTGTGTCTAATAAATGATCATAGTTTATAAATTTATTTTTAATTTTATATTCAATAGCCTTTAAATCATCATTTTTTAATTCAAATTCAGAATGCATTTCGTCATTTAAGTATTTTCTTAATAATTCCTCTGGAGTTTTTAAATTTGTAAAATGCCAACCTCCATCTTCGATAATTTTTAAATTTATATATTTCATCTTAGAAAATAAAGTATCTAATCTAAAGAGGTTATATTTTCTATTTTTTATATTTCTTAACCATGAAATATTTTTTAAGTCTTTTAGTTTGCAGGACTTTGAACCAAACCAATCAATTTTTGGATAAGCAAGATTGAATTTATAATAAAATAATTTTTGTTTAAATAAGATAATTTTAGCTTTATTAGATTTAAAATCAATTTTAGTTAAATCTGGTATCTCATCATTGTCGCTATAAATTATATAATCATTTTTATCTGCATCCTCTAATGCCTTACCAATGTAATTTCTTTGTGTCTCTATTCTTTTGATGCTATTTTGTCTTAAAAAGTTTGAGTTACCATTTTGATTATATGTTTTTTCAACTGGATCCTCATTTATAATTATATGAACGATTTTATCTTCAAATTTTGGAAAATCTTTTTTATCAAATTTTATCTCTTTTTTTTTTCCACTATGAGAAAATGTGGCCTCACAAACTATGAATTTATCAACAAAAGGATCAAGAATATTAAACCTTAGGTCCATCATCAATTTTTCTTCAAAAAATGTAGTGGTGTCAAATACTCTCATATATGATAAGTATATAAATCTTTAGTTGATTGATTTCAAAATAAACTATAACTAGAGCTTATTATGTCAATTTTGTTCAGTAATCCTCCATGGTGGGAAAATAAAGAGAGTAGAGGTTTTTTAAGAAAAAAAAGGTGGCGAAGAGGTGTACGATCAGGTTCTAGATGGCCATTTACCTATCTTGGAAGATGTACACCAGATAATCCAAGAGCTAATGACTACATTCCCTACCCTTATTTCTTAGGCTACGCAACAACCTATGCATCTAGAATAATGGGGGAAAAAGAAGTTTTTTTTAGAGACAGTATTGCCTTATCAGAATCTTATGAGAGTTTTTATAAATACTTAGACTCCATAGAAAAAAAACTAGAATATTTTTTAATTGAAAGTGCTACGCCATCTTGGGATCACGATTATAAGCTTATAAAGCAGATAAAAGAAAAGTATCCCCATTTAAAAATAATTGTTGCAGGCCCAATATCTACATCTGCTCAAAAATGGGACAGCAATATTGTTCATGCAGTTTTGAAAGGTGAGTTTGAAAAGAATGTCATGAAAGTCATCAATGGAAAAAGTGGTTTAATAGAACATGATCTTTTAACTTTAGAAGAAATGAATAACTCTCCATTTCCTTATTATGATGAAAATATTTACGATAAGTATTTTGATGGAAATCCGATACCAATGAATAAATTATCACCACAAGCTCATATTTTAACAAGTAGAGGCTGTCCATTTAAATGTATTTTCTGCGTATGGCCAGCAACAATGACTGGAAATGATCCAGATGGTGAAAATAAAAGAACTGTCAGACAATACTCAGCTGATTACATAAAAGGTTTTTTAGATAAATTAACTAGTGATTATAAATTTGAGGCAATTTATTTCGATGATGACACTTTTAACATAGGAAATAAACATACTGTAGAAATTAGTAAAGTTGCTGGCAAATACAATATACCTTGGTTTGCAATGTGTAGAGCGGATACCTGCAAAAAAGAAAATTGGAAAATTATGAGAGACAATGGGTGTAAAGGAGTAAAGATTGGAATAGAGTCTGGAAGTCAATACGTAGTAGATAAGATAGTAAATAAACATCTTGATTTAGATTACACTAATCAACTTGTTGATCATTTAAGAAGTCTGAATATGTCTGTTCATGGAACTTTTACTTATGGATTGCCAGGTGAAACAAAAGAACAAATGTTGCAAACCAAAGAATTTATTAAAAGAACTAATTTTAATACAGTTCAAGAGTCTGGAACAGCAGAAATAGAAGGAACTCCTCTTCATACATTAAATACTAAAGATCTAAAAAATTATCCTGGAGCAAGTATTAATACTGAATATGATAGACAAAAAGATGGAGGGAAAAAGTGGCAAAGCTTAGTGAAAAGTTTGCAAGATAATTAAAATTTGTGAATACAAAAAGTGTAAGTATCTATATCCCAGCTTATAACGCTGAAAAAACAATCAGAAATTCTCTAGAGTCTATTAAAAACCAAACCATTCCATTTGATGAAATAATAGTTATTGATGATAATTCAACTGACTTCACAAAAAATATTGTTAAAGAGTTTAACAATGTAAATATAATCAGTAATTCGGTTAATAAAGGTTTAGGATATAATAGAAACTTGGGAGTAAAAACTAGTTCTCATCAAATAGTTACCTCTATTGATGCAGACGTGGTTTTAGAAAAAGACTGGCTTGAAATCATGATAAAAAATTTCGAGCAACATCAAGATATTATCTGTGGGGGTAAAATGATAGAGGAACTAACTAAAAACAGATTTAATGCATGGCGAGCAAAATATTATAGCCAAAACTGGGGAGATACCTCTTTTGATGATCCACCTTTTTTATTTGGTTGCAATACAATCCAAACTAAATCTGTGTGGGAAACTGTTGGAGGATATGATGAAAACTTGCTAACAAACGGTGAAGATATTGATTATACAAATAAAATTAAGCTTCATAATCACATCAATATCAAATATTGCTCTGATGCATTATCAAAACATTTACAAGATGATAATTTAGACTCTTTATCAAGTAGAGTTTGGCGGTACCATTCATTTGGATATAAGATGAAAAAACCTTCAATTTACAAAACATTTAAATTATCTATTAAACAAATAAAATTTTTTTTTAAAAGATCTGTAAAAAACCTTATAAAATTAGAATTTAATTTTATATTTATTAATTTTGCAATTTTAATAAAATTTATTTTATTAGAACATAGCTACTATAAGAAATTTAAAAAATGAAAGTTTTAATTACTGGCGGTTGTGGTTTTGTAGGCACTAATCTAGCATTGTTTTTAAAATCTAAAAATTTTAATGTTAATTGCCTAGATAATTTATCAAGAAAAGGGTCAAGATATAATTTAAATCTGTTAAGAAATAAAAAAATAAGAAATTATAAATTTGATATTCATAATTTTAAAAGAATACGAAAATTACCCAAGTATGATTTAATTATAGACTGCTGTGCAGAGGCTGCTGTAGAAGTTTCAAAAAAAGATATTGATAGTGTAATAAATACAAATTTTTTAGGAACATTAAACATTTTAAAAAAAGCTAAAAAAGACAGATCTAAAATAATATTTCTTTCAACAAGTAGAGTTTATCCAATTAAAGATATGAATAATATTGTTAAAAAAAAAATTATTTCTTCTAAGATTAAAATAAAAAAAACTTTTGGTGAAAATGATAATCTTCAAGGACCAAAAACAATATATGGTTTAACTAAATTGTCATCTGAAATGCTAATAGAGGAATTTGCTTATGCTTTTAATCTAAAATTCCTAATTAATAGGTGTGGGGTTATTTCTGGACCTTTGCAGTTTGGAAAACAAGATCAAGGTTTTGTAAGTTTATGGATATGGGCTCATCTGAAAAAGAAAAAAATGAAATATATAGGTTATGGTGGTTTAGGAAATCAAGTAAGAGATGTATTACACATTGATGATTTATGTGAATTAATAAATTTACAAATAAGAAAATTTAACAAAATTAACAATAAAATTTTCACTGTAGGTGGTTCAAAAAAAAGTTATGCCTCTTTGAAGCAATTAACTCATATCTGTGAGAGAATTACCAATAATAAAATTAAATTCACCAAAGTTCCAAAAACATCTATTTATGACATTCCATATTTTATAACTAATAATTATCATGTAACAAAAACTTATGGCTGGAAACCAAGAAGAAATATTTTAAAGGTTGTTAGCGATACTTTTTTGTGGTTAAAAAATAATCAATCAATAATAAACAAATATTTCTAATGTCATTAGCAATTATCACAGGCTCTACAGGATTAGTTGGATCTGAAGCTGTCAATTTTTTTCATGACAAAGGATTTGATATTATTGGTATTGATAATAACTTAAGAAAGTTATTTTTTGGAAAAAATGGCTCTACAATTTGGCTTAAATCTCAACTTTTAAAAAGAAATAAAAATTTTAGAAATTACCATTTAGACATACGAAATTTTACAGGCTTAGAGAAAATATTTAAAAAATACTCAAAAAAAATATCAGTAATAATACATTGTGCGGCCCAACCATCTCATGATTATGGAAAGAATTATCCTTTTTTAGATTTTAATGTAAATGCAACAGGTACTCTCAATCTTCTTGAATTAACAAAAAAATACTCTCCAAATGCTCCTTTTATTTTCATGTCAACTAACAAGGTGTATGGTGATAATCCTAATAAACTAAACATTATTGAGAAAAAAACTAGGTGGGAATTAAATAAAAGAGATAAAAACTATAATGGTATTAAAGAAAACTTTTCTATTGATAACTCGACACATAGTTTTTTTGGTGTTTCAAAAACCTATGCGGATTTAATAGTTCAAGAGTACGGTAAAAACGTAGGATTAAAAACAGTATGTTTTAGGGGTGGGTGCATCACTGGTCCAAATCATAGTGGTGCAACACTTCATGGATTTTTATCTTATTTAGTAAAAGCAAGTTTAAAAATGAAAAAATATAATTTAATTGGTTATAAAGGTAAGCAAGTAAGAGATAACTTACACAGTAATGATTTAGTAAATTGTTTCTGGCAATTTTATAATAAACCTAGATATGGTGAAATATATAACATGGGTGGTGGAAGATATTCAAATTGCTCAATTATAGAGGCATTAGACTTGGTTGAAGAAATTGGCAAAATTAAAATTAAAAGAAAAATTTTAAAAAGCCCAAGAGTTGGTGA
Organism: uncultured Pelagibacteraceae bacterium; assembly: GCA_902596925.1. Classification (GTDB taxonomy): domain Bacteria; phylum Pseudomonadota; class Alphaproteobacteria; order Pelagibacterales; family Pelagibacteraceae; genus Pelagibacter. The sequence continues at coordinate 113,225 of CACJVT010000001.1, read as the reverse complement.
TCATATCTGGTATATTTCTAATACTTCTAAATTTAAAAAACATTATCCAAAATGGAAGCAAAAGTATAATACAAAAAAAATTATTGAGGAATTAGTTGAACACCAAAAATAAAAAGCTTCTTAATTTAGTAAAAAGTATTTTTGTAAAACATAAATTAAATTCTAATCATGCTGATATTTCAGCAAAAGCACTTATCAATGCTGAATTAGCTGGAGCCTATGGTCATGGTTTATCAAGACTAAAGATGTACTGTGATAGGATTAAAAAAAAAGTAATAAATCCTAAACCAAAAATAAAAATAAAGAAAATATCTCAATCAATTTCACACATAGATGCTAATAACAGCATTGGTTTTGTTGCAGCAGATATAGCTATAAAAAAAGCAATTCAAAATGCAAAAAAAACTGGTATGGGTTTGGTTGCAGTAAAAAACAGTGGCCATTATGGTTTGTCAAGTTATTACGCTCAACAAGCTATTAAAGAAAACTTGATTACCATGATCTACACAAATGCACCCCCTGCAATTGCTCCTCACGGAGCTCGAAAAAGTTTATTTGGAACTAATCCTATTTGTTTTGGAACACCTAGTGGTTCAAAAGCACCTTTTATTTTTGACTCATCAATTTCAATGATCAATAGAGGAAAGATCAGATTTGCATCAAAAAATAATCAGAAACTCCCAGTCGGTGTTGCCTTAGATAAGTTTGGTAAACCAACAACCGATGCGAATAAAGCTCTTAAAGGTGTTCAGTTACCTATTGCAGGATTTAGAGGTTCAGGATTGGCATGGATGGTTGATATATTGAGTGGTGTTATAACTGGTGGTAATCATGCTGGTAGAGTTAAAGATCCTTTTGAGGATTTTACTGGACCACAAAATATAGGGCATTTGTTTATCACATTTAAAACAAATTTATTTGTAAAAGATTATAATCAAAGAATTAAAGATAATATCAAAAGAGTAAAACGACTACCTAAAGTTAAAGGAATAAAAGAAATAATGTATCCAGGACAAAATAAATATAAAAGATATAAAATGAATTTAAAAAAAGAGATTAAAATCTCTAAAATTATTAAAAAAGAATTAGAGACCCTAATAAACTAATTATGATTTCAAATAAGGAAATTATTGTTCCAAATAATCTATTAAATGCTGCCCTAAAAAATAAAGGAGTAAAAGCTGGAATTGTTAATGCTGGGAAACCATTGCCAATGTTATCTGTTCAAGATGCAGTCAAAGAAAATTTAATTGATCCGATTTTTATAGGAGATGAAAAAGAAATTCTAAAGTGTGCAGAAGACTTAAAGTGGGATATTTCTAAATATGAAATTATTAATGAACCAGTTGAAAATAATACTGCTGGTATAGCTGCAAAACTTGCGAGTGAAGGAAAAATAAGAATTATAGTAAAAGGACATATACATACAGATATTTTAATGAAAGAAGTTTTAAAAAGAGAGTACAACTTGTTGGGTAAAACAAGGTTAAGTCACATCTGGCATATGACATTAGAAAAAGATGATAAGCCTCTAATAATTACCGATGGTGCTTTAAATGTGTTACCAAATGTAAAAACTAAAATGCATATTTTAAAAAATGTAATTAATTTTTCTCATAGAATTGGAATTGAAAGACCAAAAATTGCAGTATTGTCTGCCACAGAAGAAGTTTTAGATAGTGTGCCAAGTTCTAAAGAGGCTGAAGAAATTACAAATCTTGCAAAAAAAGAAAATTTAAATGCTGATGTATTTGGGCCTTTAGCTTTTGATAATAGCATATCAAAAAAATCTGCAACTATTAAAGGTATTCAAAATGATGTTGCAGGAATTGCTGATGTTTTATTAGTGCCCAGTGTTGAGACAGGTAATGCATTGGTAAAGATGTTAATATATTTTAGTGGTGCATGTGCTGCAGGAGTAGTTGTAGGTGGTAAAGTACCTGTGGTAATTACTAGCCGCTCCGATGAAGCACCTGCAAGACTGGCATCAATAGCTGCAGCTGTTGTTGCACTAGATTAAATGTTTGATTGCAATAAAATTAAATTTGTCTTAAATAATTCATCAATTATAAAAACATATTAATGGCTATTACTTATTTAAAAAAGTCTCCAAAAACTTCGTCCACAGACGATAATAAGACAACTGGAATAGTTCAAGATTTATTAAAAAATATCGAAACAACAAAAGAACAAGGCTGTATCGATTTAACTAAAAAATTTGATAAGTATGATGGGGACATCATAGTATCAAAAGATAAAATTGAGGAAATTAAAAAAACGTTAGATCAAAAAACCAAAGATGATATTCAATTTTCATTTGAAAGAGTTAGAAAATTTGCTGAAGCACAACTTAAAAATTATGGACAAGATTTTGAGGTAGAACTTTCTGATGGTTTGTATGCAGGACAAAAATTAGTGCCTGTTAATACAGCAGGTTGCTACATCCCGGGTGGAAGATACGCTCATATTGCATCTGCTGTAATGAGTGTAACTACAGCAAAAGTTGCTGGAGTAAAAAATATTATTGCATGTAGTCCTCCTAAAGAAGATGTTGGTGCCCACCCTACTATTGTATACACAGCTGATCTTTGCGGTGCAGATGTTATTTTAAATTTAGGAGGAGTTCCTGCAATTGCAGCAATGACCAATGGATTGTTCAATAATCCCCCAGCAGATATAATTGTAGGTCCAGGAAATCAATTTGTGGCTGAGGCTAAAAGAATTTTGTATGGAAAAGTTGGTATTGATTTGTTTGCAGGACCAACTGAAATTGGAATTATAGCTGATGCTAAAGCTGATCCAGAAATTGTTGCGGTAGATTTAGTAGGACAAGCTGAGCATGGATATAACTCACCGTGTTGGCTTTATACAACTAGTAAAGAATTAGCCGAAAAAGTAATGAAAAGAGTTCCAGAATTAATTGCAGAACTTCCAGAAGTTCCAAGAACAAGTGCTGAAGCAGCGTGGAGAGATTATGGTGAAGTAATTCTTTGTGATACTGATGAAGAAATAGTGAAAATTAGTGACGAATATGCACCTGAACATTTAGAAGTACAGACCGAAAACTTAGAATGGTTTCATGAAAGATTAACAAATTATGGTTCGTTGTTTGTGGGTGAAGAAACAACTGTTGCATACGGCGATAAATGTTCTGGTACAAATCATATCTTACCAACTAAAGGTGCAGGAAGATACACTGGCGGATTATTTGTTGGAAAATTTATTAAAACTTTAAGCTTTCAAAGAATGACAAAAGAATCTACTAAATTAGTTGGTGCTGCTGCAGCTAGAATTTCTAGATATGAGGGAATGGAAGCTCATGCGAGAACAGGAGATGTAAGACTTAGAAAATATGGTTTTTCTAATTAATTCTCTGGTACAAAAATTAAACACAATCCATTATTACAAAATCTTTTTCCAGTAGCAGTGGGTCCATCTAAAAAAACGTGGCCATGATGTGCACCACAATTTGCACAATGATATTCAATTCTTTTCATTCCAAAAGAATAATCAATCTTAGTTTTAAAAGCTCCCGGCAAAGCTTCAGAAAAAGAAGGCCAACCCGTGCCACTATCGAATTTTGCTTTTGATGAAAATAACTTTGCTCCACAGTTTGCGCAATGATAAAATCCATCTCTTTTTTCATTTAGTAATTCACTGGTAAATGGTCTCTCAGTACCCTCTTTAAACATTATATCTTTTTGGGCTTTACTAAGATCAGGATTAATAAGTTTTTTTGTTGCTGACTTTAAAAATTGATAGGGCAATGATACAAAAAGTATAGACAGTCCAAATAATTTCAAAAATTTTCTTCTTAAAAGCATATTAAATAAGATTAATTTGAAATTGAGATTTTAACATGCGCTATAATTGTCTCTCAAAAATGCTTTTAACTAGAGAAAATATGCCGTTTCTTTTATTACATAAATTGTCAGCAAAGACATGAAGCTGATAATAAATCCATTAATATATTTCCACGTTTTACCACTTTGAGCATATCTTGAAAAATATACCGATGAATAACCAAGTAAAAAGAAAAATATAAAAGATGCTACAGAAGCTCCAATACCAAAACAGATTTTTTCATCAAATAAAAAATTTTTTGAGAAATTTCCTAAAAAGAAAACTGTATCAGAATAAACATGAGCATTTAGGTAAGTGAAACCAAGTGTCTTAAATATAATCTTAGCATTAGTGGTCCCTTTTTTTTCAATATTGAAATTAAAACTAACACTAAAAGATTTAATTTTTGAATATATGAAATAGATTAAAAAAATTATTAAACAGATGTTTAAAGTTAGCTCTACAAATATATTAAAATATTGATGAAAAAAGTGGAATAAAAGGATGCCTGAAAATATTAAAATTAAGTCTGAAATGGAACAAATTAAACAGACCAAAAAAACATACTGCTTTTTGAGCCCTTGTTCTATTACAAAGATATTTTGAGCACCAATCGCTAGAATTAAACTAAGCCCGGTAATAAAACCTAATACCAGGTATTCCATCTAAACTAAAATTATTCTGGATTAGCTGTTAAAGTTTTAATCTCTAGAATATTTTCGTTAGGGTCTTTCACAAAAAATGTTTCTTGCTCGTACTTTGTTCCTTTAAATCTTAGATAAGGTTCATCATAATACTTTGCACCTTTTTCTTTCAATCTATTTTTTAAAGTATCAAAATCTTTTCTTGATAAATGAACTCCAAAATGTGGAACAGAAACGTTGCCCATATCTACATCGTGTCTCTCGTTATCTAATTTATGCTCACTTGCATGGAGAGTTAATTCATTTCCCCAAAAGTCAACATCAGCCCACTCTTGTGCTGAATTATCAAGTCGGCACCCCAAAGTTTCACTATAAAACTTTTTTGCTGTTTCTAGATCTCCACATGGGATTGCTAGATGAAAACAATTAGTATTTTTGTACATTATTTCTCCTTTAAATACTGTTTAAAGGCACTATATAGACATTAATTATTTTTATCAAGCTGACAAAATTATATGAATGACTTTTTACAATCTATAATAGACAGAGATCCTGCGGCAAAATCTAAGTTAAGTCTTGTATTAACTTGCCCAGGGGTTAAGGCTATTTTTTTTCATAAAATTGCAAATTTTTTTGCAATAGCAAAATTTGATTTAGTTGCAAGAATCATTTCTCAATTTTCAAGATTTTTAACAGGAATAGAAATTCATCCAAAGGCAAAGATTGGAAAAAATTTATTTATTGATCACGGTATGGGAGTTGTAATCGGTGAGACATCTGAGATTGGAAACAATGTTACTATTTATCATAATGTTACATTAGGTGGAATTGCTCCAAGTATAAACACTAATGATCAAAGAAATACTAAAAGACACCCGACTTTAGAAGATAATGTTGTTGTTGGATCTGGTGCTCAAATTTTAGGGCCAATAACGATTGGTAAAAATTCCTTAATAGGTGCAAACGCGGTGGTTACTAAAAATGTTCCTGAAAAATCAATAATGGTAGGAATTCCAGCTACAAGAGTTGGTGATGCTACAAAAGGATTTCAACCTTATGCTGTTACTGATAAAGATAAAGATTAATGTCACAAATAAAAAATAATTTTATCGAGTCGGTTGGCAATACACCTTTAATAAAATTAAAAGCAGCTTCAGAGATCACTGGATGTAATATTTATGGAAAAGCGGAGTACCTAAATCCAGGTGGATCCGTTAAAGATAGAGCTGCTCTAGCACTAATAAAAGATGCACAAGAAAAGAAGATAATTTCAGAAGGTGGAATTGTTGTTGAAGGCACTGCGGGTAATACTGGGATTGGTTTATGTCTTTTAGGAAATTCATTAGGCTATAAAACAATTATTGTAATGAACGATAACCAAACCCAAGAAAAAAAAGATACATTAAAAAATATTGGTGCAGATCTTAGACTAGTGCCACCCAAGCCATATAAAGATGATGGTAACTATGTAAAAGTTGCAGGTCGTCTTGCTCAAGAATTAAAAAGTACAAATAACAATGGTGTAGTTTGGGCAAACCAATTTGATAACACTGCTAATGCAAAAGGTCATTACGAAACGACTGGACCAGAAATTTGGGAACAAACCGAAGGTAAAGTAGATGGCTTTGTCTGCGCATCAGGAACAGGTGGCACCATCGGTGGTGTAAGTAAATTTCTCAAAGAAAAAAATAAAAATATAAAGATTTATTTATCAGATCCAACAGGCTCTGCACTTTATAATCACATTATGAATGGTGAACTTAAAGCTGAGGGTGGATCAATAACTGAAGGTATTGGTTCAAGCAGAATAACTAAAAACTTTGCTGAAGCTAAAATTGATGGTGCTTTTTCAATCAGTGATCAAGAGTCTTTACCCGTGCTTTATGATTTAATACAGCATGAGGGATTAAGTTTAGGAACTAGTTGCGGAGTAAATATTGCAGGTGCAATTAGATTAGGAAAAGAGCTAGGTCCAGGCAAAACAATTGTAACAATTCTCTGTGATAGATCAGATAAATACAACTCAAAGATGTTTAATAAATCTTTTTTAAAGGAAAAAAACCTCCCTATTCCTAGCTGGTTATAATAACGCATACCAGGCATGTAACAAAACAGTTACATTTTTATATTAATATTATTTAACCTCGAGGGATCATGAAAAAAATAATTATAATTCTATCTTTTTTTATTTTTACATCTGCAAATGCAGGAATGAGTGACAAAGACAAATCAAAAGCATGGGATTGCATTGGTATTTATATGGCTAACTACTTTCTTCCATCAGGTGAAAAATTTGAATACGGAATGAAAGAAAAATCAATTTCAACTGTGAAAGTTTTAAAAACCTACGCTCTTGAAATAGGTATTCCAGAAAAAGATTGGGATGCTGGAGTAAACAAAGCAGTTGATAAACACTACGGTTCCAAATACGACAAAGCTAAAACTGACAAATGTCATACGTTTGTTGAAGCTTTAGTTCCTAATGGAGCTGAAAGAGTAAAAAAAGTAGTCCAAACTTTATATTAAGGAGAGAAAATGAAAAACTATATGGTAACTCACACTTTCAAATCGAAAGAGATGAAAGCAAAATTCAGTGAAACAGTAGCTTCAATGAAAATGGAGGATATTGTTAAATCAATGACAAGTGATAAAGCAGCATGTCAAATGACTTGGAACACTCCAGGTGATACAATGCAAATGTTTTGCTGGTGGAAAGCTAACAGTGAAGCGGATATCAATAATCAATTAGGTCAAATGAATGATTTCTTTGAGCCTCATAAATTTACTGAGTGTACTGATCAAGTGATGGACTATAACGCTTAAGAGTAAGATTTATGAAAGCAATCTACACAAGAACTATTGGGGTTTATGATGATAAACTTGGTGAGGCTATGGAAATCTCTAAAGGCTTAGCAAAAGTTAGAAAAAAACATTATCCAGATCATGAAGTTTACTTTTCATTTCAAATTGGTGGAAACCCAAGGACGGTAAGAGAAACACTTGTGGGCGAACAGTTTACTGATAAAGCGTTTGAAAATGATACAAACATGTCAGCTGATCCTGAATTCATTGAACTTCAGAAAAAAATGAAGGGTGTTTTTAAAGAAGGTACAATTCAGGATGAAATGAGAATGGTTTTTAACGATTAGGAGACAAAATGATAGAAAAATTTAATGGGATATTTTATTTAATAATTTATTTAGTTCATTTTATTGGAGTTGGTGTTTACGCATTTCAAACTATTTTTGGCACTAAAAGCTTCATGGAAAGATTTGGTATAGATCCAAGTGGAGCAATAATGATTAGAATGGCAGGAGCATTTATGCTTGCTGTATTTTTAATGTCAATCTATGTAGGTTTTATAAGGCCTGGAGGTTTGGAAAATACATGGGGATTCTTAAATTTAGTTTTTATAAATAATCTATGTATTTTTTTATGTAATTTTTATTCTATTAAAATAGATAAAACAGGTGTAAATGAGAAAACTACAAATGAAGGTGTTATTGCACCGTTTGTATTTACGATTATGAGTGCAATTTTATGCTACGGTTTAGCTGATAAAATTTACACTTAATGTCTGGGTTTGCAATATTCAACATAGAAGTAAAAAAATCTGAGGAATATAAAGAGTACGTAGAAAAAGTGAAACCGATTGCTGAAAAATTTGGTGGAGAATATATTGTTAGAGGTGGTGAAACAAAAGTATTAGAAGGAACCTGGGCATATCCTAGAACAGTTGTTATTAAATTCCCAAGTTATGAAAAAGCTTTAGAGTGGTATAACTCTGATGAATACAAACCAATTAAACAAATCCGTTTAGAAAACTCAATTGGTAACGGAATAATAATTAAAGGAGTGTAAAATGTCGATATTAAAAAGATATACTGATGCAATAGATAAAAAAGATGAGGCAACTATGAATGAACTTTTGCATGATGATTTTAAATTCACAATGCATAAATCTGGAAATTCTTTAGGAAAAGCTGATGTTATAAAATGGGCAATGAGTGGAGATATAAATCAAGATAGAACAAGGGTTGTATATGAAAATGATGAAGTGGGTGTACATCATTCTTTTGTTACATTTAATGACGGAAATGTTGAGGCTGTAATGGCGGTTTATAGATACAAAGATGGAAAAATTGTTAGTTTAGAAACTGGCGCTACTCCAATGTCTAAGTAAGTGAAAAAAATTTCATTCATTTTTATTTTTTTCTTATTTTCATCATCTTTATTGGCTGATGATAATAAAAAAGAAATTGATAAATTATTTGTTCAATTAAAAAGTGCTTTAAATTTTGAAAATTCAAAAAAAATAGAGGATAAGATTTGGAATCTTTGGACTACTCACCCAACTAAAAATAATTTAACAAAGTTATTAGCTGATGGGTCATCTGCAATGATGGATAACAAACTTGATGCTGCATATGATAAATTTACTGAAGTAATTGAGCTTGATCCTAATTGGGCAGAGGCTTGGAATAAAAGAGCAACAGTATTATATTTAATGGGTAAATACGAGCTATCACAAGCTGATATTGACAAGGTACTTAAGTTAGAAAAAAGACATTTCGGTGCACTAACAGGCCAAGGTTTAGTTCAAACAGCTTTAAAAAACTATCAAAAAGCTATTGATAGTTACATTGAAGCTCATAAAGTTCATCCGTTTATGAAGTCTCCTATGATTATGATGGAAAAGCTTCAAATTGAATTGCAGAAACAAAGTATTTAAAAATGTTTCCAAAAAAATATTCTAATCTTTTATTTATATTAGTTATGGGATTTGGGATGAGTCTTTTAATGACACTAATAATTACTTATATAAATACTGGAATGGATAATGGGTATGTCGACCGTTTTTTTAAAGCATGGTCAGTAAGTCTTCCAATTGCAATAATTGCTGCCCTTCTTGTAGGTCCCCCGATTAAAAAATTTGTAGATAAAATTACCAAATAAGAATATCTTTTATTTGTGAGTAACGTTATAGCTTTTCTAATTCTTATACTTGCTGTCATATTAGGAACTGCAGCAAATAGTTTTGCAAAAAGTGCAAATGGTTTCACATTATTAGTACCAAGTCTAATTACTGCGATTACAATAATTGGCTGCATGTTCACTCTTTCAATAGTGATGAAAACTATTCCAGTTGGTATTACTTATGCATCTTTTGCTGGTCTTTGCATAGTAGCGACTTCAATTGTTGGAATATATAGATTCAATCAAGTACCTGATCTATTCACAATCATTGGTTTGATATTAATTATATCAGGAGTCCTAATTGTTAATCTGTTGGGTAAAACAGGATAATTTATGGCAAATTTATCTGGTTATATTTTTTTAGCTTTGGCGATCCTTCTCGGAATAACTTCAAATGGTTTTTTAAAATCAACTAATGGATTTACAATAATTGGGCCAACTATTTTTTGCATCATATCTATAGTTGCTTGTATTTTTTGTTTATCTAAAGCAATGAATATCATCCCAGTTGGTTTTACATACGCAACATATGGAGGTTTAACGATTACTGCAGTAACACTGTTTGGTGTTTTTAAATATCAGCAAATTCCAAACCTCTATGGGATTATTGGAATAAGTTTAATAATTATTGGTGTAATTCTTTTAAATACTTTGGGTAAAACTAGTTAGAAACTGGTTTTAAAATTTTAAGTATTTTTTTATGTAAACTATTATTAGCTGAGCAAATAATATTTCCAGCTTTCTTCGCGTCATCATTTTTCCAAGTCGAGACAATCCCTTTCGCAGCCTCAATAATTGGTATTAAGGCATGAATATCCCAAATTTTATTTCCACATTGAATAACAACATCAAGTTTACCCTCAGCAAAATGAGAATAACTTAAAGCATCCGAGCAGGGAAATTGCATTCTTCTTAAAATTTGAGGAATTTTTTTTTGTTTATTTAATGACAGGCTGCCGTGAAAAGCTGCTGATAATTTCATTTTAGAATAAGTTGCTTTTTGGTTAACAAGTATTTTCTTTTTCTTTCCATTTTCTGAAACATACGCAGAATTAAATGAGGTATTAAAATAAAACTTTTTTAGAATTGGAAAATTTGCAAGACCTACGACTGGGTTACCTTTATAATTTAAAGATATTAAATTGCTCCAAGTTGGATTTCCTATCACAAATGATCGAGTTCCATCTATAGGATCTATAACCCATGAATAATCACTTTTAGTTTTTTTATAGCCAAATTCCTCACCTATAATTTGGTGATTTGGAAACTTTTTTCTTATCTCGTTTCTGATAAATCGTTCAAAAGCCTTGTCAGCAGTTGTTACAGGGTCATAACCGCTTCTAAGTTTATTTGATACTTTAAAGGGTTTATTTAATTTAGAGTAATAAAATTTAGTTAATTTCTTAGCTAAACTTTCAATGAACTTTGAATAAAGTTTATAATCTGATGATTTTAAAATTTGCACAAAGCTCTAATACTATTTTATTACTATTGATTAAAGCAAAATTTTAAATAAAGATTTAAAAATAGATGAAATTAGAGTTAAAAGATAACAAAGTATTTTTTGAAAATAAGGGACATAAAAAAGAGATCCACCCATTTTGGCTTAGAGAAAGAGTTAATGGCGAAAACTTTGTTGATAAATCTACTCAACAAAGATTATTTGACCCAACTCAATTACCAGAAAACATTGAAATTAAAGATTTGAGCTTAAATAGTAATTTTTTAGAAATTAAATTCAATGACGGGGCTTCAACAAAAATTGCTATAGTTGATATTTTTAAAGAATTTTCAAATATTAATGATGTTAAGCAAATTGAAAAAATAAAATGGGACTCTTCATTTAAAGATCAAAATACTTTTGAATTCAAAGAAAATTTATTTGAAACAGATGAAATGTATAAAGCCTTGATTAATTTTTATCGATATGGCTTTGTAATTTTTAAAAATGTGCCAACAAAAAATAATTTTATTATAAACTTTGCAAATTCTATAGGAAGTGTGAGACGTACAAACTTTGGTGAATTCTTTAATGTAAAATCAAAACCAAATCCAAATGACTTAGCTTACACCTCTTTGCCTTTGGCTCCTCATACTGATAATCCATATAGAAATCCTGTGCCATGTATTCAAATGCTTCATTGTATAGAAAATGAAGTTACGGGAGGTTTATCAACTCTAGTTGATGGATATACTGTTTCTGAGAAACTTAAAAAAGATTTTTCAGAATATTATAAAATTTTAACTGAAGTAAAAATACGTTTTCAATTTATTGATAAAAGTGTGATTTTAGAGGATTGGGCTGAAATGATTCAGTTGGATGAAAACAACAATTTCAAACAAGTGCGTTTTAGTCCAAGATTAGATTTTGTCCCATTAATTGACAAAAAAAAATTAGATCTATTTTATTCTGCAAGAAAAAAAATATCTGAACTCTATAATTCAGAAAATTTTAGAATAGAATTTAAACTCCTTCCAGGGGATCTGTTAATGATGGATAACTATAGGTTATTGCATGGCAGAACCACTTATGATGCTAATGAGGGAAATCGTTTTCTTCAGGGATGTTATATTGATTATGATAGTACTGAGGGAAGGCTTAAACATTTAAAAAGAAAATTTAATTATTAGATAAATTTTCTATCTGTTTCTCAGCCTCTTTTATTGATTTTTCATAATCTAAGGACATTTGATCAGCACTTACTACCTCTACCTTTTCTATGCCAAAAAAATTTAAAATAAACTTCAACCAAGGAGTTAGAAAATCCTCATTGCTATTTAGCTTTGTCCCACCCGAAGTAATTACTAAATAAGCTTTCTTATTTTTTAATAACCCTTCCCTTCTTCCATTGGGTTTAAATCTAAAAGTTTCTCCTACTCTTGCTGCAAGATCCGACCAGGCTTTTAAAGTTGCTGGAGGTCCATAATTATAAATTGGAGCAGAAATGATTATAATATCACTCTCTTTTAATTCTTTTACAAGTGTATCTGAAAGTTTGAACATTTTTTTATGTGTCTCTGTTTGATCTTTTGGATCTATTTTCATCCCTGACTCTGTTAAATTAGACACAAAAACCATTTCATCATTTAGATCTCTATAAATAACTTCATCATCAGGTTTTTTTATTTTATCTAAAAGTTTTTTTGCTAAAGCTCTTGAAGTTGAACCATCTTTTCTAGCACTAGAATCTATTTGATAAATTTTCATAATTTAATTTACCCAAAATTTTGTAAGAATGGAAAAATATTTAACAAATAATATCCCAAGGCTTGCAATTGATTAGTTAATATCAAAATACCAGTAATTAGTAGAATTATTCCACCTATTTTTGATACTAAATTAATATTCTTTCTAAAATTTTTTGAAAAGATCAGGAACTTTTGTATTAAATAACCTGATAAGATAAACGGAATAGCTAATCCAATAGAATAAAAAGATAACAATAATATTCCTTGGCTTAAACTTTCCTCAGTTGCAGCTAAAACTAAAATAGATCCTAAAATAGGTCCAATACATGGTGTCCAACCAAATGCAAATGCCATTCCTATTAATATTGGGCTAAAGACACTTTTGTTAATATTTGTTTGAATTCTCTTTTCATAATTTAAAAATTTTAAATTTATTATTCCAATTATATGAAGCGACAAGATTATTATAACTAGTCCTGCGGCAATTCTTAATTCATAAGAATTCTCCAGAAAAATTTGTCCAAGAAAAGTTGAAGCTGCTCCAAAAGTTATAAACACTAAAGAAAAGCCAACTGTAAATAGAATAATTGGAAATAAATTGATGTTCTTTTTATCAACAAGTTCATCTATAGAACTTCCGGAAATATAAGAAATATAACCAGGTATGAGTGGTAAAACGCATGGTGATAAAAAACTTATCAATCCAGCTCCAAATGCAATAATTAATTCAATCATTACTTTTCTTTAACAACTTTCAATTTTTGTTCACCAAGATTGTCTACTTTTAAAATCATTTCATCACCATCTTTTAAATAATCTGGTGGATTCATTCCCATCCCCACTCCTGCAGGTGTGCCTGTTGTGATAATATCACCTGGCATTAAAGTTATAAATTGACTGATATGTGAAATTAAAAAATTAAAATTAAATATCATTAAACTGGTATTTCCTGTTTGTCTTCTTTTTCCATTAAGATCTAAAGATAAATTTAAATTAAATAGATTATCAATTTCATCCTTTGTTACCAAATATGGACCCAATGGACCAAAAGTGTCTCCAGATTTACCTTTTACCCATTGACCACCTCTATCTTTTTGCCATTCCCTCTCACTTATATCATTACAAATACAATAACCTAGTACATGTTTCTGAGCTTCATCCTCTTTAACGTATTTAGCTTTACTTCCAATAATCATTGCAATTTCAACTTCGTGATCTAAAGACTTTGAATTTTTTGGTATAACAATATTATCATTTGGTCCGACAATACAATTTGGAGATTTATTAAAAACAATTGGCTCTTTTGGAGCATCAGAATTTGTCTCCTCAGCATGAGCCTTATAATTTAAACCTATTGCTATAAAATTTGCTGGTTTTATTACACATGGTCCAATTCTTTTGGTGCTTTCAATCAATGGAAGAGAATTTAAATCTAGCTTCTTTATTTTATCTAAATTTTCAAAATTCAAATTCTCTGGTGTAAAATCTTTTAAAATATTTGATAAATTTCGAAAATTATTCTGATTGTCAATAATTGCAGGTATTTCATTACCATGCTCACCAACCCTTAAAAGTTTCATCAATTAACCTTTAATACCAAGATGAGTATATTTAATGTTTAGATAATCTTTTATTGCCATTGACCCACCTTCACGTCCATAACCACTTTGTTTAATTCCTCCAAAAGGTGCTTCAGCAATAGCTACCATAGGTGTGTTAACAGCGACTGAACCTGTCTCTAATTGTTCTGATGCAAGATGTGCTGTCTCCATTGAATTGGTACATACATAACTACATAAACCAAGCTCATGATTATTAGCTCTTTTAATTACATCATCGAAGGATTTAAATGATAACATTGGAACCAATGGCCCAAAAGGCTCTTGTTTCATTATCGTAAAATCATCTTTTACGTCATCAAATATTGTAGGTTCATAATAAAAACCTTTATTAAACCCAGAAGGTCTTTTTCCACCTAGTAAAACTTTTGCACCTTCTTCTTTAGTTTTTTCAACTAATTCCTCTATTTCGTTTAGCCTCTTTTTTGTGGTTAATGGACCTAATTGAGTTGAAGGATCCATACCGTCACCTATTTTCAATTTTTTTGTTTTCTCGATAAATAAATTTACAAATTCGTCCTTTTTTCTTTCGTGAATATAAAATCTGTTAGGCGATATACAAACTTGACCATTGTTTCTAAATTTAGCAGCAATTGCCATATCAGCTGCTTTTTTAATATCAGCATCATCAAATACAATAAAAGGTGAATGACCTGACAACTCCATTGTTACTCTTTGAACTTTATCTGCAGCTTGTTTTAATATCAGCTTTCCAACTCTCGATGATCCAGTTATAGAAATTTTTTTAACTATATCTGAAGCTATCAATTGTTGAGCGATACTTGGTGGATCACCTGATAAAAGATTCACCACGCCTGGTGGGACACCACATTCTTTACATATATCAACCATCTCCATTACAATTCCTGGAGTTATCACATCAGGTTTAACTATAACAGAACAGCCAGCTGCTAATGCAGTTGAAATTTTTCTAGCAGATAATACTGCAGGAAAATTCCAAGGTGTTAATGCTGCAACAACACCAACTGGTTGATAGTAAACATGAACTCTTGTATCCTCAAATCTACTTTCGACAGTTTGTCCATAAATTCTTTTTGTTTCTTCTGCGTTCCATTCAAAAATATCTGCAGCACCTCCTACTTCACCTTTGGCTTCTGCAAAAGGTTTTCCAACTTCTAATGTCATCCATTTAGCAAGCACATCTTGTTTCTCTCTCATTTTGTCTGCTATTTTTCTGATGATATAAGATCTTTGCCAAGGAGCAGTTTTTTTCCAAACTTCTAATCCTTTTGCAGCAGACTTTAATGCTCTATCAACATCCTCGGGTGTAGCTTTAGAGGCTTTTCCCAAAACTTCTTCATTTGCTGGATTAATTACTTCGTAAGTTTCTCCATCTGATGATTTTTGCCATTGACCGTCGATAAATTGTCCAAATTTTTCGTACATAAATTCAATTTAGCATTACTATAAGTTGTGTCTACTATGTAATTTTTACACATTAATTATCTTTGATTAGATGATACTCTTATTAAAAAAAAGGAGTTCAAGATGAAAGCATATATAATGGGTAATTACACTGAAAAAGCTTTTCAGGGTTTTTTAAAAGATCCAACAAGTGATAGAAAAGCTGTTGTAGAACAATTAACAAAAGCTATGGGTGGAACAATGCATAGCATGGATATTGTTAGAGGTTCTTATGATTTTGTAGTTGTTACTGAAGTTCCAAGTTTTGATGATTTTGCAGCAATTAAATTGGTTGTTGAAGCATCAGGAGCTGTAAAAAACTTAACAATGCTTGAGGCAATTGATTTTACAAAAGCTACAACAAAAGCTAGTAAAATTGGTTACAAAGCCCCGGGTCAATAATCTTTTGGTATAACTTCCGGCCGCAGACTGGAAGTTATATTAATTTTTTTTTAATTTTGAGGAAAATTTAAGATTTTCGTTATTAAATTTTGAAGAATGTTTTTGGATAAAATCATCCATAATTTTTACTTTTTCATCTTCAAATTCAGAAACTTTTCTACTATTTAGATCAACATATAAAGCTAGAACTTCTATAGTTGACGCGAGATACTTTTTTTCTTTATGAACCATTTCCATTTTATATTGCAGTCTTTTTTTATCGTGATCAAAATAAATTAGATTAACATCAACCTCATCATCAACTTTGAGCTCTTGATTATAGGTAATATTTGACTCTACAATCATCGTGCTTTTACCAGATGTTTTTGCTGAATGCTCACCCATTTTGAATATATTGTTTAAAGTATCTGCTCCATATTTATCAAAGATCAAAAGATAATATGATACGTTCATATGATCATTATAATCTATCCAATCTTTAATGATTTTTTGAGAACTTAAGTAAACAGACATAAAAAATTAATGAATAATTAATTTTTCTTTGGATCGTTATCTACAACCAGACAAATCTCAGATTTTGTTAAAAATCTTTTTCCAGTACCATTATCTAATGAAAACATTCCACCAATGCCATTAACAGCATCTATTGTTAAATCAGTATGTTTCCATTTTTCATATTGGTCATCGTTCATGTAAAAAGGCACTCCCCCAATTTCTCCAAGTTTCACATCGCTAGAACCAACCATATACTCATTTCTAGGATAACACATTGGTGCACTTCCATCACAACATCCACCTGACTGGTGGAATAATAGCTCTTCACCATGTTGAGCTTTAAGCTCTTCAATCAATTTTAGTGCTGAACTTGTTGCTTTTACTTTCATAAAAATATGGCCCGTGATTCCTCACGGGCCATTATATATTAGATTGTTTTTAAAAGAAGCCTAATTTCTTTTCACTGTAAGACACGTGAAGATTCTTCACTTGTCTGTAGTGGTTAAGCATCATTTTATGTGTTTCTCTTCCGATACCAGATTGTTTGTATCCGCCGAATGCAGCATGTGCAGGATAAGCGTGGTAACAATTAGTCCAAACTCTACCAGCTTGTATTTCTCTACCCATTCTGTAAGCGATATTTCCATTTCTAGTCCAAACACCAGCACCTAAACCATAAAGAGTGTCATTAGCAATTTGTAATGCTTCTGCCTCATCTTTAAACTTAGTTACTGATACAACTGGTCCAAAAATTTCTTCTTGGAAGATACGCATTGAGTTATTACCCTCAAAAATAGTTGGTTCAATGTAGTTTCCTTTTTCTAAACCACTATTGATTTTTGCAACATTTCCACCACATAGAACTTTGGCACCTTCTTTCTTACCTAAATCTAGATAAGATTTGATTTTTTCCATTTGTTCTAATGATGCTTGTGCTCCAATCATTGTTTCCATTTTCAAAGGATTGTCTTGTTTAACAGCTTTTGTTCTAGCAATAGCTTTCTCCATGAACTTATCATAGATAGACTCTTGAACTAGTACCCTGCTTGGACAAGTACAAACTTCACCTTGATTTAATGTGAACATTGCAAAACCTTCTAAACATTTATCTAAGAAGTCATCATCTTTTGCCATGACATCCTCAAAGAAAATATTAGGAGATTTTCCACCTAGCTCTAACGTGATTGGTATCAAGTTTTGAGATGCATATTGCATAATCAATCTACCAGTTGTTGTTTCACCAGTGAAAGCAATCTTTTTGATTCTTTTTGATGATGCTAGTGGTTTTCCAGCCTCTAAACCAAAGCCACTTACTACGTTAACTACTCCTGGAGGTAATAAATCTCCAATTAGTTCCATAAGTAACATGATTGATGCTGGTGTTTGCTCAGCTGGTTTTAGCACTACACAGTTTCCTGCTGCTAAAGCTGGAGCAAGTTTCCAAGTTGCCATTAGTAATGGAAAGTTCCATGGTATAATTTGTCCAACTACACCTAGTGGTTCTGGAATGTGATAAGAATATTCACTGTTACTAATTTCAGCAACTGAACCTTCCTCTGCTCTGATTACTCCAGCAAAATATCTCCAATGATCTATTACTAGTGGTAAATCAGCAGCCATACATTCTCTAATTGGCTTACCATTATCTAAACATTCAGCTGTTGCTAATACATTAAGATTTTTCTCAATGACATCTGCAATTTTAAGAAGAATGTTTGATCTTTCCGTAATTGAAGTTTTACCCCAAGTTGGGAAAGCTGCGTGAGCTGCATCTAATGCTGCATCTACGTCTTTTTCATTTGATCGTGCAACTGAACAGATTACTTCATTTGAAATCGGAGATGTATTATCAAAATACTTTCCAGATTTTGGTTCTACAAACTTACCGTTAATGTAGTTCCCGTATTTTGCTTTGAACGGGAATTTTACTTTCAAATGAGAAGTATCTAATACAGATGACACTTTCATAGCTTCTGCACTCATTTTTTTTACTCCTCTTGTTTTTTTTATTGTTTTAAGCTTATTATTTTTTCTAGATTTTTTAGAACGCTTCTTAGTCGCAGACTTTTTGGTCCTAGCTTTTTTTTTCGTTCTTATTTTTTTTCTAGAAGATTTAACCAATTTAGATTTTTTTTTATTGGTTTTTGGCTTAGCTTTTTTCTTTCTTTTAGTAGCCATAACTAATTAAACTCGTAATATTAGTCGATGTCTATTTCTTTAAATCTTATTTACTACCTGCAATTGAAAGAATACAATATC
This sequence comes from uncultured Pelagibacteraceae bacterium, assembly GCA_902596925.1. Lineage (GTDB taxonomy): Bacteria > Pseudomonadota > Alphaproteobacteria > Pelagibacterales > Pelagibacteraceae > Pelagibacter. Next base: position 94,372 of record CACJVT010000001.1, on the reverse strand, counting down.
TAGTGGTTAAATTTTAAGTGATTAATATTTTTTTTTCTATAAGTAGACCTTAAATATGGATCAAAATTTCTTTAATAAAGTTAGAATTTTAGATGGTGGTATGGGCCAGGAATTACTTGCTAGGGGTATGGAGCCTAATGGTACATTATGGAGTGCTAATGCTTTACTTCAAGAAAAATACCACCAGCTTTTATTAGATACTCATCTAGATTTTATTAAAGCAGGTGCAGAAGTAATTGTCACTACAACTTTTACAACAAGAAAATCCCGTTTAAGAGATAATAATGTTTTTGATAAATATGAATATCTCAATAAAAAAGCTGGAGAAATTGCTCAAAAAGCAAAAGAAAATCATCCTAATGTTTTAGTAGCCGGTGGTTTGCCTCCACAAAACTTAACTTATGAAGCAGATAACAGTGCTGATGATGAGATGAGAGAAAATTTTAATAGTCAAGCAAAGCTATTAAATCCTTATATTGATTTTTTTTATTTTGATGTCTTGAGCAGTATTAGGGAATTTAAAATTGCTATTGAAAGTATAAAAGAATTTAACAAACCTTATTTATTAGGTGCACATATTTCTGAAGGAAATCATTTACCAAGTGGTGAAAAGATTAAAAAAATTATAAATGATATAGAACATAATAAATTAATGGGAATTATATTATCTTGTGTTTCACCTGAAAATTTTGAACTCAATCTTGAAGAAATAAAAAATTTAGGAGTTCCATTTGGATTTAAATTGAATGCTTTTATAAAAACAAATTCAAAACCTAATTATAACGATGCATATAAAAAACATAAAACTGGAAATCCAAATGAATTCCTTGGGGTAAGAAAAGATTTGACTCCAGAAAAAATGCTAGAATTTGCAAAAAAATTTAAAGATGCAGGAGCTACAATTATTGGTGGTTGCTGTGAAACTACACCCTTACATATTGAAGCTTTTTCTAAGCTTAAGTAGTTTTTTTGTAATCAGCTTTTCTTACAAAATAAATTCCAACTGAAACAGCGATTAAAGAAATTAATACTTTTGTGGTAATTAATTCTTTTAAAAATATATAACTTAAAATTGTTCCAAAAATTGGAATTAGATATGAAACTTGTGATTGGAAAATTAAACCATTATTAACTAAAATTCTAAATCGTAACAACCAAGCAATACCTGTTGAAACAAGACCTAAATAAATAACAGAAATTGTCGAGTCTAATCTTGGTGTTAAATTCCAAGGCTGCTCTAAAAAACTAACGAGTGGTATCAAAATAATTGTAGCCCAAATTAATATAGATCCAGTTACATTTTCATTTTTTTTCTTACTAATTTTTAAAGTTAGTACACCACCAATTACATAACAAGTTGAGCCTAAAAGAATTAATAATGCAGATAAAAAATTATTCTCATCAATTAAAAGGTTATCTGAAAATAAATAAAGTATTCCTGAAAACCCTATTAAAATTCCAAATGTTTTAATAAAATTAAACTTTTCATTTGTCGTATAAAAATGACCTAGAACAGTTGAGCTTAAAGGTGTTGTTGACATTAAAATTGCTGCTAAGTTACTTTGAACTGATTGAACTCCATAAGCTATCAAATAAAAAGGTGCTACTAAGTTTATGAATCCAATCATAGCAAACCAATGCCAGTCTTTTGAGAATGCTTCTATTTTTATATTTTTATAATAACAAAGTAATAAAACTGGAATGGCTCCAAAAAAAACTCTTAAAAATGCAATTGTAACTGGACCATATGAGTATGTTGCAATTTTAATATTAAAAAAGGCAGAAGCCCAAATTAATGCAAGCAAAATTAACAAAAGGTAATCTGTAATTTTAGCTTGTCTCATTCAGTAATCTCCTCAGTAACTCCATTTGTAATTTTTTTTAAATTTGTAAAATCTATTTTAAATACACAGTTTGGATGACCAGCGGCAGCAAACAGTAAGTTAAATCTACTTAAAGATTTATCTATTAAAATTTCAATCTTTTTTAAATGACCAATAGGTGAAACTCCTCCAATTGTATAACCTGTGATATTTTTTACATCTTCGGCTGAAGCCATAGATGCATCCTTTATTTTAAGTGCTTCCTTAATCAAGTTTAATGATGCCCTTTTATCGCCTGCAACTAAGCATAAAGTGAAACTATTCTCAGTTTTAAATAGTAAACTTTTCACTATTGCTCCTACCTCACAACCTAAAGATGAAGCTGCCTCAAGCGCAGTCCTGGCAGAGGTTTCAAGAACTATTATATTTTGAGATTCATCATAATCCTTAAGGATTTTTTCAACTCTTTGAACTGGCTCTTTGTCTAATAAACTCATTATTCAACTTTTAATTGTTAGTCAATCTGCAGATTACCTATTAAACTTATGTAAAAAATGCATAGGTGATATCAATTAAAAGAGCATTATCTATCAGTCTTTTTTTGTTATTACAACGCCCAGTATTATAAAGGAGAGATTATGAGTTCAAGTAATGTATTAAAGACTATTAAAGATAAAGATATTGAATACGTAGATCTAAGATTTACTGATCCTAGAGGTAAACTTCAACATGTAACCATGGATGCCAAAATGGTGGATGAAGATATGTTGAACGAAGGAATTTTTTTTGACGGTTCCTCTATAGCTGGCTGGAAAGCTATTAATGAGTCTGACATGATCCTTAAGCCAGATAATTCTAGAGCGATCGTAGATCCATTCACATCTCATAATACATTAAATCTTTTTTGCGATGTTTTAGATGCAATAAAAAAGGATCCTTATGAAAGAGATCCTAGAGGGACAGCTAAAAAAGCTGAGGCTTACTTAAAAAGTTCAGGAATTGGAGATAAAGCATTTTTTGGTCCTGAAGCTGAATTTTTTGTTTTTGATGATGTAAGATTCAAAAATGACATGAATGAAACCGGATTTAAAATAGATAGTAAGGAAGGTCCTTACAATTCAGGAAGAGAATACGAAAATGGTAACATGGGTCACAGACCAGGAATTAAAGGTGGTTATTTCCCGGTTCCGCCTGTTGATAGTGAACAAGATATGAGAAGTGAATATCTAAAAGCTATGAAAGAAATGGGAATTAAAGTTGAAAAACACCACCATGAAGTTGCACCTAGCCAACACGAGCTTGGAATGTATTTTGGAACTCTTGTGGATCAAGCGGATAACTTACAGCTTTATAAATATGCTGTTCACATGGTTTCTAACTCGTTTGGTAAGACAGCTACCTTTATGCCTAAACCTGTTAAAGGTGATAATGGTTCAGGTATGCACGTTCACCAATCAATTTGGAAAGGTGATACTGCATTATTTTCAGGTGATAAATATGCGGGCTTATCTGATACAGCTTTACACTACATTGGTGGTATTTTAAAACATGCAAAAGCAATTAATGCTTTTTCAAACGCTACGACGAATAGTTACAAAAGACTAATTCCAGGATTTGAGGCTCCGGTTTTATTAGCTTATTCGGCTAGAAACAGATCAGCATCTTGTAGAATTCCTATTACTCTAAGTAAAAAAGCAGCTAGATGTGAAATTAGATTTGGTGATGCTGCTGGTAATCCATATTTAACATTCTCCGCAATGTTAATGGCTGGTTTAGATGGAATTAAAAATAAAATTGATCCAGGTAAATCATTTGATAAAGATCTTTATGCTTTATCGGAAGATGAAGTTAAGAAAATTCCAACTGTTTGTGGATCTTTAAGAGAAGCAATGGAAAGTCTTGATAAAGATAGAGATTTCTTAAAACAAGGTAATGTATTTACTGATGATCAAATTGATGCTTACATTGCATTAAAGTTTGAAGAAATACACAATTTTGAACACACACCTCATCCGATAGAGTTTGAGATGTATTACAGTTGTTAATTTTTATTGTCTGGTTTTAGCAATTTTGTTTTTGCCAGAACCTTTTTTAACAATGTAATCGAGTGTTCCATTTGCTCCAGTATCAACAGATTTTATAAGAGATCTTAAAAAAGTTTTTCTCTTTTCTTTTCTGTCCTCGCTGTTTTGCAAATTTCTGATTTCAAAGACGTTCATAAGTAGATATTATCAATCTATGCGTTTATTGCAACTCTGATATGTTCAAAATGGGATTATACTTTAAAAGACTCTCCGCAGCCACAACGCTCGGTTTCATTGGGATTATTGAAGACAAATGATGATGAAAAATCCTCTTTTTTATAATCCATCTCAGTGCCTAGAAGATACATAACTGCCGCCGAATCAATATAAACTTTTACTCCTTTATCCTCGATCAACTCATCATTAGGATTTACCTCTTTTGAATATTCCATTACGTATGACATACCTGCACAACCACCTGATTTTACAGAAACTCTTACACCTATCGCATTTTTTTCAGCGTTAGACATTATTTCTTTAATTCTTAAAGCTGCATTATCACTTAATTTAATAATAGGGTTCATTATAAGTTTAACTCCAATTTCGCTGCATCTGACATCATATCTTTATTCCAAGGAGGATCCCAAACCAATTCAAGATTTACATCATCTATTCCCTCTACTTGCATTGCACCCTCTTTTACTTCTTTTGGTAAACTTTCTGCAACGGGACAATTCGGTGTAGTTAATGTCATCTTAATTTCAGCCTTACGACCATTTACCTGTATATCATAAATTAAACCAAGTTCATATATGTTCACAGGTAATTCAGGATCATAAATTTTTCTAATTTCCTCAATTATTTTGTTTTTTACATCCATAATTAATTTTCTGTGGTTATTTCTTTCCCATCATTTTCCATTGCAGATACTAAAGTGTGCCATGATAAGGTAGCACATTTAACTCTCATTGGATATTGTTTAACACCTGATAAACACATCAATTTCGTTTTATCGTCCTCTTTTAAAATATTATTTTTAAGTTCAGGATTTTCTTTAATCATTCCTAAAAAATCCTCAATTATTTCTTTAGCTTCATTATCACTTTTGCCTTTAATCAAATCAGTCATTATTGAAGCTGATGCCATTGATATTGCACATCCACTTCCTTCGAAAGAAATATCCTCTACTTTTCTTTGGTCATTTAATTTAAGATACACATGTACATTATCTCCACACAATGGATTATTGCCTTTTGCATCTTTATTAAAGTTTTCTGTTTTCCCTAAATTTCGAGGATTCTTACCATGCTCTAAAATTATTTCTTGATATAATTCTTTTAAGTTCATTTTAAATCAAAAATTTTTTTACAATTATTAATACCTTCATTTAGTTTATCTAAATCGTCTTTGGTATTGTAAACTCCTAATGATGCTCGTGCACTTGCGGGTATACCTAATTTGTCATGAAGTATTTGACAACAATGATGACCCGCTCTTATAGCAACTCCAGTTTCATCCAGAATAGTTGCAATGTCATGTGGATGAACTCCTTCTACCGTAAAAGATAGAACTCCACCTCGCTCTTTTGGATTTCCAATTAGTTTCACAGAATTATTTTTTTTTAAAATTTCTTGACCGTATTCTATTAATTCTTTTTCATGTTTAATAATATTATCAATTCCAATACTTTCTAAAAATTTTATTGATTGATCAAACGCGATGACTTGAGCTGTAGCCATTGTTCCAGCTTCATACTTATTTGGAAGTTCGCCATAAGATATTCTATCTTTTTTAACTTCATTTATCATTCCACCACCTCCTTGGTACGGTGGAAGTTGCTCTAACCATTTCTTTTTTCCATACAAAACTCCAAGTCCTGTCGGGCCATACATTTTGTGACATGATATTGCATAAAAATCACAATCCAGGTCTTGCATATCTAATTTTAAATGTGGTCCTCCCTGACATCCATCTACTACAACAACTATGCCTTTAGAATGTGCTAATTGGGTTATCTCTTTAATTGGTAAAACTGCACCAGTGACATTGGATAAATGAGTTATTGCTATTACTTTAGTTTTATCTGTAATTTCTTTTTCTATATTTTCAATTGGAATATCTCCGTCTTCATTTATCTCTGCAAACTTTATTTTTATATTTTTGGATTTTCTTAAAAAATGCCATGGGACATAATTTGAGTGATGTTCTAGCTCTGTGATTAAAATTTCGTCATTTGGCTCCAAGATCGCTTGACCTAAAGTGTTAGCGACCAAATTTAAAGCCTCTGTAGCACCTTTAGTAAATACAATTTCATTTTTATCTTTCGCATTTATATATTTTTGAACAGAAGTTCTTGTATTTTCATATAAATTAGTAGCTGCAACAGCTAAATAATGTATGCTTCTGCCTACATTTGAAAACTGTTTAGAGTAAAAATCATTTATTCTATCTAAAACTACCTTAGGTTTTTGAGATGAATTAGCGCTATCTAGGTAAACTAAATCGTTGTTCTGAATTTTTTCATCAAAAATTGGAAACTCTTTTCTAATGTTATTTATGTTCATTGTTTTAATCCAATAATATTTGTAATTAAGTTTTTTATTTCTACGTCTGTAATCTTTTCAACAACATCTATTAAAAACCCATTTATCAGAAGTTCTTTTGACTGTTGATAATTCAAACCACGAGACATTAAGTAAAAAATTGAATTTTCATCTAAGCTTCCAGATGCTGATCCGTGAGAACATTTTACATCATCAGCATAAATTTCTAATTCTGGTTTTGCATTAAACTCTGATGACTCATCAAGCAGTATTGCTTTACTCAATTGATATCCATCAGTTTTTTGAGCTTTTGAGTTTACAAATATTCTTCCTTGATATGCAGATTTTGTATTTTTTCCAAGAACACTTTTAATAAGCTGATAACTTTTTGTGTTTTCCACTAAATGATTAATTGTAGTTCTAATTTCGTGTTGTTGATTTTCCTTTAAGGAAAAAATACCATTAATAAATGCTGATGAATACTCACCATTCAAATTACAATTAATCTCATTTTTAAAATAGTCTGAACCAGCAGATAATATAAATGTTTCTGAGACACTGTTATTGTCCTGATTAATATTGTTAAAAGAATATCTTAAACTATTATTTTTAAATTTATCAATTTTATAATTTTTCAGGATTGAATCTTTTTCTAAATTAAAGTTGTAAAAAATATTGATAAAGTTTTTCGCTGTGTTATTAGAAAAATAATCAATAAGCTTTAAACAACTATTTTCACCTAATTCAAAATCTAATCGCAAGTTGATATTAGTTGATTTTATTTTATCATTTATTGAATGATAAATTATTAAAGGTTTCTTTAGAGAATAATTTTTTTTAATTAAAATTTTAAAAACTTTATCAGTAAATGCACTATTCAAATCAATTAATGAATTTTCATAATCAAATGATACATCTTTTTTATTTTCGTCAATTATTTCAATTTTATTTTGGTCTTCAAAGTTAAAATCAATTTTTTCAATTTTCCCATTTATAAATATAATCTTATTATGATCCAAACTATCAACAAAAATTGACGGGTCGATTTTATTAGACTGTGAGTAATCATTGAAAAAACTTAAATCGCTAATATTCTTTTTAATAATCTGACTAATATCCAAAAACTTCCAATCTTCTTGCTTTCTATTTGGAAAACCGCTCTCAATGAAATTTTTCAAAAAATTTTTTTTAAACTTAATTTCTTCATTAGAAAATTTTGAAGTTTTTACTAATTTATCAAAGTCTGACTGTAATTGCTCACTCATTTAATTAAAACTTTCGTATCCTTTTTTTTCTAATTCGTTTGCTAATTCTGGACCACCAGATCTTATTATCTTTCCATTCATTAAAACATGAACAAAATCAGGTTTAATGTAATCTAATAATCTTTGATAATGGGTTATTATTAAAAAAGAATTATCTTTATTTCTTAAAGTATTAACTCCATCTGCAACGATTTTAAGCGCATCTATATCTAGGCCTGAGTCTGTCTCATCTAAAATAGATAATTTCGGGGCTAACATAGACATTTGCAGAATTTCATTTTTCTTTTTTTCTCCACCTGAAAATCCAACATTTAATTGTCTATTTAGTTTTTCTTCATCAAATTTTAATTCTTTGGCTTTCTCTTTAACAAGTTTTAAAAATTCAATTGCATCTAACTCTTTTTCGCCTCTTGCTTTTCTAATTGCATTTAAAGATGTTTTTAAAAAGATATTTGTATTAACACCTGGAATTTCTAATGGATATTGGAAAGCCAAAAATATTCCCTTGTGGGCTCTTTCTTCAGTTTCAAGATCAAATAAATTTTTATTTTCAAATAAGATTTCACCTGATACCTCATACCCCTTTTTACCAGACAAAATGTTAGATAATGTGCTTTTTCCTGATCCGTTTGGACCCATAATTGCGTGAACTTCGCCTGGATTAATATTTAATGAAAAACCCTTTAAAATCGATTTATTCTCAACATTCGCATTTAAATTACTTATTTTAAGCATTAACCAACACTCCCCTCTAAGCTAATACCTACAAGTTTTTGGGCCTCAACTGCAAACTCCATTGGTAATTGTTGTAATACTTCCTTACAAAAACCATTAACAATTAATCCTACAGCTTCCTCAGGATTAAGTCCTCTTTGTTGGCAATAATGTAATTGTTCTTCACTTATTTTTGATGTCGTAGCCTCATGTGCAATATTTGAGTCAAAATTTTTATTTTTTATATACGGGACTGTATGAGCACCACATTTATTTCCCATTAATAAAGAGTCACATTGTGTATAGTTACTAGAGTTTTTAGCTTTTGAATTAATATCTACTAAACCTCTGTAAGTCATATCAGAAAATCCAGCACTTATTCCTTTTGAAATAATTTTACTTTTAGTATTTTTTCCTAAATGAATCATCTTTGTTCCAGTATCTGCCTTTTGATGATTGTTAGTAATTGCTATAGAATAAAACTCACCAATTGAATTATCACCTTTTAAAATACAGCTTGGGTATTTCCAAGTTATAGCTGAGCCTGTTTCAACTTGTGTCCAAGAAATCTTAGAATTATTCCCTTTACACAATCCTCTTTTAGTTACAAAGTTATAAATTCCTCCTTTACCATTTTCATCACCAGGATACCAATTTTGTACTGTTGAATATTTTATTTCAGCATCGTCTAAAGCAATCAATTCAACATTTGCTGCGTGTAATTGATTTTCATCTCTCATGGGAGCAGTGCATCCCTCAAGGTAACTCACGTAACTTCCTTTATCAGCAATAATTAACGTTCTTTCAAACTGTCCCGTCTCTGATGCATTAATTCTAAAATAAGTTGATAGTTCCATAGGACACTTAACACCCTCGGGAATATAGACGAATGATCCATCTGTAAAAACAGCAGAGTTTAGTGTGGCAAAAAAATGATCAGTTACTGGTATAACTGTACCTAAATATTTTTTTACAAGATCAGGGTGTTTTTGAATTGCCTCTGACATTGAACAAAAAATTATTCCATGTTTAGTCAATTCACCTTTAAAGGTAGTAGCAACTGAAACAGAGTCGAATACGGCATCTACAGCAATTCCATTTAATCTTGCTTGCTCTTGTAATGGAATTCCAAGTTTTTTATATGTCTCTAAAAGTTTAGGATCAAGTTCATCTAAACTTTTTGGCTTATCTTTCATGCTTTTTGGTGCTGAATAATAATATAAATCTTGATAATCAATTTTTGGGTATTTTGGTTTTTGCCAGTTGGGCTCTTTTAAAAGTTTTAATCGCTTATAAGCCTTTAATCTAAAATCTAACATCCATTGTGGTTCTTTTTTAATATTAGAAATAAACTTGATCACATCCTCATTTAAGCCTTTTGGAGCTTTAATATTTTCAATATCAGTTGTAAAACCGTATTTATAATCTTTTAATTTTTCTATATCTTTTTCTCTAGTATCCATTTTTAAATTCTTCTCTCGATGTTATCTTGAATTAGATCTTCTAAACTCTTTTTTTCAAAAAAATCATTAATATGATTTTCAAGTTCATCCCATAAGTTATGAGTTAAACACTTTGTAGATTTACCGTTACAACCCTTTTTAGACTCTTTTTTACATTGAACAGTTTTTACTTTTTCATCAACAGCATCAAAAATGTTTGTAAGTTTGATCTCTTTAGCTTTTTTATTTAAAACGTAGCCACCTTGATTTCCTCTAACACTTTGAACAATCTCTTTTTTTCTCAGTTTAGAAAAAATTTGCTCTAAGTAATCAAGCGAAATACCTTGTCTAAGCGAGATGTCTCTTAAGGATACTGGGTTAATATTGTTAAATCTTGCCAGATCCACTAAAGCCATTACCGCATATCTGCCTTTAGATGTTAATTTCATAAAACCTTTATTTTACAGGGGTATATATAAACCCGACTAAAATAGTCAAGTATCTAACAAAAAAAAACACTAACATTTTGTCACGTACATGTGTTAAACGTAATTTTTTTTTGAGAATAATTATCAATATCAATTATGGATAATAAAATTTTAGAAATTTTCATACCTGGCCCTGCTGGGAGACTCGAAGCAAAATATTTTAAAAGTAAAAAAAGTACTTCACCTATTGCTTTAGTATTACAACCTCATCCTCAATATGGAGGAACAATGAATAATAAAGTTGTTGTAGAAACTTTTCATGCTTTTATGGAAAATGATTTTTCTGTATGTCGAGTAAACTTTAGGGGTGTTGGTAAAAGTGACGGAGAATTTGACAATGGACAGGGAGAGTTAGCAGATGCTGCAGCCGCGCTAGATTGGTTAGAAAGAGAAAATTTTGACAATTCACAATGTTGGGTATCAGGATTTTCTTTTGGTTCTTTAATTGCAATGCAGTTGTTAATGAGAAGACCTGAGATAAATAGATTTATTGCGATTTCACCACAGCCAAATGTTTATGATTTTTCTTTTTTATCGCCTTGTCCATCATCTGGATTAATGGTTTATGGAAAAAAAGATGAATTAGTACCTTTTGAATTTATTAAAGATTTAGATAATAAACTTAGCGCTCAAAAAGGAATAAAAGTAGAATTTCAAACTATATCTGAAGCAAATCATTTTTTTACAAAAAGTGAGTCTGAATTAAATAAATGTTTGAATAAGTATATTAAAAAAGAAACTGCACTTTATTAAAAGTTTTGTAAAATATCACCACCTGAAATAGCTTTTTTACTTCTTGTAGTGCTTGGAAATGAGATCGGTAATTTTAAATATGATCTTATAGCTAGATATGCAAAAGCTTGAGACTCGATAAAATTACCATCAAAATTATAATCATCTATATCTTTTATAATTATATTCTTGTTTACCAAATAATTTTCAATAGATTGCATCAAAGATTTATTTTTTCTTCCACCTCCACAAATAATATAATGATGTGGATTAATGTTATTTTGTTTATTAATTTTTCTCAAACCGTCAGCAATTAAATATGCAGTAAATTTTGTTAAAGTCGCACACCCGTCCTCAAATGACAGACCTTTTACAAATGATGTATCAAAATCTTTTACATCCAATGATGTTTCGTAAGATTTAAACTCAAAGTTATCTATTGCTTGATTTAAAATTAGATCATCAACTTTTCCAATATTTGCATAATTTCCATTGTTATCAAATTTTTGATCTTTATTATTTCTTACCCAGTCATCTATTAAACAGTTTCCTGGTCCTACATCATAAGCAAAAAAGTTTATAGAATTATTGAGATCCTCCTTGATTTGAGTAATATTTGTAATACCTCCGATATTAATTATGTTAATTGGCAATTTAAGTTTAAAATTTTTTTGTATAATTTTTGAGATCAAACTATGAAATATTGGTGTAAGTGGAGCACCCTGTCCTCCATGATTTAAATCATTTTGTCTAAAATTATTGATAACAATTTTTTTAAATAAACTTGATAAAAGTCGTCCATCTCCTAATTGCTTTGAAATTTGAATTTTTGGGTCATGAAACACTGTTTGACCGTGGAAACCTATTAAATCAATATCTTCATTAATATCTCCAATTACCTCGTTTATTAAATGACCATTGAATAATGTAAATTTTTTTTCTAAATCATTAATTTCTATAGAATGAGTTTTTAAATCTTTAAAATTGCTAATTTTATCTCTTAAACTAATTAATTGATTGTAAAGTCCATCATCAAACTCTTTATAAGTATTATAAATACTGGAAAATTGATCATTACCATCAGATTTTATAACAGATAAATCCACTCCATCCATTGATGTGCCACTCATCAAACCTATTGCGGTAAATATCTTTTTTTTCATTATCATTTTTTTTTAACAAAATTTGTATATTGTAGAATTATACGCTTATGAATAAATTTTTAAAAGAATTTAAAGACAGAGGTTACTTTTATCAATGTACCGATGAGAATGAGTTATCTGATTTATTGGATAAAAAAAAGATAAAAGCCTACATTGGTTTTGATTGTACAGCTGAAAGTTTACATGTTGGCAGTTTACTACAAATTATGTGTTTACGTATGCTTCAAAAACATGGGCACCAACCAATTGTATTATTAGGTGGAGGAACCACAAGAATTGGAGACCCATCTGGTAAAGATAAAACACGAAAAATTTTAAGTGAAGATGAAATTGAGAAAAATTCTAAAAATATTGAGAGAATTTTAAAAAAATTTTTAACTATAAATAATAAAGATATAAAACCAATATTTGTAAATAACTATAAGTGGTTAAAAGATTTAAATTATATTTCTTTTTTAAGAGATATTGGAAAACATTTTACAATAAATAAGATGTTAACATTTGAAAGTGTTAAGACAAGATTGGATAGAGAACAATCTCTAAGTTATATGGAATTTAATTATATGATTTTACAAGCTTATGATTTTTTAGAACTCAGCAAAAAAGAAAATTGTACTTTGCAAATTGGTGGGTCTGATCAATGGGGTAACATAGTTAATGGCGTTGATTTAATAAAAAGACATTCCAATAAGCAAAGTTATGGCTTAACCACTCCTTTAATCACATTAGCAACTGGTGCTAAAATGGGAAAAACAGAAAATGGCGCAATATGGTTAGATGAAAGATTTTTGTCCCCATATGATTATTGGCAATTTTGGAGAAATATAGACGATAGAGATGTATCAAAATTCATGAAGTTTTTCACAGATTTAAGTATCGATGAAATAGAAAAAATTAAAGAAAAAGATATTAATGAGCAAAAAATTGTTTTAGCAAATCAAACCACCTCTATGCTCCATGGTAAACAAGAGGCAAAAAAAAGTGAAGAAACAGCAAAAAAAACTTTTTCGGAAAATTCAATTGGCTCTGCATTGCCCTCTATTGAAATTAAAAAAAATCAATTGAGTGACAAGTTAACTATTGTTGATCTAATAATTCTTTCTAAGTTAGAAAAATCTAAAAGTGAGATAAGAAGATTAATTAAAGGTAGTGGTGTTAAAATTAATAATCAAGTTATCAATGATGAAAAACTAATAATCAGTGAAAAATTATTTGAAAATGACACAATCAAACTATCCTTGGGAAAAAAAAGACATATCAAAGTTGAAATAAGCTAATTTTTTTTAATTTTTTCAAGAGTTCTAGTAATGAATCTTGGAGTAAGAGTTTTAACAGGATTTACAGTTGTTTTTAATTTTTTTGGTGGACCTTTAATTTTAAAGCTCACACCAAAAACACCCTCTCCAACTTTCTTTCCTACTAAAATATCTCCAAGAAGAGGAATTGAGGATATAGTTCTATTAATTGTCGTTGCTGGTACCATTGTTCCTCTAAGACTAATTAAATCATCACTTTCGATGTACCCTTCCATTAATAAAGAAATAGCTGGACCAATGGCATATAGTTCTTCTATTTTCATCAAATCATCCTTGTTTGAAAATTTCATCTCAAAATCTGTAAATCTTATTCCCTCACCAGTTAATAGGTCAGCGATACCTTGAAGAGATGCTAATGTTAACAATTTTGCTAAAGCTGGTACCTCTTGTACTTTAAAATTATCTATTATTAATTTTGAATTAGAAACATTGTTTTGTTTAATAGAATGAAAATTTAAATTACCTTCTTCAAAACCTTTTATAAATTTGTATCTATTCACAAAAGGCTTAGCTAAATCAGAATAAAGAGTAGTAATTTTTCCATTTGAAGTAGATCTAAGGGTGAAATTAATCCTCTTATTATTAGAAAAATTTCCTAGTAAATTAGCATCAATTACTTCACTGTTGTTGAATGTTAGATACCCATTTAGATCTTCTATTAGATGATCTTTATCAAGGAATGCCTCTTTAATTTCGATATTTAGTCTAAAATTTTTAGAAAAAATTTTTCCACTTTCTGAATTTTTACTAGCTTTCAATAAATCATCTATAATTTTTGTGGCATTAAAACTCTTAGAGTCTAATAAATAATCTTTATCTTTTTTTTTGATAGATAACTCATTTTTTAATAAGTCATTATCAAAATAATTCAAATTTACCTTGCTTATAGATTTAATTTTATATTTATTTGATAAAAATAAATTTTTGAATTCAAATTTATTATTTTTTTCTTTTATTGAGATATTTTTTAAATTGATTTCATTAGATAAAAGATTTTTAACTCCAAGAATAACAATTTTTAATTTATCGTCTTGATCTTTTTTGTAATTCAAAAAATTAAGATGAAACGGATTTTTTTTGATTTCTAATGAAGTGTCGAATTTTAGGTTTGTTTTTGATCTCGAAAAATTATAATTAATATTATCTTTTTCTTTTTGGATTAGAATATTTCCATTGCCAATAATGCTTAGAAGATCGTTTTTATATTCAATTTGTATTTGGTGATCTGATAACTCAATCATCTCATTTAATTCTGGAAAAAACTTTTTCAAATTTTTTGAGCTTACAATTTTAGAACTTTTTAAATTCATTAAAGAATTTATCTTTAAATCATCTATCTTGTATTTATTATTTATTTTAAATGAAAAAGTGTTTTCTAAATCGAACTCAGCAGACTCAAACTTTACATTGGAAAGGTCGTTATTAAATAATTGATTAATTTTTTTATCATCTAAAACTAAATTTTTATTCTTGTTTTTACCTGATATTAGAAATTCATCTTTTTGTTTAATTAAAATTAACTCTGGAAACTTCAAATCATTATTATCATATGATAAATTAATATCTTTAAATTCAAATTTATTATTTTGAATTGTAAAAATAAAATTAATTTTTGATAAATCTATTTTTTTAAAAGGTTTTACTTCGCCATCTTTTACAAATCCTTTTATAATAAAATCATCTTTGATATTACCTTTTTGATCAAATTTAAGATTTATATCTGCTATCAAATATCCCTTTTTAACCAACTTTTCTAATATGAATATTTGCGGATTATCTTCAATTGATCTTACAAATGAAATTAAGTTTTTTATTTCTATAGTTCTTGTATTGATATCTAACTCAGATAACGAAAATTTTTTATTTATGAATGTCTTTACATCAATATTAGATTTAACACTTTCTAGTTTAATTAATTTGTTTTTATTCTTAAGATTTGCCCCAATTGTTTTTAAAACTAATTTGAATTTAAAAGGGTCTAAAATGATACTAATTTTATCTAACTCTAAATCTATTTGATTGTTAATTTTTTTAACTTCTTTAATTATTTGATCATTAAAAGCTTTCGTTTTTACACCAATAGTGCTTAAGTAAATAATAAAACTAAAAATTAATAATAATATGAAGATTAAAAATCTAAAAATTATTTTTTTCATTTAATTTGATATAAAGATTTCTCTAAAAAAACATCAATGTCACCATCTAAAACTTTATCTGGGCTTGTGCTTTCAAAGTTTGTCCTATTGTCCTTAACTAATCTGTAAGGTTGAAGCACATATGATCTAATTTGGTGACCCCACCCTATTTCAGATTTAGAAGCTTCATTACTTTGATTTTCTTCATCTTTTTTTTTCATTTCAAAATCGTAAAGTCTTGCTCTGAGCATATTCATACAGGTTTCTTTATTTTTATGTTGAGACCTCTCGTTTTGACATTGTACGACTATTTTTGATGGGATATGAGTTATTCTAACAGCACTGTCAGTTGTGTTAACATGTTGTCCACCAGCGCCACTTGAACGATAGGTGTCAATTCTTAAGTCCTTATCTAGTATTTCTATATTCAAGTTTTCATCGACAACCGGATAAACCCAAATACTTGCAAAGCTGGTGTGTCTTCTTGCTCCAGAATCAAAGGGAGATATTCTTACAAGTCGGTGAATTCCAGACTCTTTTTTAAGCCACCCATATACATAATCCCCCTCAATTTTAATAGTTGAAGATTTAATTCCTGCTTCTTCACCTTTGTGTTCACTTATTAAATTACATTTATAATTCTTACCATCTGACCACTTCATGTACATTCTTCTTAACATATTAGCCCAATCTTGACTTTCTGTACCACCGGCACCAGCATGAATTTCCACATAGCAATCAAATGAGTCTGCCTCCTTAGATAAAAAACATTTTATTTCATTCTTCTTAACTTTTGATCTCAATTCTCTAATATTTTCTATAACTTCTTTTTTCACATTAAGATTATTCTCATCTGTGGCTAGGGTATAAAGGTCATCTAAATCTTTAAGTTGAGTAGCTGAGTCTTTGAATGAATTTACTAAATCTTCAAAAAGTTTTTTTTCTTTAATGGTTTTTTGAGAAGCTGACTTATCTTGCCAAAAATTGGCACCAAGCATTTTTTTCTCTAGATCATCCAGTTTTGAGTAAATCTTATTTTTTTCAAAGATACTCCTTAACTCTACGGTTAATTTTTTCGATTTCTTTTTTAAGATTTAAATATTTATCGTCCATTAATAAAACTTTAATATATTATTTGTATCGATTCTATTATTATCAGAATACAATACTTTTCCATTTAAAACATTTTTACTTTTGTAAGCCTCGATAATTGTATTTTTTGAATTAAATTTAGCCTTTTCTCCGGTCGTCGGATCAACAACCATTAATGTCATATTTTCAGGCACCTTAAACGGCCTTGCCTCAGATTTTTTAACTGACTTTTCAATAAATTCTTTAAAAATTGGCAACGCGGCTTTTGATCCAGTTTCAAACTTACCTAATGGTTCAGGATTATCCATTCCAACATAAACTCCAATTACTAAATTTGATGTAAAGCCAATAAACCACGCATCGGTATTTTCATTAGTTGTTCCAGTTTTTCCAGCCAAGTTCAACTGTAAATCTCTTAATTTTTTACCTGTTCCTCTTTTTATAACTCCCTCTAATAAAGTTGTTACTTGATATGCGGTTTGCTCGGAAATTACTTGATCATAATTATCTTCAATTTGAGGATAATCTTTTCCAGTAAATGAAATTTTATCACAATTCATACACCTTCTGTTTTCACTATTAATTATTGTATTCCCTTCACTGTCTTGAATTCTATCTATTATAATAGGACTTATAAGTTTTCCGCCATTTACGAATGATGAGTATGCTGAAGTTAAATCTAAAAGAGTTGTTTCAGCTGATCCTAGAGAAATTGAAAGCAATTCCTCAGGTTCATCATAAATTTTTAATTCTTTAGAAAACTTTGCTACTTTGTCCACTCCTAAGTTTTGGGCAATTCTTACAGTCATTAAGTTTCTTGATTTTTCTAGGCCGACTCTAAGTGTAGAGGGTCCATAAAACTTTTTACCATAATTCTCAGGTTTCCATTTTTTTAAATCAACCCCTTGGTCTAAAACTAAGGGTGCATCAAGCACTAAAGATGAAGGTGTATAATTATTTTCTAGTGCAAGTGCGTATACAAAAGGTTTAAAAGCCGAACCTGGCTGCCTTAGCGCTTGAGTAGCTCTATTAAATTCACTTGATTTGAAACTAAATCCTCCGCTCAATGCTAAAACGCGCCCTGTGTACGGGTCCATTACAACGATACCACCATTTATTTTTGGAAGTTGTTTGAGGCTGTAATAATTATCTTTAACTTTTTTAACATAAATTAAATCACCAATTTTAAATAAATCTTTAAACTCCTTCTTCGTCCATGAAATTTCATTATAATTTATAAGACCACTTGATTTATTAACAGTTTCAATTTTTGTTTGAAATTGACCTATTTCCTTTACGATTGCTATTTCCCAATTGATAGAATTTTCTAATTTATATTTTTTGTCTAAATTATTATGCCAATTTTCATGGTTTTTCATATTCTTGATTGGTCCTCGCCACCCTTTTCTTTGATCATAAGCAATAAGACCGTTTCTCAAAGACTCAGTTGCAATTTTTTGAAGTTTTAAATTAATTGGAGTATTAATATTATATCCTTGTTTATAAACTTTCTCATAAGTAAGTTTACCTATGATATTTTTTCTAACATCTTCTATGTAATACTGAGCATCCTCTAGATAAACTTTTTTCTTTTTTTTTAATTTAATATTTTGATTTTTATACTTATTAAATTTTTTAAGACTTAAAAATCCATTTTGATACAAATTTTTTAAAACTAAATCTCTTCTAAATTTTGCTAAATCAATATTATTATAAGGATTATATTTGCTGGGCGCCTTTGGTAGTGCTGCTAGTAAAGATGCCTCAGAATAATCAAGTTCTTTTATTGATTTATCAAAATATTCTAAGCTAGCTGCAGCAATTCCATATGCTCCACTGCCCAAATAAATTTGATTAAGATATAATTCTAATATTCTTTCTTTGCTTAGAGCTCTCTCAATTCTAAAAGCCAAAATAGCTTCTTTAATCTTTCTGTTAATACTCACTTCATTAGTAAGTAAAAAATTTTTAGCAACTTGTTGCGTAATTGTAGATGCACCTTCAAGCCTTTTTGAGGTCATAATATTCTTTATATTATTTATTGTTGCTCGAAGAACTCCTTTTGCATCGACTCCAGGATGAGAAAAAAAATTTTTATCCTCTGCAGATAAAAATGCATTAATTACTTTTTTTGGAATTGCATTAAAAGGTATAAATATTCTTTTTTCTTTTGAGAAATCCGCAACTAAATCACCATTACCAGAATACATTTTGCTTGATACAGGGGGTTTATAATTTTTAAGAAATTTATAATCTGGTATATTATTTGAAAAAGACCATAATACGCCAAAAATTACAAAAATTGTTACTATAGATACACTTAAAAATAGTATTAAAATTTTTTTAATTACATTGGTCATTTTGATTTCATTATATATAGGAATTTGTTAAAGATAAGGCATTATTATTAAACAAAATTTATAAAAAAAACAAAAAATGAATAAATTAAAACTAACATTATGGAAAAAAATTTATATATCGATGCCTCGCATCCTAATGAAACTAGAGTTGTACTTAAATCAAATAACAATATTGAAGACTACGAATACGAAGGTTCGAAAAATAGTCTAATAAAAAACAATATTTATCTTGGCAAAGTAAGTAGAATTGAGCCATCTTTACAAGCGGCATTTATTGATTTTGGACGAGAGAGACATGGTTTTTTATCATTCAATGATATTCAGTCTGATTATTATCAAATACCACAGAGTGATCTTGAAATAATAAAAAAGGAGGAAGAAAAATTAAGAGAAGAATTGTCAAAAAATGTTGAGATAAAAGAGGAACAAAATTTAGCAGAGGGAAAATTAGAAATTGATGATCCAATAGAAATCGAAAAAAAAGATACTGATGAAAAAGAGAAAGATACAGAATTTAAAGAAAAAAAAATTGAGAGTAGAAATAAATTTAAAAGATACAAAATTCAAGAAGTTATAAAGCCAAATCAAGTAATACTTGTACAGGTTATCAAAGATGAGAGAGGTCAAAAAGGTGCAGCACTAAGCACTTTTATCTCCATTGCAGGTAAATATATCGTTTTAATGCCCAATACTCCCAAAGGAGGTGGCATATCTAGAAAAATATTTAATCCAGCTGATAGAAAAAAAATAAGATCAATTCTAAATGAAATAAAAATTCCAAAAGAGATGGGATTAATTGTAAGAACTGCTGGAAGCAACAAAACTAAGAATGAAATAAATCATGATTTAGATACATTAATCAAATCTTGGAATCAAATCAAAGATAACGCTATTAATGCTATTGCGCCCTCATTAATTCATCAGGAAAGTGAAATTATAAACAGAACTTTGAGAGATATGTATGATGAAGATACAAAAAATGTAATCATTGAAGGAAATGAAGGTTATAAAAAGGCTCAAAATTTTATGAAATTGCTTATGCCTTCTCAAGTTAAAAAGATAAAAAAATATCGGGGAAAAATACCATTATTCATTGAGGAGGGTATTGAACAAAAATTGAATCAAATTTTTGACACAGAGATAAAATTAAGTTCTGGTGGATATCTTGTTATTAATCCTACTGAAGCTCTAATCTCAATCGATATAAATTCAGGTAGCTCAATAAAACAAAAAAATGTCGAGAATACAGCTTTGGATACTAATTTAGAAGCAGCTGAGGAAATAGCTAGACAAATTAAAATTAGAGATTTGTCAGGTTTAATCATAATAGATTTTATAGATATGTTGAGTTATGGAAATAGAAGAATGGTAGAAAGAAGATTAAAAGAAAAATGTAGATCAGACAGAGCCCGCATTCAAATTGGAAGAATAAGTAATTTTGGATTACTAGAGATGTCAAGACAAAGATTAAGAGAAAGTGCTGTAAAATGGAAAGTAAAATTGACTGATGAGTCTTTTGCTCAAAAAATACTTAAGTTAGTGGAGCTAAAAGCTGTATTAAATAAAGCAAAGTTTGTTGAGTTAAAAGTTTCTAAAAAAATATCTGATTTTTTAAAAGAAAATTTTGTAGATGACTTAACTTTTTTTGAAAAAAAAAATAAAATGAAAATTGATATTGTTTCAGATAATTCTTTGATAATACCTGAGTATATTATCAATATAAAAAATAAGTCAAAAAAAACTATTGAACTTATAGAGCATTTTGAAAAACTTAAAAAAATTGAAACAACAATTAAGGAGGAAAAAAATAATCAAATTAAGATGAAAAGAAAGACCTATAAGAAAAAAAAATTTTATAAGAAAACTAAATAATACCTTTTTTTGGTGATGATGGGTTTCCCATTAATGTTTTTTCAATCCTACCTGACAAAAAAGATTGTCTACCAGCAATAACAGCATTTTTGAAAGCTTTAGCCATCTCAAATGGTTTTTTTGCTTTTGCTATTGCTGTATTAACTAAAACACCATCACATCCTAATTCCATAGCAATAGTTGCATCAGATGCTTGCCCAAGTCCTGCATCAATTATTAAGGGTAATTTAGTTTGTTTTCTAATAATCTGAATATTAACTTTATTTAATATTCCTAAGCCTGAACCTATTGGTGCTGCAAGGGGCATTATTGCGGAAGCACCAACATTTTCTAATCTTTTAGCCATAAGTGGATCATCATTACAATAAACCATAACACTAAAACCTTCTTTTGTTAAAATTTCAGTTGATTTTAATGTCTCTATCATCTCAGGAAATAAATTTTTTTTGTCTCCTAATACTTCTAATTTGACTAAGTTCCAGCCACCTATTTCTCTAGCTAGCCTCAATGTTCTTAGTGCTTCTTTGGAATTAAAACATCCAGCTGTATTTGGTAAATAAGTTATTTTCTTTGGATCAATGTAATCCATTAATAAAGGTTTCTTTTTATTAGTAATATTTACTCTTCTAACAGCAACAGTAACAATATCAGCGCCAGAAATCTTAATTGCCTTAGCGCATTCACTCATACTTTTATATTTACCGGTGCCTACAATCAATCTAGAATTAAATTTTTTTTTTGAAATTATAAGATTATCTTTTTTCAAAACTAACCACCTCCAATAAAGTGAACAATTTCAATTTTATCATTAACTTTTAAATTGATTTTATTTAGATTTTTTTTATCCACTATTTCTCTATTTAATTCAATTGCAACTTTTTTCAAAGGGACTTTTAAATTTTTAACTAAGTCAGATAATTTAGTTTTATCGTCAATTTTATTTATTTTGCCATTTATTTTTATTTTTATTTTTTTTTTCATCGTATATAAATGTTAAATGAATAATAAGATAATTATAATTAATGGTCCAAATCTTAATCTATTAGGTGAAAGAGAACAATCACAATATGGGTCCACTACATTTGAAGAATTAAAAGAAATTTGTTTAGATAAATCAAAAGAATTAGGTTTAATAGCTGATTTTTCTCAATCAAATATTGAGGGTGAAATAGTAAGCTTAATACAAGACTCAAGAAAAAATTTTGATGGAATAATAATCAATGCTGCAGGTTTTACACACACCTCTGTGGCCATTAGAGATGCATTAAGTGTTTTTAAAAAACCAATCATTGAGTTGCATATTTCAAATATATATAAACGTGAGGAATTTAGACATAAATCTTTAATAAGTGACGTTGTTAATGGAGGTATATTTGGTTTAGGTATTGATGGTTATATTTTAGCCATAATTTCAATGCAAAAGCTCTTACAAAATGAAAATAAATAAAAAAATCATTAAGGAACTAAGTGACTATTTAGAGGAATTTAATCTTACCGAGTTAGAATATACTGAGAAAGACACTAAGATTAAAGTTTCTAAAAATAATATCTCTGTTAATAATCAAAATTTTACAAGTCCAAAATCTAATGCAAGCAATTTAAATAATAATTCATCAGAAAATAGTAAAACAGGAATTGAAGTTAAATCACCAATTATAGGAACTGCATATCATGCGCCTGAACCTGGAGCAAAAAAATTTGTTGAGGTTGGAAAAAAAATTAAAAAAGGTGATACAGTTATGATTGTAGAGGCTATGAAAACTATGAACCATGTACCATCTACTGCAGATGGAGTTGTGAAAGAAATTTGTGTTGAAGATGGCCAACCTGTAGAATTCGGTCAAAATTTATTAATTCTTGATTAATGTTTAAAAAAATTTTGATAGCTAACCGTGGAGAAATTGCGGTTAGAATTATAAGAGCCTGTAAAGAATGGGGAATTTCAACTGTAGCTGTTCATTCTGATGTAGATAAAGAAAGCATGCATGTAAGAATGGCAGATGAAAGTGTTTGTATAGGTTCTCACCAACCAGCAAATAGTTATTTAAATATTCCAGCCCTATTATCTGCAATAGAAATCACTAATGCTGAAGCTGTGCATCCTGGTTATGGTTTTCTCTCAGAAAATGCAAATTTTGCAAAAGTTCTTGAGGAGAATAACATTAAATTCATAGGGGCATCCTCAAAACTTATAGAAACGATGGGAGACAAAATACAGGCAAAAAAGATTGCAAAAGAAAATGGTTTACCAGTAATTGAGGGGTCTGAGGGTGGAGTTAAAGATATTAAAGAGGCTAAAGAATTGTGTAAAAAAATTGGTTTTCCTGTTTTAATTAAAGCATCAGGCGGTGGTGGTGGAAAAGGTATGAAAATTGTCCATAAAGAAAATGAGTTTGAAACGTTGTTTTCTACTGCAAAATCTGAGGCTCAAAAATATTTTGGAAATGATGAAGTATATATAGAAAAATTTTTTCAAAATCCAAGACACATTGAAGTTCAAATTTTAGCTGGAAAAAATAGAACTGTTCATCTTCATGAAAGAGATTGTTCTGTTCAAAGAAGACACCAAAAGCTAATTGAAGAAACACCAAGCCCTGTTTTAACTGATGACATAAGAACAGATCTTTTTGAAAAAACTGTAAATATGGTATCGAAAATTGGCTATATGGGTGCTGGAACTGTTGAATTTATTTATGAGGATGGCAAATTTTATTTTCTCGAAATGAATACAAGAGTTCAAGTTGAACATCCTGTTACTGAAATGGTAACTGGTATAGATATTATTAAAGAACAAATTTGGATAGCGTTTTCTGGAGAAACAGCTTTAAAACAAAGTGATATAAATCCAAGAGGGCATGCTATAGAATGTAGAATAAACGCAGAGGATGCTAGTAAAAATTTCCAACCATCGCCTGGATTGATTGGCATGTGTCATCAACCATCGGGTTTCAGAACTAGAGTTGATGGTGCAATATATCAGGGTTATAAAGTAACTCCTTATTATGATAGTATGATTTGCAAGCTAATCTGCCATGGTAGAAATAGATTAGAGGCTATTCAAAGGATGAACAGATCTTTAGATGAGTTTGTTATAGAGGGAATCACCACAACGATCCCATTACATAAAAAATTACTAAATCATAAGAAGTTTATCGACTCTGATTTCAATGTAAGTTGGTTAGATAAAGATAAAATACTTTAGTAACAGCCAACAAGCCAAATATCGTAAACAGGATGATCGAAAGGTGCTATAGAGGGGCTTGAGGAGAACATCCAACCATTAAAAACAAAAACGTTATTTCTATCTTTTTTTGTTAAATCTCTTACTTGGATATATGCCTTAACCTCAGGATTATCATCAAATTTAGAGTCGGTACATTTAATACTTTTTATAGCTAAATCTTTATAAATAAATTCCTCATTATTGACTAATTTTATCAACTCATTTTTGGAACTAATCTTGTCTAATATTTTTATATCAGTTTTATTTCCATCAAGATTAATTTCAGCACTAGTTTTAAGTGTTATAAATATAGAAAATAAATATATAAATAAAAATAAATGTAGTTTATTTCCAACTTTTATATTTTTTTTCAGTTGCATTTTTATTGTTCTTATTTGGATAGTAAGCTGAGTCAGTACCGGTCAAATTAGCTTGGTGAGGTTTTTGCCAATTATGTTTCTCTAATTTATGAATATTTTCAATTTTATTTGGCATAAAATGAATCCAAGAATACCATTCAACTGGAATTTTTGATGCATCAATTTCATTTGCATAAATTACCCACCTTTTTCCTTTTTTGCTTTGATAATATTTATTCCCATATTCATCTGATCCAATCAATTTACCAAATAATATAGTTTTGATCCTAGTACCAAATGTATCTCGATTCCACCAAGTGAAAATTTTTTTTAAAAATGTCAACATGTAAAACTTATAATTTCAATTTTAAATTGTATAATTTAAATTAGACTAAAATGTGTAAATGTATATAAATAAAAAGATTCAAATTTCAAATTTAATTTAAGGATTATTAGAAATGGCAAAATATCTTGTAGAAACTTATTATACGTGCACTTTTAAGGTAAATCATTATCTGGATGACATCAATGAAACTGAGCTAAAGAATCTTGAAAAAAGAGATGATGGGAAATTTGAAGTTTTAGATGTAAAATTAGATAATCGAAAAACAAAAAGTCTTGATCCTAATAGTAAAAAAGGTGATCAAAATAAAAAAATTGATTTAGTTCCAACTCAAAATGAAAATAAAACTAGTAGTGTTGAAAAAATAGTTTCTCAATCTTTTACGAAATCTGAAAATTCTGGAAAAAGATTTAGCATGCCTGATAGAAGGAAAGGATATATTCAAAAAGCAACTATTGGCGACCATAAAGTTTATTTGCATACAGGTGAGTATGAAGATGGTAAAATCGGAGAAATCTTTATTGATACAAGTAAAGAGGGAGAACTCGTTAAAGCTCTAATGAATAATTTTGCTATCGCTGTTTCACTGGGTCTTCAATATGGAGTACCATTAGACGAGTTTGTAAGTGCATTTATAGGAACTAAATTCGAGCCATCTGGTAAAGTAAATGGAAACGACAGAATTTTAAGTGCCTCCTCAATTCTAGATTATATATTTAGGGAACTGGCGATTTCATATCTAAACAGAGAAGATTTAGCACATACACCTTCAATAGGTAATTTGGATGTCACATCTTCAGATGAAAAAGGCTCTGATGAACAAAATCAATTACTAAAAATAGTAAAAGACATAACGAGTAAAGGATTTGTTAGAAATAATTATAAAAAAAATCTGGTAGATTTATCAGATGTTAAAATTAGTCTTAAAGGTAAAAAATAATTATTTTTTACTTTTTATAGATAAATTTAACTCCTTAAGTTGGTTTTCACTTACACTAGAAGGTGCATTCATCATCAAATCTTGTGCATTTTGATTCATTGGAAACATTGTAACTTCTCGAATATTTTTTTCATTTGCTAGTAACATAATTATTCTATCAATTCCTGGGGCAATACCTCCATGAGGTGGAGCACCATAACTTAAGGCATTTATCATTCCACTAAATTTTTGATCAACTTCAGATCTTGAGTAACCTGCAACATCAAATAATTTATACATTAGATCTGGTATATGATTTCTAATCGCACCCGAAGATAATTCTATTCCATTACATACAATATCATATTGATATGCGAGTATCTCTAATGGTTTTTCAAAATTAATTTTATTAATATCTCCTTGCGGCATAGAAAAAGGATTATGACTGAATTTAATTTTGTTTGTTTGATTATCTATTTCATACATTGGATAATCTACAATCCAACAGAATGCAAAAAGGTTCTCATCTATTAAACCCAAATCTTTTCCAATTTTATCTCTAGCTAACGCAGTTAACTTTTCTACCTCTTCTAATTTACCACAAGCAAGAAAAATACTGTCACCTACTTTTGCTTGAGTTTTAATCATTATTTCATTTAGTGAATCTTTTGAAAAAAATTTACCTACCGGCCCTTTTGCTGAAATTTCTTTCTCTTTTTCAATAGTAAAGTAAGCGAGTCCGGAAGCGCCTTGTTCTTTAGCCCATTTATCAATATTATCAAAGAAACTTCGGGGTTTATCTTTTGTATTTTTTGTAACAATGCATCTGACTTTAGATCCAGATTTAACAAGTTTTTTAAATATTTCAAAAGAAACATCTTCTCTTAAAAAAGTTTCAGTAATGTCAGTAATAATTAATGGATTTCTTAAGTCTGGTTTATCTGTTCCATATTTAATCATTGACTCTTTAAATGAAATTCTTGGAAACTGATTAAACAATAATTTTTTATTTGAAAACTTTTTAAATGTGTTAACAAATAACTTCTCTACTACATGAAATACATCTTCTTGCTCAACAAAAGACATTTCCAAATCTAGTTGGTAGAACTCACCAGGACTTCTATCAGCTCTTGCGTCTTCATCTCTAAAACAAGGAGCAATCTGAAAATACCTATCAAACCCAGAAACCATGACTAATTGCTTAAATTGTTGAGGTGCTTGTGGAAGAGCATAAAATTTTCCAGGATTTAATCTACTTGGCACTAAAAAATCTCTTGCTCCCTCAGGACTTGAAGATGTTAAAATTGGGGTTTGAAATTCTAAAAATCCAATTTTAATCATCTCGTTTCTAATAAATGATATTACTTTTGATCTTAATATAATATTTTCATGAATCTTTTTTCTTCTTAAATCTAAAAAACGATACTTCAGCCTTATTTCTTCTGCATACTCACGATCAGTAAAAACTGGCAAAGGTAGTTCCTTACATTCACCAAGAATCTGAAAATTTTTAATTACTACTTCAATTTCTCCAGTTTCAATATCCTTGTTGATTGAATCCTGTGATCTTTCAACTACTTTTCCATTAATTTTAATTACAGTTTCTAATTGTATTTTTTCCAACTTTTTAAAATTAGAATTTTCTTTGTCTATAATACACTGTGTTATTCCATAATTATCTCTTAAATCTATAAATAAAAGATTTCCGTGGTCTCGTTTTTTATTTATCCAACCAGAAAGAGTTACCTCATCTCCAACTTTTTCTTTTCTTAATTCATTGCATTTGTGGGTTCTAAATTTGTTCAATTATTCTCCTAAAACTTCTTTAATAATATTAAAATCAATTGACTTTTTTTTTTTTAAACTCAATTGATCGATCTTATATATGAAATCATATATTTTACTATACGATCTATCTATTCTTTTAATAATAAACTCAATATATTTATCATCTAAAGAGATCTGTCGATCAGATAGATTTTTTAATATAATAGCAAATATTAACTCATCATTAGGTTTTTCAATATTTAATAAAATAAAATTTTTTGCTCTAGACTTTAAATCTTTTAACTCAAAAGAGATTTCAACTATCGGTTTTACAGATGTAACAATAATAAATTTATTATCTTGTTCAATTAAATTAAAAAAACTATAAATTAATTTTTCATCAACATCTGAAGTTAAATTTTCTATTATGATGTTCTCATAAATCTTACTTTTTTTTAGGTCATCATTCCCTAAGAATTTACCTTCAAATTTGATACCTTTGTTTTTTTGTAAAAAAATATTCATTAAATGAGTTTTTCCAGAATATTTTTCTCCTATTACATTAACGAAATTTTTCTCCCATTTTGGCCATATGTTTAAAAAATCAAAAACATGTTTATTACTTTTTGAGAGATAAAAATCTTCATTTTTAAAATTTTTATCATAATCAAATTTAATTATTGTTTGATCAAAGTCTCTCATTCAATTATCCAAACTTTTTTTTGGGTATTTAGATTATATTTATTATTTTTCATTATATTAATAAAGTTTTGAACTGTTCCATTAAATATAACTTGATAAAATATGAATTCTTTATTAATTTTTTGTATAGAATAGTAACTTACCAGATCTACTTCATTTAAAAATAATTCAAAATTATTAGATTTTTTTAAATCATCATTTCTAACCTTTATTGTAATAGGAACTTTTATTGAGGTATTTATTTCATTTATTTTTTTCCAATTGTCCTCAAATAAATTTTTCATATTATCAATTAAAAATTTAAGATCTTTTTCATTTTCTATATTTATATCCTTAAAGGAGTTATTCATAATTATCTCATTTTTATCATTATATATTTTTGTTAAAATTCTCACTTCTTTATTACCTCTAAAAATTAAAGAAATGACTGAATTCTTTAGGAAATACTTTTTTGTAATTTCATTAAAATCGTAAGTTTCTAAGACATCTAAGTTTTCTTTAATAATATTAAGATCCTCAAGATCTTCGGAGGGTAGCAAATAATTAATTAATTGGTATCTTTTATTTGTTTTGTTCCAATTATCATAAATTGGATTATTTGAGAAAATTGAAATACTGTTCCCATTCTCATTTATTATTATTGGAATAAATAGAAATCTTTCTTTAAGAATTTGTGATGGAAAAATATTTTTCTTCTCCAGATATTCAAAAATTTTTTTTTTATCAAATGATACACCAAGGTTTAATTGGTATTTCTGATCTATAAATTTCTCTTCTTTTATAGAAAATGTTTCAATCATACCTTTTATCTCATTAAGTTTTATAGAATCAATTTTTTTAAAATCCGAAGATTTTATTAAAGAATACATTAATTCAAAAAAAGCATTTTTAAATCCTTGATCAATTACTTTATTTTTATCGAAATTAATTACAAATGGCTGAGAGATTTCAATATCATTGATTTCAAAAGATTTTGCTTTAACTACCTCTGTGGAAAAAAAAAATATTATTAAAGCTAGTTTAGAAAAAAAAATATATAAATGTTTAATATAATACATACTTAAATTTAAAACCTATATTAATGAATAAAAATCTCTTTACCTATAAAAAAAGTGGGGTCAATATCAATGCTGCAGATAAATTTGTAAACTTCATATCTAATATATCATCAAAAAAAAGAGGCAATAAAAAGAATGCGAATATTGGTGGCTTTGGTTCCATCTCTGATTTGCCCAAAAATATAAAAAATCCAAAAATAGTGGCTTGTACTGATGGTGTGGGAACTAAAATTGAAATCGCAAACTTACTAAATAAATACGACACTATAGGAATAGATCTGGTTGCTATGAGTGTAAATGATTTGATTGTCCAAGGAGCAAAACCTTTATTTTTTTTAGACTACATTTCAATTAATAAAATTGATTTAAAAAAAATGAAATCAATAATTAGTGGAATAGTTAAGGGATGTAATATTTCACAATGTAGTTTAGTTGGTGGTGAGACTGCTGAAATGCCAGATACTTATGAGAAAGGAAAATTTGATATAGCTGGTTTTGCAGTTGGAGTCGTTGATAAAGAAAAGATACTTAATAAAAATAAAATAAAAAAAGGAAATTTAATTTTAGCTGTTCCATCTAGTGGCTTACATTCAAATGGTTTTTCACTGGTAAGACATCTGCTGAAGGTAAAAAAAATAGATATAAAAAAAAGCCCTTTTCTTAAAAAGGAACTAATAAAGCCGACAAAGATTTATGTAAAAGAAATCTTGAGTCTTATAAACAAAAATTTGTTAAATGGTTGCGCCAATATTACTGGTGGTGGATTAGCAGATAATATTAATAGAGTTATCCCAAATAAATTGTGTGCAGAAATAGATTTGAATAAGATTAAACCTCTCAAAATTTTTGATTGGCTTAAAAAAAGTAAAATAAGTGATAGAGAGATGCTCAAAACTTTTAATTGTGGAGTTGGATTTTGTTTAATAATTAATCCCAAAAATTTAAGCAAAGTAAATAAATTTTTTTCAAAAGAGTATAAACCTTATGTTATTGGAAGAATTTCTAAGAATATAAATAGAGTAAGACTTAATGGTAAAGTCAACTGGTTATAAAATAGTTAAAACTGCAGTTTTTATTTCAGGAACTGGAAGTAATTTAAAATCTTTAATAAGATTTTCTAGAACAAATCAATCTCCTATATCAATCGACTTAATAGTTTCAAGCAATCCAAAAGCTAAAGGTTTAAAATATGGAAAAATATTCAAAATTAGAAAAGAAATATTTAATTTTGAAAAAAATCAAAGTGAGAACAAGATACTCGCTACTTTTAAACGATATAATATTGAAATGATTTTTTTAGCCGGATTTATGAAAATTTTATCAAAAAATTTTATCACTAAATTTAAGGGAAAGATTTTAAATATTCATCCTTCATTACTTCCTAAATATAAGGGATTAAATACTCATCAAAGAGCCCTGGACAATAACGAAAAATATTCAGGTTGTACTGTGCATTTTGTCAATTCAAAGTTAGATTCTGGAAAAATTATTTTACAAAAAAAAGTAAAAATTTCTAAAAATGAAACAAAAAATTCTCTTGCCAAAAAAATACTTGCCCAGGAGCATAAACTTTATCCTAAAGCTATCTTAAAAGTTTTTAATCTTTGAAAAAAAAATCAATTTCTATTCTAGCGTTATCAACACTATCAGACCCATGAACAGAATTTTTATCAATTGAAATTCCATATTTTTTTCGAATAGTTCCTTCTTCAGCATCTTTTGGATTTGTAGCGCCCATAAGTTCTCTGTTTCCTTTGACTGCATTCTCTTTTTGAAGAACCATAACTAATATTGGACCTGATGAAAGATAAGTACATAAATCATTATAAAAAGGTTTGGTCTCATGGACTTTATAAAATTTTTCAGCTTCAGATTTTTCAATTTGAATTTTTTTTTCTTTTAGAATATTAAATCCATTATTCTTAAATATTTCTTTAATTTCATTTTCAAGATTTCTTTCTACAGCATCTGGTTTAATAATAGACAAAGTTTGCTCAATATTACTCATAATGATCCTCTATAAGTTTATTTAATAATCTAACTCCATAACCTGTTGCACCACCTGAATTTAAAGCCCCTCCATATTTAGAAAATGCCATTCCAGCAATATCTAAATGAGCCCAAGGTGTTTTATTTAAAATAAATCTTTGTAAGAATTGTGCAGCAGTGGTGGAGCCAGCGCCACCAACATAATTTATATTTTGCATATCTGCATTCTTTGAGTCAATTAATTTATCATAATTTTTATTTAAAGGCATTCTCCAGACCTTTTCTTCAACATGTTCACCTGACTCAATTAATTGTTGAGATAACTTATCATCATTTGAAAATAAACCGGCATATTCAGAACCTAGAGAAACAATTATTGCTCCTGTTAAAGTTGCTAAATCAACAATAAACTTAGGTTTAAACTTTTCTTCAGTAAAAGTAAGAGCATCTGCAAGTACTAATCTTCCTTCTGCATCTGTATTTAAAATTTCAACTGTTTTACCGCTATATGATTTGACAATATCACCAGGTCTCTGGGCATTACCGCCAGGCATATTTTCTACTAGCCCTACTACTCCCACTGCATTAATTTTTGCTTTTCTTAAAGCTAAACTTTTCATTAAACCAACTACAACTGCTGAACCAGCCATGTCATATGTCATATCTTCCATGAATTTTGCAGGCTTTAAAGATATTCCACCAGTATCAAAACAAACTCCTTTTCCAACGAAAGCCAAGGGCTTAGATTTATTTTTTAAACCATTCCATTCCATTGTAACCAAATAAGATCCTCTTACACTTCCTTGACCAACTCCAAGTAAAGTGTTCATACCTAATTTTTTCAATTTCTTATCATCATATATACTTATTTTTAAACCAAATTTTCTTAGGGAATTAATTCTTTTTGCATATTCATCAGGGTGCAACACATTTCCAGGTTCAGAAACTAAATCTCTAGTAAAAAAAGTTCCATCCTCTAAAGCTTTAAATTTAATTTGATCTTTTGGGGATGGAGTCTTTTTTCCAATAACACTTATAGATATTGTTTTTTTATTTTTTTTTGTTTTATATTTTTCAAATAAATAAGATTTTAGTTTTATTCCATGCAAAAAATGTCCAACAAAGTTTTTTAATCCATTTAAAGCAGAGTTAGAATTTACAATATATTCAGTTTTATTAAGTTTTTTAAACAAATCATAACATTTTGCACCTAAGTTTTCTGCAGCAGAGGCGGTTAAGTTTTTCTTTAATGCAACTAAGATTATCTTTCTTTTTGAGCTAATATCAAAAGTAATAATCTTTTTCTCAAGATCCTTATTTTTAAGTAAATCTAGAATGTAAGAGTACTCCGAAACTGAAATTATTTTTTTTAAACCTGAGATGTTGAATTTTTCATCAACAAATAATATCGAGTTTCCATAAGATCTAACAAAAGCTTGGTTTTTAAAGTTAATTTTAATATTCATAAAATTTCAATTCAATCTGTACGAGATAATGTTATATATGAGTAAAACAATTTTATTTCAATGGAAAAATTACTTTTTAGAAAATTAATCATAGACATATCTCTTAGAGCTTTAATAATAACTTTTACTTTAGGTGTAATCGTATGGATAGTTCAGGCTGTAAATTATTTAGATTTCGTCATTGATGATGGACATAACTTTAAAATCTATTTTTATTATAATTTATTCAATTTTCCAAAAATAGTTCATAGAATCTTGCCCTTTGTTCTATTTATTTCAATATTCTTTGAGCTTATTAAATATGAAAAAAATAATGAACTTTTAATATTTTGGATTAATGGAATAAGTAAGAAAAATTTTATTTTAAATCTAGCTAAATTTTCATTAATACTTATGTTAATTCAGATAACTATTGGCAGTATCATCTCTCCATCAAGTCAATTTAAATCAAGATTATTTTTAAAAGAGTCAAACATGGACTTCTTACCAAATTTAATTAAACCTGGAAAATTTATTGACACTATTTCTGGATTAACTATTTTCATAAATGAAAAAACTTCCAAAAATTCTTATGAAAATATTTTTATTCAGGAAGGAAATTTATTTGATTTAGATAAGAATAATCAAATTATTTTTGCAAAAGAAGGTTTTTTAGTTGATAATGAAAAAAGGATTTTTAGATTATTGAATGGAAAGATAATAAGCACTAACAATAAAAAGTTGATAAGTTTTCAATTTGATAAAATTGATTATGATTTATCAAAATTTTCATCCAAGACAATCACTGTACCAAAAATACAAGAAGTATCCTCTTTGAAAATTATCAAGTGCTTATTCAATTTGATGACAAATAATAGTTATCAAGATAATGTGTCAAATTGTAATATAAAAAATTTAAAAAATCTCAACAATGAATTATATAAGAGATTTATTAAACCGATCTATATACCAGTTTTAACATTAATTTGTTGTTTTTTATTAATTTTTTCAAAAGAACAAAATAATTACACTTTGAAAACAATAAAAGTTTTTTTATCTGTTTTTTTAATTTTAATAATTTCGGAAACTTTGATGCGATACGTAGGTGATTCTCTAACTTATTTATTTTTCTTAACATTTATACCTATCATTTTTTATATCATTGGTTATATCTTATTAATCAAGAGAGTGAGATATGGTTAAAACTTTAGATAAATATTTAATAAATCTTTTCTTCAAAAAATTATTTTTAGTCTTAATTATATTCTTTACTTTAACAATAATTTTAACAGTTTTTGAAGAAATTACTTTTTTCGATGATGTAAATTCAAAATTTTATCTGCCATTTTTATTAGCCACTTTAAATGCGCCTACAACAATTTTAGAAATTTTACCTTTTGTTATGCTAATTGCTACACAACTTTTTTTCCTTGAAATAATTAAAAAAAGAGAAAATGAATTAATTAAATTAAATAATTTAGATAATTTTTATTTTATAAAATTATTATCATTATGTGCATTCTTATTTGGAATTATAGTAATTACTGTTTTTTATCCGTTTTCCTCAAAACTTAAATTTATTTATTTTGAGTTTAAGAATATCTACTCAAAAGATGGTAAATATTTAAAACATTTTAGTGAAAATGGATTATGGATAAAAGATGAAATAAACAACAAAATTTATATTATTAATGGATCTGAAAAGAAAGATGATTTGCTTCTAAATGTTTTCATATCAGAGTTTGATAATGATTTTAATTTGATAAATAATTTTTCTTCAGAAAAAGTAAATATTAGCTCCAATGATTGGATACTTGAAAAGCCTATTCTATTCAAAGATAACAAACAGGTTCGTTTAAATGAAAATATAATGATTAAAAGCCATTTTGACTCAGATAAAATAAATAAAAGCTTTAGAAATCTTAATTCATTAAATGTAATTCAATTGATTAAAGAAAAAGAAGAAAATAAAATGTTAGGTTATTCCTCTGAGGAAATAGACCTACATATATTAAAGATTGTTTCATTGCCCATTTATTTCAGTATTATGGTGATCATTTCGTCAATAATTATGTTAAATATTAAAAAAGATAAACCTTACATATTTCATATTCTTTTAGGGATAACCTTATCTGTAATAATTTACTATATTAATAATATTTTTGATATTTTTGGGCTTACTAATAAGATTCCCATTTATTTATCAGTTTTTTTTCCAATTATTATTTTAACTATCATTTCAACTTTAGGTTTAGTGAGAATAAATGAAAAATAAATTGCTCAAAAAGTTATTAATAATATTTTTAAACTTATTTTTCGTAAATTTAGTTTCAGCTCAA
Source organism: uncultured Pelagibacteraceae bacterium (assembly GCA_902596925.1). Lineage (GTDB taxonomy): Bacteria > Pseudomonadota > Alphaproteobacteria > Pelagibacterales > Pelagibacteraceae > Pelagibacter. Next base: position 59,259 of record CACJVT010000001.1, on the reverse strand, counting down.
AATATTGAATTTAAAGCAACAGATATTGAATTTTTTCAAAATCAAAATTTAACTGTTGCAAATAATGGAATCGTATTAATTAAAGAGGATAAAATTTCAGCTGAGGGAACTGAAATAAAATATTTTAAAGATAAATCTTTATTATTAGTTAAAGAGGGAAAAATTTTCAAAACTGATGAAAATATAGAAATATCTGCTCAAAATATCGAATACAGAATTGATAAGTCAAATTTGAATTTGAAAAAAGATGTACAAATAAATGATAAAAATAACAATCTGTTTATCAATTCTAATGAAATAAATTATGATATTATCAATGAATTAATAATTAGCAGAACTGACTCAGAGATTGTTGATAATTTAGGTAATATTTATAAAGTTAAAGAATTTGAGTATTCTCTTAAAAAAAAAATTATTAAATTGAACCAACTTATTGCTTTTGATGCAAATAAAAATTCATTCATTGTTGATATAGCGTATATAGATTTAACAAAAAAAGAACTTATAGCAAAAGATGTTAACCTAAATTTTAAGATTTCGGAAAATTCAGAAAATGAACCTAGGCTTAAAGGTAGAAGTTTTATAAATGATGAAAATAATACAATCGTAGAAAAGGGTACATTTACCTTTTGCAAAAAAAGAGAAAAATGTCCTCCCTGGGAGTTGAGTGCTGAGGAAATTAGGCATGATAAGAAGAAAAAGACTATAAATTATAAAAATGCAAGTCTTAAAATTTACGATCAAAAGGTTTTTTACTTTCCAAAATTTTTTCATCCTGATCCAACAGTTGAAAGGCAGACTGGTTTTTTAGTTCCAAGATTACAAGACAATAGCACTAGTGGTTTATCACTAAATCTACCATACTTTTTTGCTATTGCTGAAAATAAGGATATTACAATTAGTCCAAGATTTTTCTTTAATGATAGATTTTTGTTACAATCAGAATTTAGACAAAAAAATAAAAATTCTTTTCATATAGCAGATATAAGTCAATATGTTTCAGATAATAATAATTCAAAAGGTCATTTATTTTATAATTTTAAAAAAAAATATGATACTGAAAATTTTGATGATATAGATTTAAATATTGAGTTACAACAGGTTACAGATGAAACTTACTTAAAAGCTTTAAAAATAGAGAGCCCTATCATAAATAATAAATCAAAACTTAAAAATTTATTAAGTTTAGACCTTTATAATGACAAACAATCAATAAATACAAGTTTTGACGTCTACGAAGATTTGAGTAAAGCAGACAGTGATAAATTTGAATATGTTCCAAATTTTAGTTTCTCAAATATCATAAATGATAATTTCTCTTTCAACTCATTGGGATACTATAAAAATTACAATACAAACATTAAGGAACAAGTTATAATTAATAATCTTAATTATCAGTCAATTCCAAAATATTTTGATAATGGCCTCGTAAATAACAAAAATTTTTTATTAAAAAATGTAAATTCGAAAGCAAAAAATTCACAAAACTTTAAAAATAATATTTCGAATACTTTGTTGCCCACTATACAAAGCACATACACTTTTCCACTGGTGAAAGAGACTGAAAGATTTGATAATATCCTTACGCCTAAATTATCCCTTAAACTTAGCCCAAATTATACAAGAGATATTAGAAATCAAAATGAGGGAAGAATAGATTACTTTAATATTTATGATGTTGATAGACTTGGTATAGAAGAAGCTAATGAAGGAGGTATTTCAGCTACTTACGGATATGAATATACTAAATTTGATAAATCAATATTTGCCGAAAAAATGAAATTTGGTTTTGCGAATAATATAAGATTAAGTGAAAATAAAGATTTACCTTCTCATACTAATTTAGGAGATAAAGTCTCTGATTTTGTAGGTCTTTTTGAATACAATTCAAAAGATAATTTTAAATTAGATTATAATTTTTCTCTAAAAGACAACCTAGTTGAAAAAAACTATGAGCTTTTTGGTTTTGAATTTTATTTAAAGAATTTGACATCAACCTTTGAATATCGGAATGAAAATAATAGCAATTTAAAAGATTCTTATTTACAAAATGAGACAAGATTTAACTTTGATAATAATAATAGTTTAATATTTAAGACAAGAGAGAACAAAGAAAAAAGTTTTACAGAATTTTATAATATCATATATCAATATCAAAATGATTGTCTAACAGCTGGTATTGAATATAATAAAGAGTTTTATAATGATCAAGATTTAAAACCATCTGAGAATTTATTTTTCAAAATTTCAATTTTGCCTTTTGGTGGTTTTAATACACCTAATCTAAAATGATTAAATCTAAAAATCTTATTGTAATCAGTATAATTATTTTTTCTTTAATAAATTTTAGTTACTCTGAAATTAATTTAAAAATTTTAATGAAAATAGATAATCAAATAATTACAAATTACGACCTTGAAAAAGAAGCTAATTATCTTTTAGCCCTAAACCCATCATTAAAAGAAATTGAAAAGGAAAAACTAATGACTATTTCTAAAAGATCTTTAATTAAAGAAAAAATAAGAAAAAATGAAATTTTGAAATATAAAACTTTAAGTAAAGAAAGTGCTCAAACTGAAGCTGTTCTCAAAAATTTAATCTTGAGTCTCGACTTTGAAAATCAATATCAATTTCAAGAATATTTAAAAAACTTTAATTTATCTATAAATGATTTAAAGGAGAAAATTGAAATCGAAAATGAATGGAAAAGTTTAGTTTATGCTAAATATTTTAATAGCGTCAAAATTGATAAATCAGATCTCAAAAGTAAGATTGAAAAAATGAATGAAAAAAAATTTTTAGTAGAATATAATTTATCAGAAATTCTCTTTACAAAAAAAAAAAATTTTTTAATTGAAGATCAAATTGATGAAATTAAAGAAAGTATAGATAAAGTTGGATTTGAAAATACCGCAAACTTATTTAGCATTTCAGATAGTTCAAAAATAGGTGGTAAAATAGGTTGGGTTAGAGAAAATAATTTATCAAAAGAAATTATCAAAAATTTAAAAAAACTAGAAGAAAATTCATATAGTGAACCCATTCGATTAGGAAATAATTTTTTAATATTAAAAATAAATGAAATAAAACAGGTACCAATAGAAATTGATAAAAAAAAAGAATTAGATAAAATAGTTATGGTTGAAACAACGAAACAATTAGATAGGTTCTCAAATATTTTTTACAATAAAATTAAATTAAATAGTAAAATAAGTGAATTCTAAACCCATTTTAATAGTACCAGGTGAAAAAAAAAGTATTTTTTTCGAAATTTTTTTTAAATCTTTAAAATCAAGGAAATTTAATAGTGGTCTAATATTAATTTGTAACAAAAAAAAATTAGATAAAGAAATTAAAATCTTTAATTTTAAGAAAAATATTGAACTTTTAGACAAATTTGAAATTAATCCAAAAAATATAAAAAAAAATAAGATTTATCTTATTGATGTTAAAAATTATGAATCAAAAAATTATATTTTTGACTCTTTTGATATAGCTTTTAAATTAATTAAATCTGGGTTTACATATAAATTAATTAATGGTCCTATCGACAAATCTAAAACTTTAAAAAAAAAATATCTAGGAATTACAGAATATATTTCTAAAAAATTTAATAGAAAAAAATTTGCAATGTTAATTTATAATGAAAAACTATCAGTCAGTCCAATAACCACTCATTTACCATTAAAATTAGTAACCAAAGAAATTTCAAAAAGAACAATCAAAGAAAAAGTCAATATTATAAATGACTTTTATAAAAAGTTTTTAAAGTTTAAACCAAAAATTGGTATAGTAGGTTTAAACCCTCATTGTGAAAGTATCCATAATTTTAATGAAGATCAAAAAATACTATTACCTGCTATCAAATCTTTGAGAAAAAAAATAAATGTTAAAGGTCCTTTTCCTGCAGATACTATATTTTTAAATAAAAATAGGAAAAATTTTGATGTTATTATTGGAATGTATCACGATCAAGTTTTAGCACCAATAAAAACTTTATTCGAGTATAATGCAATTAATATTACTTTGGGTTTACCCTTTATTAGAATATCTCCAGATCATGGACCAAATAAAAATATGATTGGTAAAAACAAATCAAGCCCAATAAGTTTAATTAAAGCACTCAGTTTTTTAGATAAAAGATGATAAAAGCCAAAAAAAGTCTTGGCCAAAATTTTCTTGTAGATGGAAATATTATAAACAAAATAATAAATGTAATTGATATTACAAATAGAAATATCTTAGAGGTTGGACCAGGAACTGGAAATTTAACTAATGAAATTCTAAAAAAAAATCCAAATTCATTTTTGGCAATTGAAAAAGATAACAATTTAGCAAAAGAACTTAAAAAAAGATTTCAAAATAAAGTTAATATTATAAATAATGATATCCTAAAAATTAATGAAAATTCTCTTAGTATAAAGACATTGACAGTTTTTGGAAACTTACCATACAATATATCAACTGAGATTTTAATTAAATGGATAATGAATATGGATTACAAGAAAAGTTGGTTTAACTATCTAGTTCTTATGTTTCAAAAAGAAGTAGCTGATAGAATAGTATCAAACTATAACAATAAAACTTATGGTAGATTGTCAATTATGGCAAATTGGAGATTAAATATAAAAAAAATTTGTGATATTAGCCGTCACTCTTTCTCTCCAAAGCCAAAAGTAGAGAGTTCTCTTTTACTATTAGAACCCAAAAAAAATTTTTTGAATTTTAAAAGTCCTAAAAATTTAGAAAAATTAACTAGAATTTTTTTTATGCATAGAAGAAAAAAAATTAAAACACCCTTTCTTCACCTTTTTAATAAAGATATAAATCTAGCTACAAAATTAGGTATAGATCTAGATCTAAGACCACAAAATTTAGATTTTGATACTTATTTTAATCTGACTAAAGAATATGAAAATTTAAGATGTTAATTTTTCAATATGACTTCTAATATAATCCGGGTCGTAATCTTTTGATCCATTATTAATTTCTGCATTTATTAAATTTTTAATTTTCAAAAGACACTTATCTAAATCATCATTTATAACAACATAATCATAATTTATCCAATGTAATACATCTCTCTCAAATTGTTGCATTCTTTCTTCAACTATAAGTTTATCTTTCATGTCTCTATTTGAGAGTCTTTTAAATAAAATCTCTTTACTGGGGGGCAAAATAAAAAAAGTAATTAATTTGTAATCTAGTTTTTTATTTTTTATCTGATCAGCACCTTGCCAATCTATATCAAATAAAACATTTTTACCTTTATTTAGATTGTCAATTATTGGAGTTCTTGTTGTCCCATAATAATTATTAAAAACTTTTGCGTACTCCAAAAATTCTTGATTATCAATTAATCTTTTAAATTCAATTCCATTTACGAAAAAATAATCTTTATTTGGAACTTCTCCTGGTCTTGGTTGTCTTGTTGTATGAGATATGGAGATTTCAAAATTATTTTGCTTTGAAAGTAAGTTTACTAGTGTAGTTTTGCCTGCTCCTGATGGGGAGGACAAAATAACCATTATCCCATCTTTTGATGAGGGCATTTAAAAATTATTAGTTAGCTTTGCCTTCAATAAATTTGACTGCATCACCTACTGTTAAAATTTTTTCTGCTTCACTATCAGATATCTCTGAACCAAATTCTTCCTCAAAAGCCATCACTAACTCAACAGTATCCAAACTGTCAGCGCCTAAATCATCAATAAAACTAGACTCTTCAGTAACTTTTGACTCATCAATCCCTAAATGATCAGCTACAATTTTTTTAACCTTACTTGAAACATCTTCTGACATATTAATCCTTTATTTATTATAAATCGTTATTAGTTAAATTACCTAGATTGTCAAGCCATATACATACCTCCATTAACATGCAATGTTTCTCCATTTATGTAATCAGATTGTGGGGAAGCTAAAAAAATAACTGCATTAGCAACATCTTCGGGTTCTCCAAGCCTTGCAGAAGGTATTTTAGAAATAATAACTTCCTTAAATTTTTCATCAATTTTATTTGTCATAGCTGTTTTTATAAAACCTGGTGATATACAATTAATGTTGATATTTTTTTTTGCATATTCAATTGCCAAACTTTTAGACATTGCAACAATTCCTGCCTTTGAAGCCGTGTAGTTTGTTTGTCCTAAATTTCCAGTATGTCCAACAACAGATGTGATATTTATAATTTTACCTTTTTTATTTTTAAGCATTTTCTTTATAGCAAACTTGCTTATCAAAAATGTGGAAGTAAGATTAACATCAATCACTTTTTGCCATTCTTCTATACTCATCCGTATAGCTAAGTTATCTTGAGTAATACCTGCGTTATTAACCACGCAGTCAAGTTTACCTCCAAGTTGTTTTGTAGCATTCTCAATAAAATTTTCTAAATTATCAATTTGTGAAATATCAAATTTCAATATTTGGATGTTTTGAAATTTTTTTTTCAGCTCCTCTAACTTCTCATCTTTAGTTCCTGTGGCTAAAATATTGGCTCCAGCATCATATAATTTTTTAATTATAGAATTTCCTATTCCACCTGTTGCACCAGTAACTATTATGTTATTTTCTTTTAAATCATTCATATATTTAAACTTTCTATATCTGATTGACTATTAATTGAAGAAATTTTTACATCTTTATTTATTCTTTTAACAAGACCAGAAAGTACTTTGCCTGGACCAATTTCAATAAATTGACTAACATCTTTATTAATCATGTAAAGAATAGTTTCTCGCCATCGAACTCTTTTTTCAATTTGTTTTATAAGTAAACCTTTTAAGTCTTCAATATTAGAAACTTCATTGGCAGTGACATTTGAAATTAAAATATTTTTAGATTGTCTAAAATTGAGTTTCTGTAATTCTTTTGTCATCACCTCTGTAGCTTTACTCATTAAATTACAATGAAAAGGTGCACTTACCGGTAATTTAATATTCTTTATTTTTTTATCTTTTAAAAATTCACTTAAGATTTGTATATCTTTTGTTTTGCCACTTAATACTATTTGTCCATCTGAATTGTCGTTAGCTATTTGTGCCTCAAAATTATTTTGATTATCTTGTAAAATTTTTTCTAATTCATCTATTTTTAGTCCTAAAATTGCTAACATACCACCCTCACCTTTTGGCACTGAATTTTGCATTGCATCTCCTCTTAACCTTAATATCTTTATGGTTTCACCAAAATTTAGATATCCAGCACATGATAATGCTGAATATTCACCTAATGAATGTCCTGCAAAATATTTTGCCTCATTTAAATTTATATTATAATCATTTTTAACCACTTGAAATATTGAATAGCTTATTAAAAAAATTGCTGGTTGAGTATTGATTGTAAGATCTAACTCATTTTTAGGACCATCTAAAATAATTTTTGAAAGGTTAAATCCTAAAGTTTCATCAGCTTCTTTAAACAATTTTTTTACAATTTCATGTTTTTCAAAAAAGTCTTTTCCCATACCGACTATTTGAGAACCTTGACCTGGAAAAATTACAGAAAACATTTAAAAAATTATTTAATTATTGTTTATTTAGCTATTGTAATTATAAATTTATAATAGTATATCCTCACATTTTATTAAAGAATTAATATGAATTTATACGAACATACTATTATAGCGAGGCAGGATACTTCTCCGGCTGAATTAAAACAGTTAACTGAAAAATATTCTAAAATTGTTGAAAAAAATGACGGTGAAATAGTTAAGACTGAAAATTGGGGTCTGCTAAACTTATCTTATCTCATTAAAAAAAACAGAAAAGGAAGCTACATACATTTTAAAATTAAGGGAAACGGTAAAGTAATCGAGCAATTAGAAAAAAGTGAAGCAATAGATAAAAAACTAATTAGACATTTGACTGTTAAAGTAAAAAAGTTTGATCTTGATACTAATTATTTTTCAAACAAAGAGGAATCTGAAAAAAAGGAAAAAACAAATAATTAATTATGCCAAAAAAACAAAGTGGAAATAGAAAATCAAAGCAAAATAATTTTGCAAAATTAAGTATTTTTCAACCAAATAAGTATAAGTTTAAAAAAAGTTGTCCACTTTCAGTTAAAGGCTCTCCAGTGATAGATTACAAAAATATTAAACTTCTAAAAAAATACATTTCTGAAAATGGAAAGATACTACCTTCTAGGATCACAAATGTTTCTCAAAAAAAACAAAGGGAATTAGCCTTATCAATAAAAAGAGCTCGAAATTTAGCACTTATATAATGAAGGTAATTTTATTAGAAAATTTAAAAAAAATTGGATCTATCGGTGATGTGATAGATGTAAAGAGAGGATTTGCTAGAAACTTTTTAATTGCCAATAAAAAAGCTCTTTATGCATCCAAAACTAATATAAAAGAGGTAGAGAAAATTAAATCAGAACTTTCGAAAAAGGATAATGAAAAAAAACATCATGCCAAAAAAATTTTGGAAAGTATTAATAAAAAAGAATACCTTGTAAAAAAACTTAGCACTGAAAACAAAGAATTATATGGTTCTGTAAAACCGACTGAAATATCAAAATTAATTATGGAAAAAACTGGGTTAGAAATTAAACCATCTATGATACAACCTATCAAAGAAATAAAGTCTCTTGGCAAATTTAAAGTAAGAGTCTCTTTACACTCCGAAGTTGATGCTGAAATAACAATAAATGTAACTTCGGCCGAGAGTATTCAATAATTATACAATTTCATCCACAGCTTTTTTTAAAATTTTAATACTTAGTTTTTTTCTGTATAAAAGATTTAATGGAAAAAAGTTTAGGTATTGTAAAAGAAACTTATAAAGAATTACCTAACAATATTGAGGCGGAACAAGCAGTCATTGGTTCAATTCTAGTAACCAATGAAATATTCGATGAAGTAAATACAATCATTTCAAATATAAATTTTTATGATCCTATGCACCAAAAAATTTTTGATGCTATCGAAAATATGATCTATAAAGGTTTGCTTGCTAATCCTATAACACTCAAAAATTATTTTGAAAATGAGAAGGATGAATTAAACGTCCCAGAATACTTAGTTAAAATTACAAAATTTTCTACCTCAGTAAGACAAGCAATCGAGTACTCAAAAATTATATATGATATGTATGTAAGAAGAGAGTTGATTAAGATTTCAGAAAAGATAATAGATGACGCTAAAGAAAATGATCTCGAATCTAATGGTCAAAATATTATTGAGAATTCAGAAAAATTACTTTACGATTTGGCTGAAAAAGGATCTTTTAGTTCTTCTTTGATAAAATTTGATGACGCAATGAAGCAAACTATTGAAATGGCTTCAGCAGCATACAAAAATGAAGGTGGAATAGTTGGTGTACCAACTGGACTTAGAGATTTAGATGATAGATTAGGTGGACTTCATCAATCTGATTTAATCATCATTGCTGGACGACCATCAATGGGTAAAACATCTCTAGCAACTAATATTGCTTTTAACGCAGCACAAAAAATTCAGGAAAGTGGTGCAAAGTCATCAGTTGCTTTTTTTTCATTAGAAATGTCCTCAGAACAACTTTCAACTAGAATTATTTCAGAACAAGCAAGAATAGGATCAAACGATATAAGAAGAGGTAGAATTTCTGATGAACAATTTGATCAGTTTTTAGAAACCTCCAAAAATATATCTGAACTTCCTTTGTTTATTGATGAAACACCAGCAATTAGTATTGCTGCAATGAGCAATAGAGCAAGAAGAATAAAAAGATTGCATGGATTAGATTTAATCGTTGTTGACTATATACAATTAATGAAAGGTTTATTTAATAACAAGGATGGTAGAGTTCAAGAAATATCTCAAATCACTCAAGGCTTAAAAGCAATTGCTAAGGAGCTGGGTGTGCCTGTTCTTGCATTATCACAATTATCTCGACAAGTTGAACAGAGAGATGATCATAAACCTCAACTAGCAGATTTAAGAGAATCTGGCTCAATAGAGCAAGATGCAGATGTAGTAATGTTTGTTTACAGAGAAGGCTATTATCTGCAAAGAAAAGAGCCAAGGGAAGCAACGGTAGAACATGCTGAATGGCAAGCAAAGATGAATGAGGTTGCACATTTAGCTGAAATTATCATTGGGAAACAACGACACGGCCCCATTGGTAAAGTAACTCTTGAGTTTGAAGAAAGATTTACAAAATTTAAAGATACTCAAAATAATTAATTTACAATATATTGGATAAATGATGGATCATTTATACCAAAATACAGTCTTAAAAAATCCTAAATCTATACTGATTATTTTATTAATCGCCTTAATTAGTTTTGGGTATTACTCTAAAGATTTTAGGCTTGATGCATCATCAGAAACACTGTTAATAGAGGGTGATCCTGATCTTGAATACTTAAAAGAAGTAACAAATAGATATGGTTCAAAAGAGTTTCTCGTTTTAACTCATACACCTAATGATAATATGGTATCCGACAGTGGGATTAACAATCTCCTTAGTTTAAAATATAAACTCCAAAGTTTAGATTGGGTACATAGTGTTATTACTCTTTTAGATATACCCCTATTGGATAATTCTGATGCTCCACTTCAGGAAAGACTTTTAAATTTTAAAACACTTAAAGATGAAGGTGTTGATAAAGAGAGAGGTTTTAGAGAAATTTTAGCAAGTCCAGTTTTTAGAAATTTTGTTATTAGTGAAGATGGTAAGACAAGTGGAATAATTGTCAACATTAAAGAAAATAAAAAATTGGAAGATATTGAAAGCAAATCAGATAAGGAAATACAAATATTTAAAGATCAAATAAGAAAAAATAATCATAATAATATCTCTGAAATTAGAGAAGTGATCAAAAGTTACGATGACATAGGAAAAATTTATTTGGGTGGAATACCAATGATTGCTGATGACATGATGACTTTTATTAAAAGTGATATCATTGTTTTTGGTTTAGGTGTACTTGCATTTATTATTGCAACTTTATGGTTTGTTTTTAGAAATTTAATTTGGGTAGTGGTTCCAATAAGTAGTTGTTTCTTTTCAGTTATAATCATGATGGGTCTTCTAGGCTTAATTGGCTGGAAAGTTACTGTAATTTCATCAAACTTTATTGCACTGATGTTAATTTTAACTATGGCGATGAATATTCACATGAGCACAAGATTTATACAATTAAGAAAGATTTACCCTAACAAAAATAATCATGAAATAATCTCTTTAACGACAAAGAAAATGTTCTGGCCAATCCTTTATACTGCTTTAACAACTATTATTGCTTTTTTGTCTTTGATTTTTAGTGAAATCAAACCAGTTATAGATTTTGGTTTGATGATGACATTTGGATTAATAACATCATTTGTTATTACTTTTACCCTGCTTCCAAGTTTATTAAGTTTTTTAAAAGATAATAGAACTCTTTTAAAAGAGGAAGTTGACTCCAAAATAATTTCTTTTTTAGGAAAAATTTCTATTAATTTTAAAAATCAAGTTTTTATAATAACTGGGATAGTAATTATTTTGAGTATAACTGGAATAAGCAAATTGGAAGTTGAAAATAGTTTTATAAATTATTTTAGTAAAAAGACAGAAATTTATAAAGGTATGAAATTAATTGATGAAAAACTAGGTGGAACAACACCCCTAGAAGTAATTTTAAAGTTTCCAGAAAAAAAGGAGGATAAATTAGAGGAGGATGACGAATTTGAGGATTGGGGCGATGAAGAAAAAAATGATGACAAATATTGGTTTACAAAAGATAAAATAGAGACAATTTCTAACATACATAATTATCTTGATAGTCTTCCTCAGATAGGAAAAGTTTTATCCTTCTCATCAATAGTTGATGTTACAACTCAGTTAAATAACAATAAACCTCTTGGGACTTTGGAGATGGGTGTTTTATATACTAAAATTCCTGAAAATATCAAAACTGAGATAGTTGATCCTTATATTTCAATAAAAGATAACGAGGCTCGAATAAGTTTAAGAATAATTGACTCCCAAAAAGATCTTAAAAGAAATGAGCTCATCAAAAAAATAAATTTCGATCTACAAAACGAATTTGGATTAAACGAGGATCGATATAAATTAGCTGGGGTGATGATCTTATTCAATAATTTATTACAAAGTTTGTTTAAATCTCAAATTCTTACCTTGGGACTTGTCATGCTGGGTATTTTTGGAATGTTTGTTATTTTATTTAAGAACATCAAATTATCTTTAATTGGAGTTGTCCCAAACTTCATTGCAGCATTCTTTATTTTAGGAATAATAGGTATGCTAGAGATACCTTTAGATATGATGACTATAACAATTGCTGCTATTACAATAGGTATAGCGGTTGATAACAGTATACACTATATCTACAGATTTAAAGAAGAGTTCAACAAAATTAATGACTATAAAAAAACGATAAAAACTTGTCATTCAACAGTTGGTGTTGCAATCCTAAATACTTCTATAACAATAGTTTTTGGATTTTCTATTTTAGTTTTATCTAAATTCATACCTACAATCTATTTTGGAGTTTTCACAGGATTAGCAATGTTATTTGCAATGATTTCTGTTTTAACCTTACTTCCATCTTTAATATTAGTTTTTAAGCCATTTGGTAAATAAGAATATATGCTTGAAATAACTCTAAAATTTTTTGGGGAAATTTTTGATTTAATTTCTGTAATCGATTTGATCTATATTTTGATAACTATTCTTTCACTAATAAAGTGTTATAGCAAAGGTTTTGTCTTGAGTATACTTTCAATGTCAAAATGGTTATTAGCATATATTGCAACTTTGATACTATTTCCTAGATTAAAACCTTATGTCAAAAATATTATAGATAATGAATATGTACTTGATGTAGGACTTGGAATAACAATTTTTATTATAGTTATCTTTTTAATATTGCTGATTAATAAAGGGATAAGTAGAGCAATCAAATATACTGGTATAGGAAGTTTAGATACTATTTTTGGATTCTTTTTTGGATTTATTCGAGCGTATATTATCTCCATATGTATATTTTCAGGAGTGCATATCGTATACAATTATGACAAATGGCCAGTAAATTTAAACAAATCATACACCTTTCCATATCTTGAAAAAGGTAGTAATTACTTATTGAAAGTTTTTCCAAATGAAAAAACATATAAAGATTCTAAAGAAAAAATTGAGGATTTATAATCCAAAATTGAATGAGGAATGCGGTGTATTTGGGATTGCCAATGTAAAAGATGCCTCAGCTTTAACTGCACTTGGATTACACTCTCTACAACATAGAGGGCAAGAGGGTTGTGGAATAGTAACATTTGATGGAGAAAGATATTACTCGGAGAAAAGATTTGGGTTAGTTGGTGACAATTTTAATAAAGAAAAAGTACTAGATAATCTCAAAGGAAATTTTGCAATCGGTCATAATCGATATAGTACCACTGGAAATAATACCTTGAGAAATATTCAGCCTTTCTTCGCAGATACCAATGCTGGTGGAATTGGAGTTGCTCACAATGGCAACTTAACAAATTCAATTTACTTAAGAAATAAACTTGTTGAAGAAGGAGCAATTTTCTACACAACTTCTGACACTGAAACAATTGTTCAACTTATTGCAAAATCAAAAAGATTAAAAACTATAGACAAAATAATAGATGCGATATTTCAAATTCAAGGTGGATATGCCCTTGTAATGTTAACTCAAAATTTATTGGTAGGAGTTAGAGATCCTTATGGGATTAGACCTCTAGTTTTAGGAAAATTAAAAAATAGTTACGTTCTTGCATCTGAGACCTGTGCGTTAGATATTATTGGTGCAAAATTTATTCGAGAAGTTGATAATGGTGAAATTGTTTTAATTGAAAATGATAAGTTAAAAAGTATAAAACCTTTTCCAATTAAAAAAATCAGACCTTGTGTTTTTGAATATATTTATTTTGCAAGACCAGATAGTATTCTTAATGGAAAAACTGCATATGAACACCGTAAAAATTTAGGTAAAGAATTAGCAAAAGAAAACGATATTGATGCTGATATTATTGTTCCAGTTCCAGACTCTGGAAACGCAGCAGCTTTGGGTTTTGCACAGCACTTAAATAAAAATTATGAACATGGATTAATTAGAAATCATTATGTAGGAAGAACCTTTATTGAACCAAGTCAAAAAATAAGAAGTTTGGGGGTTAAGCTTAAATTAAATGCAAATCAAACAACAATTGAAAATAAAAAGATTATTCTTGTTGATGATTCTTTAGTAAGAGGAACGACATCTCATAAAATTGTAAAAATGCTTTATGATGCTGGAGCAAAAGAGGTTCATGTTAGAATTGCTTGTCCTGAAATTAAATACCCAGATTTCTATGGAGTTGATACACCAACAAAAAAAGAATTGTTAGCTGCAAATAAAAATAATGATGAAATCTGTGAATACATTGGTGCTAAATCATTAAAATTTTTATCTATTCAAGGTATGTATAAAGCTATTGGATTTGATAAAAGAAATGAAAATTATCCACAATTGACGGATCATTATTTCACTGGAGATTATCCAGTAAAACCTGTTGATGAATTAGGTGACAGCAAGATAACTCAGCTTTCTTTACTAAGTACAGCATCAAATAATTAATTTATGAAAAAAGTAAGTTTTACAGAAATGAAAAATGGAACCAAAGAAGATTATCTTTTTCTTGATAAACATGAAAAAGATTTTGCAAGTAAAACAGCTGATAGGATATTAAAATTTATGTCTGGACTTACTGAAACTTTAGAAGGTTACCAAGTTTCAAGACTGGAACATTCACTTCAAAGCGCAACTAGAGCTTATAGAAATGGAGAAAGTGATGAAATGGTTGTAGCTGCTTTATTACATGATATTGGTGATGAGCTAGCTCCAATGAACCATTCAGAATATGCTGCAGCAGTTCTTAAACCATATGTTTCAGAAAAAACTCATTGGATTGTTCAGAAACATGGTGAGTTTCAGATGTATTATTATGCTCACCATTTAGGTGGAAACAAAAATAAAAGAGACGAATATAAAAATCATAAATATTATCAGGACACAGTAAATTTTTGTGAAAAATATGATCAAAACTCATTTGATCCAAATTATAAATCGTTACCATTGGATTTCTTTAAACCCTTTGTAAAAAAAGTTTTTTCAAGAAAACCTTACTCTTCACTGTAAAATTTTATAGGCTATGTTCTAAAATATGACCATTTCTAAAGAACAAATAATTCAATACTTTAAATCTGGAATAAAAAAAAAGAATGATTTCAAGATTGGTATTGAACATGAGAAATTTTTATTTGATAGTAAAAACAACAAAAGAATTGATTACTCAAAAGTAAAAGAAATGTTTTCAGCACTTAATGAATTTGGTTGGAATCCAATTAAAGAAGCTGAAAATATTGTTGGTTTAAACAAAGGAGGTAAAAACATTACTCTTGAACCAGGCAACCAAATTGAATTATCTGGAGAAAAGCTTAATAATATTCACGAGGCATGTGCTGAGTCTTATGATTATTTGTTTGAACTTAAACAAGTCACAAAAAAACTTAACATAAAGATTGTAAGCACAGGTTTTGATCCTATTTCAAAGCTTGAAGAAATCCCTAATAATCCCAAACAAAGATACGAACTAATGACGAAAGATATGCCATTAGGAGGAGAATTAAGTCTAGATATGATGTATAGGACTTGTGGGACTCAATTAAACATTGATTATTCTTCAGAGGAAGATTTTTTTAAAAAATTTAAAATAGTAAATTCAATAGTTCCAATCTCAATTGCTTTATTTGCTAATTCCTCAATTGTTGAAAAAAAAAAGAGCAATTACTTATCTTATAGATCCAAAGTATGGCAAAATACTTCAAGGGGAGGGCTTCCAAAATTATTTTTTGAAAATTTAGATTTTGAAAAATATGCTGATTTTATAATCGATTTCCCAATTTTATTTATACAAGATAAGCGAAATTATTTTTCAGGTAATAAATACACTTTTAAGGACTTTATGAATGGTAAGATAAATGAAATTAAAAACCGTCTTCCAACTGAGAGTGATTTATCATTACACTTAAGCACAATATTTACTGAAAATAGATTGAAAAAATATATTGAATTAAGGTCAATGGATACATGTGGATGGGACTGTCTTTGTGCTGGACCTGCATTTTTTATTGGTTTGTTATATGGAAATTTAGAAGAAAGTTATGATTTAATTTCCTCATGGGATAAAGACAAGATAATTAATGCTTATTTAGATGCTCCTCAAAAAGGTTTTAATACTCAATTGATGGGCAAAGACCTTTTTTACTGGGCATCAACTTTGTTGGAAATCTCAAGAAAAGGATTAAATAATAGAGATATAGTAAATAAAAGTGGAAAAAATGAAACTTTGTTTTTAAATCATTTACAAAAAGTTATTGATAATAAAACTACGAATGCGGATCATATGATTAATAAATTTTCTAAAAATGAAGATTTAAAAGATTTGTATGACAAATAAAATTGTTGCTATACAAGGAAACCACCCCTCTAAACTGAACCCAAAAACAGATACAAGTATTTTTTTAGCCAATGAAATTCAAAAAAAGAAATATAGAATTTTTTATTATGACCCTAAAGATTTATCTATTGTAGATTCAAAAGTCATAGCAAAAGGTTTTTTTATTAGGTTTAATTATAATAATAAAAAATTTTACAAAATCTTAAAAAAACAAAAATTAAATCTTATTAAATGTAAATATATCTTAATAAGACAAGATCCTCCCTTTAATTTAGAGTATATATCAACAACTTTTATTCTTGAGTCAATTAAGAATAAAGTAAAAATTATAAACAATCCCACTTCAATCAGAAATATTTCTGAAAAACTCTATTCTGTTAAATACCTAAGGTTTATGCCAGATACAATTTTTACTCAAAATATTCATGAAATTGAAAACTTTTTCAAAAAAAATAAGAGTGTAATTTTAAAACCTATCCACAGCTTTAGTGGAAATGATATTCATTTACTTAATAAATTTAAATTAAACTTTGTAAAAAAATTTATCAAAAAACATGATCATATAATGTGTCAAAAATATTTACCTAAAATTACCAAAGGAGATAAGAGAGTATTTTTAATTAATGGAAAAATATGTGGTGTGATTTCTAGAGTACCTAAAAAAGGATCATTTCTAAGTAACATGAGTAAAGGAGCATTACCAAAAAATATTCAATTAACAAAATTAGAAAAAAGAATATCAAAAATAATTGCAAAAGATTTAAAGAAAGAAAAAATTTATTTTGCTGGGATCGATTTTATCGATCAAAAACTAAATGGTGATATCAATGTTACATCTCCAACTGGATTAAAAACTTTATTCGATATATCTAAGATTAATCTTGCCAAAATTTTTTGGAAAGATTTAAAAGCATGAAAAATTTAACAGACCAGCAGAAAGGATCGTTGCTTGCTTTCGTAGCTGTAATGTTTATTACGCCTGACTCTTTATTTATCAGGCTTTCTAATATCGACACTTGGGGTCTTGTTTTTTATCGCGGAATAATTCCATTCTTAACAGTTTTTTTTGGAATGCTATTAATTTATAAATTAAATTTTTTTAAACTACTTTTTATAAGTGGTTATCATGGTATAATTTATGTAGCTACTTTTAGTATCACAAACATTACATTTGTAGTCTCTATTCAAAATACAAATGTTGCAAATACTTTAGTAATGATAGCAACCGCGCCAATGCTATCAGCAATACTTGGGGCCATCGTTTTAAAAGAACCCCCTGATAAAAAAACTTGGATTTCAATAATTGTTACTTTTTTTGCAATTATCTATATTTTTTTTGACTCTCTAAAATTAGGTAACTTTTATGGAGATATTCTTGGATTTATCACTGCTATTGGTCTTGCCGTAGGTGCTATAACAATCAGATCTGCAAAATCCAAAAATTTAGTCCCAGCAGCTGTAGTAGGCAAACTGTTTGTTGCTACTTTCGCTTTATTCTTTATTGAAAGTTTTGCTCTTTTAGAAAAAGACCTGATTATAGTCCCTTTAATGTGCATTTTGTGTGTTGCTATACCTTTTGTTTTAGTGACTATTGCTCCAAGGTTTATCCCGGCTGCAGAGGTTAACTTGTTTTTTTTACTAGAAACCATAATAGGTCCTATTTGGGTTTGGTTGATTATTAAAGAACAACCAAGTATTGAAACTCTTTATGGTGGGATTGTTATTATAGCTACCATTGCAATTCACTCATTTTTAAAGCTTAAAAATTCTTAAGCTTGTCACAATTAAGACTTGATTTAATAATACATCGCGAATATTTACGGCTATTTTTATGGATAAAGTTTTAAAAAATTCGTGGGCTCTATTTTTGGGCATGGGATGCATAATGATGGCCTATGGCTTTCAAGGATCTTTACTTGGAGTTAGAGCTGTTCAAGAAGAATTTAGTCTTACTTCTACCGGCTTTATGATGTCAGGATATTTTGTTGGTTATTTCATTGGAGCTGCAACTATACCAAAAATTATTTCCAGAGTTGGGCATATAAGAGTCTTTGCTGCATTTGCTTCTTTAGCATCATTGATAATTTTAATTCATTCAATATTAGTAAATCCATTTATATGGTTTTTACTCAGAGTACTTACTGGAATAAGTATGGTTTGTATTTACACTGTTGCAGAGAGTTGGCTAAATGATAGATCAAGCAACAAAAATAGAGGAAGCGTTTTATCTGTTTATATGGTCGTTCTTTATGGAACAATGGGAATTGGAATGTTCTTGCTTAACTTTAGTAGTCCTAAAAATTTTCAACCATTTATTTTAGTTTCTGTAATTACTTCAGCTGCTCTGATTCCTATTTTGCTAACTAAAAAAAAACCACCTACTTTTAAAAGTATTAAAGCTATGAGACTTAAAGAACTTTATCATGCATCTCCATTTGGTATGGTAAGTTCTCTTTTTTATGGGACTATTCAATCTGCATTGTTTACTTTATTGGCTGTTTATGCAACCTCAATGAATTTTACTATACTAGAAATCTCAATTGTGACTTTCCTTTTAGCAGTTTCAGGAGCAATAGCTCAATTTCCAATAGGAAAAATATCCGATATGTATGATAGAAGAAAAGTTATTGTTTGTAGCACATTTGGTGCTGCAATATTTTCAATTTTTGCAATATTAGTATCAAGACAAATGTATTTACCTGGGAGCCTTGCAACTAGCAAAACATGGTTTTATATTTTTTTTATTTTATTTTCTTTTTGTAGTTTGCCTATGTTTTCATTAATTTTAGCTCATACAAATGACTACATATCAAAAGATAAATTTGTTGCTGCTGGTGCAGGACTGCAATTTGCATTTGGATTAGGTGCTATGAGTGGGCCATTTTTGTGCTCAATATTCATGGACTTAGTTGGATCGAATGGATTTTTTGTATTTTTATTTTTCTTTCATTGCATTATAGGTTTTTTTGGTATTTATCGAATGAAAGTAAGACAGAGTGTTGATAACCCTGATTCTCAATTTGTTGCTATGCCGCAAACAATTACTCCAGCCGGAATAGAGTTAAATCCAACAACGGAACATATTGAGGAACCCTACTCAGACAAGGTAAAAGAAATATTAGAGAGAAAAGGTGTTAAATATAAAAAAGAGGAGGATGAAATGAAAACTTAGTTTAAGTTTTCAATGTATTTAGACATTTTTTTTAAAACACCTCTTTTCGAAAGCTTGTCAGTTCTAATTAAAATTGCATCTTTGACTTTAACAAGTGGACTATTTTTTCTTGTTTTATCCATTTTTGTTCTAGTTTTTAAAGATTTTTTAACTTCTTTTAAGGGCACTTTTTTTTTTAAATCTAACCATCTTCTGTAACTAGAAACACTTAAATTACATTTGAAATAAAAAGCTAGGTCGTATTTTGGATTTTTAACCAATATTTTACTTGCTATATCCCTACCCTCTATACAAATCTTTTTATTTTTTTTGATCAATGTCTTTTGAAATGTATTTATTATTTTCCGGATATTTCTATTTTTAGCTAAAATAGCAACATGGTTACTAATTTGTTGTGAGTGTAAATTTAATTTAACTATTTTTTTATAGGAAATACTTTTAAATCTTTTTTTTAAGAAATTAACAATATCTTTGGGATTATTTTTAATTATTTCTTTACTTGCATATCTATACAATAATCCTGAATTGATAAGTAACAATTTATATTTTTTAGAGATGAGCTTTGCTGCAGTACTTTTTCCACTTGCTGACTCCCCGTCACAGGCAATTATTAATTTTTTAAATTTTTTCATGCGACTTTAATAATATTTACGTTCGATTTATGCAAAAAGATTATGAATTTTGTTATTTTTAACAAGTATTAATCACTTACAGGTTGAAACTCAAAATAAGCACTAAAGAGCTAATGCGAAAATTGAAATATTGAAAATATATAAAATATTTGTTCTTATACACGAATAAAAAAATGCCTAAGAAAAAAATTAAACAAAAAAAAATAAAAAAAAAAGTTGGGGTCGCAAAGATTGCTAATTTTTCTACTAAATCTTTTTTAAGTAATGCAATTTCTAATTACAAAAAAAACAAAGAACTTAATAAAATCAAAGCTATTAAATTAGAAAAACTACAAGAAAAAAATCAAATCCTTAAAGAGAGAAAAGATCTTAAAATTTGGGAAGAAAGACTCATTAAAGAAAGCAATAAATTAAAATTTAATGAAGATGAATTAAGATTAAAAGAAAAAGAAATTAAGATTAAAGAGGACGCTCAAAAGTTAGAATCAACTCGATTAATGAAAAAAGATGAAGAGTTAGTGCTTATAAGTAAAGAATTAAGAGCTAAAGAGAAAGAACTAAAATTAAGAGAAGAGTCTCAAAATAGAAAAGATATTGATTTAAAGGTTCGAGAAGAAGAACAAAAAAACTTTGAACTTAAAGAGAAAAGAAGAAAAGAAAGAGCCTTAAAAATGATTAAAGAAGAAGAAGAAAAACAAAAAGAACTTGAGTATATTAAAATAAAAGAATGGGAAGAAAAATTTGATAGAGAACAAAAAGCAAAAGAACATAGAGAAAATTTAAGAGAAGAGAGATTAAGACAAAGAGAATTAGAAAAACTTAAATCATTCGAAAAAACTGAAAATCCTGTTGACAAAAATCTTTCCTCAGGATTAGAAAAATTTGAAGTAGATGTAACAAAAGAAAATTAATTTTTCTGAATAGGAAAATAATCTTTTAAATCACCCTCCCTATAAACATCAGCTGTACAACAATGAATACCACCACCAAAGGCATAAGCATCTCTTAATTCGACAGGAACAACTTCCATTCCTAATTTATCTAATTGTTCAGCTTGGTAGACTTCACTTTTTTCAACACAAACTGTTTTTGGATCAAGAATTAAAACATTCATAGATAACCATACTGATGAATAACAAAGTGGTGGTGGTTCATTATGTGCTGGTTGAGCGCTATCAATTATTTTCCATCCATTGTCCTCAAATAATTTTCTTTGTTCTTTTGGTAGTCTTCTTTGAGGATTATTTATAATTAAACCTTCTTTAATGGGTGTAAAAGTTGCATCAATATGAATTGGATATGGATCACCTGGAAAATTAACAGCATGAACTCTATGATCTTTAAAATGTCTTCTTAACCAATCAATTCCTTTTAAATTTGTTGTAAAACCATGTTGTACAATTAAGTCCTTCCCAAACCTCAAAACATCTGCAGCATCAAATAAAGGTTCCTCTTCTGTTGTTACAAAAAATTTTTCTTCAGTCCATTTAAGTCTTTTTTGAATACCAATCTTGTCTGACAAATAATCTTCACGGTAATCTGCGTCTGTTAATCTTGGTTTTGGCGCAGTTTCGTGACGCATATTCTTGTCCAGTTCAAAATATTTTTTAATCAGCGGTCTATAATTTAGATATTCAAACCATCTACATCTATAGCTCATTGTTGCTTCAAGCATTTCATTTCCAACTGTAAGTATAATATCTCTAGCTGGCATACATCCAAACATACTATCAACCTTCCAATCGGGAGTAGAAATTTTTTGATTATGATTAAGTGGAACAGGTCGATCAACTTTAATTCCTCTTTTTTCCAACATTGAAGCAAAATTGTTTAATAATTCATTTGCTTTATCAACTGTATCTTGAGTACGCGGCCCATGAGAACCTTTCATATCTGAGTCTTCAGGCACTTTAGCATCTAAAGCAGGTTCTGGTGCTGGTATACAGCAACCATCTGCTCTTCCAACAATAACATGCTTGAGTGGATCCCATTCATTCCAGCTATTAACAATAACTTTATCTTTGCTCATGTTTCTAGATTAATTTAAAGCTATAAATCTTTTGTTCCAACGCATTAATAAACTGTAATAAATTAATGAAATAAATAGAAAAAATCCTCCGACTATAGTGTAAGTATCAGGCACCTCATTTATGCCTAAGATAGGTAACCAAACCCAAAAAATTCCACCTATAACTTCAGTTAATGATAATAATGTTAATTCTGCAGCAGGAATAGCTTTCGAACCAATAGAATATAAAATTAGCCCTAAACAAACTAATGATCCATGCAGGGAAAATAATGCTCCATTATAGCTTGTTGAAAAGAACACTTGTTTAGTGCTCAAAAGCATTATAGCTGCAAAAACAAAACAAAAAAAACCTGAAAAAGCAACAGTTGTAAACTTTGGAGTTTGTGTTCTCCACCTAAGAGTTACAGAAAAAATAGAAAATCCAATTGATGAAAGCATTCCAAAAATAAAACCGACAATAGAATTTGATCCAGTACTTCCAAACGCCATAATTATAATTCCAATAGTTGCAATAAAAATAGATATCCAAACATTTAATGTAATCTTCTCTTTGAGAAATAAAAAAGCAAGAAGTGCAGTAAAAAAAGGCATTGCTGCCAAGCAAAGCAAAGTGATTGCAGCTGATGTATTAGTAATTGAGTAGATAAAACTTATCATCGCAATTCCTAATCCAGTTCCACCAATAATGCCTGAGTATCCCATTTTTAAATAATTTTTATAAAATTTAATCCCTTCTTCAAAATAAAGATAAAGATTTAAAAGAATAAAAATTGTTAATCCTCTGCCAAAAATATACTGCCATGGCACTTGGTTAGGATTATCCATATATCTCACAACAAGAGGACCAAAAGACCATAAAATTCCTGCAAACAAAACTACTGGAACTGCGATTTTTGGATTTTTTAATTCAAGCATCTGGGAAGATTAAATCTAAAAATTTATAACTACAACAAAAATGAGATAGCTTTAATATTAAATTTAACTTTTCCATTTAAAGTTGTGTTCAGCCTATTTCTATTCTTGATTGGTTTTTATTTGTCATGTAATTAAAAAATTAATATGGATTTAGAAGTGCTAAATATCGCTGCAAACACAGATAACAATAGAAATATTGAGAACCGGACACATATCTCAAAGTTAAAAAATTCGGTGTGCGGGGATGAAATGCAAATAGAGCTTATATTAAAAAACGAAAAAATTTTAGACTTTGGGTATCAAGGTAAATCTTGTGTATACTGCCAGGCATCAGCCAGTTTATTATCGAAGATTTCTATAAATAACCAGAAAGAAAAAATTAACGATTTATGTGACAAAGCTGAATTATATTTTAATGATGATGTAAAAATTATAGATAAAAAATGGAATTCTTTGAAAAAATTGATTAAGAAGAAAAATATCAATAAAAAAGATTGTATATTGTTACCTTTCAAAACTTTAAAAAAGATAGTATCAACTTAAGTTATGGGTAATCTTAAACAATCTCTTTTAGCTGGTTTATTTTCAATAATTACAATTGGAATTTTAACTTTCCTAACTTATAGAACAGAATTTGGGATCTTTTTGTTAGCCTCATTTGGATCATCTATGGTTTTAATTTATGGATATCCTGAAAGTCCATTTGCCCAACCAAAAAATGTTTTTTTTGGTCATTTAGTTACCGCCATCGTAGGTTTACTTTTTTTAAACTTTGTTCCATTGCCAATCTTTTTGACTATACCATTAGCAGTAGGAGTTGGGGTTGGATTAATGATCTCATTAAATGTTACTCACCCACCTGCAGGTGGTAATCCAATAATAGTTATTATTGGTAGTGTCTCTTTTGATTACTTGCTAAGTCCTGTAATATCAGGATCAATTATAATTATTATTTTTGCAATAATTGTTAACAAATTTATTTTGAAAAAATCTTATCCAAGCCAAAAATAATTCTTTATGAAATTATAAAATTATTTTCAATAAGTAGACCTATTAATATTCCTATTGCTAAAGCTATAATTAATTTCTTCTTGTTCACTTTTTTAGTACTGGAGATTTTACACCTTTAATACCTGATGAAGATAATTTTGATCTCATACTTTGCTTAAGATTTTCCCAAAGCTTAGCCATTCCTAAAGGTTCATAAATCATAAATATTATCATCAAGAGACCAAATATTACCTGTTCAATTGATGAAATAATTGTAGCATCAATAGCCCCGTGAAATACATTGTTTCCTATAGCATTTAAAAGAACTGGAAAAAGCAAAATAAATGCTGCTCCTATAAAAGCACCATTAATAGTCCCAAGTCCGCCAAGAATGCACATAAATAAGATTTTAAAAGATAACTTAATATCAAAAGCAACTGGCTCTAAAGATTTTAGATAACAAAATGCAAAAAGTGCTCCAGCTACACCACAATAAAATGCACTAATAGCAAATGCTTGAACTTTAGTTCTTAATAATGAAACTCCCATGGACTCAGCAGCAATATCCATATCTCTAACTGCCATCCAATTTCTGCCTGTACTTCCCCTTGCCATGTTCATAGCTAATAAAGTTAAAATTGTGGTAACAGCTAAACATACAAAATACATAGCTAATGGTGTTGTAAATGGTTTTCCTAAAATAACTATGTCTTGTGCAGTTATAATCCCTGATGAGTCATAGTTTTTAAACCATCCAAATTTATCTATCATCCATATAATAAAAAACTGTGAGGCTAGTGTTGCTACCATAAGATAAATTCCTCTAACTTTTAGACTTGGTAAACCAAACAAAATTCCAAAAGCTGCAGCAATTAAACCCGAAACTATTAGTGATCCAACGAAACCAAGATCAGGTACTCGTAAAATAAGGTTAAACATAGCAAAAGCACCTGCAGCCATGAATCCAGCAGCACCCAAAGCTAATTGCCCTGTGTAACCCATTACAATTTGTTGTCCTATAGTAGCTAAAGCCAAGCAAAGCCAAGGAATTAATATAGAGGTGTACCAATATTCTGTTTTAATAAATGTCGGTATTATTAATACACTTAACACCATACAAACAGCTAAGTTGATCAGGTCTTTTTTTGTGTAAGTCATAAAAATTGGTTTCATAAATTAAACTCTCCTAATAATTTTTTCTCCGAATAAACCTTCCGGTCTATATAATAAAAAGAATATCGCTAGTACATATGGAGCCCATCCTTCAATGGCGCCTCCAAAAAACGGTCCGATATAAACCTCTAATATTTTTTCTACCGCACCAATAATTAAACCACCAATAATTGCCCCTGGAATAGAGGAAAATCCACCAATAATTAAAACCGGCAAAGCTTTTAATGCAAGATCAACAAGAGCAAATTGCACTCCAGCTCTAGCTCCCCACATACATCCTGCAACTAAAGCTACCACACCTGCCGCAGACCAAACTAATAACATTATATGTTTTAAAGGGATTCCTATAGAACTTGCTGCACCTGCATCATCTGCAACAGCTCTCAAACCTAATCCAATTTTTGTATATTTGAACAATAAAAATAGACCAATAATCATAATTGCTGCAACTAACCCAGCAGTAATATCAAGTGCACTAATAAATAATTTTAAATTATCTGCAATCCATGGCACTGGAAAATCTCCTATGCCTAAATCTAATCTTCTTACTTCCACTCCCCATGCTGCTTGAGCAAGTCCCTCTAAAACATATCCTAAGCCAATTGTGGCCATTAATACTGTATCTTCGCTGGCATTCATTAAAGGTCTTAAAACCAATCTCTCAGTACATAAACCAACCACTACCATCAAAAGGGCTGCTAAAATAAAAGCGAGTACAAAAGGTATATTGAAATCTTGCATGAAACCACAGAAAGCAAGAACTGAGAAAAAAACCATAGCTCCTTGTGAAAAGTTAAATGTTGCTGATGCTTTAAAAATTAAAACAAATCCTAAAGCAACTAAAGAATACATTGTACCAGCAAGTAAACCACCAACCAAAACTTCCATAAAAAATAGTAATTCATTTGCCATATTATAATCCTAGTGTTCTACTCCTAAGTAAGCATCTATTACTTTTTGGTTTGCCATTATTTCATCTGGTGTTCCATCACCAATAACCTTGCCGTAATCAAGCACGACAACTCTATCAGATATATCCATTACCACTCCCATATCATGCTCAATTAAAACCATTGTTGTACCAAGTTCATCATTTACCTTTAAAATGAATCTACACATATCTCTTTTTTCTTCGACATTCATTCCAGCCATTGGCTCATCCAATAGAATTATAGACGAGTCAGTTGCAAGAGCTCGACCTAACTCAACTTTTTTTTGTAACCCATAAGGAAGTTTTCCAACAGGAGTGTCTTTAATGTCCTCTATCTCTAAAAAACTTATTATTTCTTCTGATCGTTCTCTATTTAATTTTTCCTCTTTTTTTACTTTAGGAAGTTGTAAAGCGACTTCTAGAAAATTTGTTTTTGTATGAAGTTTTCTGCCAACTAGAATATTATCAAGCACTGACATTCTTTTAAAAAGAGCTAAGTTTTGAAATGTTCTAGATAGACCCATTTGAGCCATAATATTTGGAGTTATATTAGGTACTACCTGTCCTCTAAAAGATACAGTTCCTTGTTGAGGCTTATAAATTCCATTAATACAGTTTAACATTGAGCTTTTTCCAGCCCCATTAGGTCCGATTATTGCCCTAACCTCGTGCTCAAGAACATTAAATGATGTATCAGTGATAGCCTTAACACCTCCAAAGGCGAGTGAAATATTATTCACCTCTAAAATTGGCTTTCCTATTTTAAACTTTCTTTCGTATGCCATCTTTAATTAATTTTTTTTTTTAAACTTTCCTCTTTAAGAACATCTCTAAAGTTTTTTCTACCTTTTTTTGATATGCCTAAGTATAATTCTTTTACTTTATCATTGTTTAATAAACTTTCCGCAGTCCCCTCGAGCATGACTTTTCCAGTTTCAATAATGTAACCATAATCAGAATTTTTGAGTGCAATATTAGTATTCTGTTCAGCAAGCAAAATACTAACTCCTTCTTTTTGATTTAACTCTTTTACAATATTAAAAATCTCAGCAACTAATTGAGGCGCCAAACCCATTGTTGGCTCGTCTAGTAATAACATTTTAGGTTTTGCCATCATTGCTCTTGCAACTGCGATCATTTGTTGTTCTCCACCTGATGTGAATGCTGCTTGACTCTTTCTTCTTTCTTTTAGTCTTAAAAAATAAGTATAAATTTTCTCTAATTCTTGATCAATATCTCCTTTAGATAATTTTCTTGAATAAGCTCCAGAAATAATATTTTCCTCAACAGTTAAATGACCAAAACATCTTCTACCCTCTAATACTTGAACCATTCCAAGTCCAACCATTTGAGATGGGTTCTGTTTTTCTATTGAGTTTCCATCATAATTGATTGATCCTTTTGTAACTTTACCTCTTTCGGAAGCTAACATAGTTGAAACTGCTTTTAATGTCGTACTTTTACCTGCTCCATTTGCACCTAATAACGCGACTACTTTTCCTTTGGGAACTTTTAAAGAAACATCATGTAAAGCTAAAATAACGTTGTCATACATTACTTCAATATTTTTTATATCAAGAATGTTTGCAGAATTATTGCTCATTAGTTTTTTATCTACTTTAATTTTGTTTAAATGGGAAGTTTGAAACAATTAAAATTGTTTAAACTTCCCATTATTGTGAACATTAATTAATTAAATTAATTATCCACATTTTTTAGGTGTAATGTTGTTTTCTTTAGCAAATTTTGCTGCAGAGTCTTCAACTAAACCTCTAATAAATTTAGGGTCTAATGGGGCTTCCCAACCAGTTACCTGATTGAATTTTTTTCCATCCCACTGCATTACAGCAAATTTACCGGCACCTTCATGGTTTGCACATGAAATAGCAAATGGAGCTAACATTCCTCCAACTCCAAGTTCGGTAAGTCTAGCTTCAGTCATGTTTAAAGCCTCATAACCATCTCTAAACTCAGCACCAGTTACTGCTTTACCAACTTTGTTATGCATCTTTTGAGCATTTTTTAAAGCCTCAATCCACATAACTGCAGCACCTAGTCCTCTATTCCAGTAAACTGAACCAATTCTATTTGGATCAGCTAAGTTACCTTTTCCAGAACCATATACTTTGTCTTTGATGTCTTTAACTAACGGATATTCTCCTGGTAAAGCATTAGCAACTGCGTAAGTTCCTATTGCAGCATCACCTGCTGGATACATATCCTCTTCGGCAGCGCCGAATGTTACATACATCATTCTATCTCTTGGAAAATTAATTCTAGCAGCATTAGTCATTGCTGTTGAATTCATTCCAGAACCTGCTCCCCAGAAAGTAACCCAATCTGGATTTTCTCTTCTGATTTGCAGCCACTGAGATTGTTGTTCCAGACCTGGAGGTGGAATTGAAATTTCAACTAATTTCATTCCCCAGTCAGAAGTAATTTTTCTCATTGCTGGTAATGGCTCTCTTCCGTAAGCAGAGTCAATGTGTAAGTGAACGATTTTTTTACCTTTCATCTTATCAATTCCGCCTTCGATCTCAGCCATAAATTTTAATTTAACAGCTATTTGTGACCAGTAGTGACTTGCAGCATTAAATACCCAAGGCCACACTCTTCCATCAGCACCGTCAGTTCTTCCATAACCATATTGAGCTAGAACAACATTGTCCTTTGCCATTCGGTTAATAACTGCATATGCTCCTGGTGTTCCTAAAGTATCAAACACAACTATTCTTTGACCATCTTTTTCAAGTAGTCTTTGGTAACACTCAACTGTTTTCACAGCGTTGTACTCAGTTTCACATTCTTGCCATGTAAGCATGACTCCATTCACTCCGCCTGTCATATTGACATAATTCATGTAGTCAATCTGAGCCCCATAGTAACCAGTCCCCATTGCTGAATAAGGTCCAACACGGCTACTAGCTACAGGAAAGTATTGAGTTTCTGCTCCAAATACTTTTTGAGGTAAAGCGAGTGAAGAAAATAAAGCTACTACTACTGTAAAAGTAGATGCTAGCCTTTTTAACATTTTTTTTAACATTTCTATCCCTCTTAATTAAAGTTTAAAAAAATAATTATAAACATATGCTGCAAGATTGTGCAAATTTTAATCATTCCAATTCGCATTAGTTCTTTTTTAAACCATTTTTAATATATTTTTCTCAACCTCAAGATGAAATAAAACCTGGGATTGAATAAAATTATTTTTGTTAAATTTTTTTGTTTTTTAAAAAATAGGCATACCTAAATCTGTTTATCTAAAAATTAACTTGATGATTTAAGTGAATGTAGCTCAATTTGCAGCATAAAATGACTTCATATTATCCATTTAAGAGTGTGTATACTTTGACTATTCAATAAATCTTTAGCAATTATTATTTTTTAAAGATTAATAACAAATTTATTTTTTAAAAGACCTTACCCAGGTCAAAAATAATTCATTGCTTGAGATCCTAAAATAATGTTAGATGCGCTAAATAAAATATAAATGTACAGGAGAATAAATGAAGATATTATGCGTATTATATGATGATCCAAAAGGTGGAATGCCAAAATCATATGCACTTTCAGAATTACCAAAAATAGAAAAGTATCCAGATGGAATGACTTTGCCATCACCAAAAGGAAGAGACTACACTCCAGGACAATTATTAGGATGTGTATCTGGTGAACTTGGATTAAGAAAATTTTTAGAAAGTAATGGTCATGAGCTAGTAGTGACTAATAGTAAAGATGGAGATGGATGTGAAGCTGACAAACATATTGTTGATGCTGACATTGTAATTTCTCAACCGTTCTTTCCATATTATTTAACAAAAGAGAGAATTGCTAAAGCTAAAAATTTAAAAATGGCAATCACAGCAGGAATTGGTTCAGACCATGTTGATTTACAAGCTGCAATGGATAACAAAATTGATGTTGTAGAAGTTACTTATTGTAATTCAAGATCTGTAGCTGAGCATATCGTTATGATGATTGTTTCAATGGTAAGAGATTACCATAATCAACATAGAATTGTTAATGAAGGTGGCTGGAATATCGCTGATGCCGTTCAAAGATCATATGATGTTGAAGGTATGCACATTGGAACAGTTGCTGCAGGACGTATTGGTTTGGATGCATTAAGAAAAATGAAACCTTTTGATGTTCATTTACACTATTTTGATAGACATAAACTTCCTGACTCTGTTGAAAAAGAATTAAACCTTACATTTCATGAGTCGGTAGAGTCAATGGTGAAAGTTTGTGATGTAGTGACAATTAATTGTCCTCTTCACCCTGAAACTGAGAACTTATTTGATGAAGCAATGATAAGTAAAATGAAAAAAGGTGCTTATATTGTTAATACTGCAAGAGGTAAAATCTGTAATCGAGATGCTATTGCAAAAGCATTAAAAAGTGGTCAATTAAGTGGTTATGCTGGAGACGTATGGTTTCCCCAACCAGCGCCCAATGATCACGTGTGGAGAAGCATGCCACATCATGGTATGACACCTCACACTTCCGGGACATCTTTGACTGCACAATCAAGATATGCTGATGGTGTAAGAGAAATATTGGAATGTTTCTTTGAAGGTAAAGAAATTAGAAATCAATATTTGATTGTAAAAGATGGTCAGTTAGCTGGTATGGGTGCTCACTCATACAGTAAAGGTTCAGCTACTGGTGGATCCGAAGAAGCAGCAAAATACAAAAAGAAATAATTTTAATTATAATCAATAAAGGTAGCTACTTATAGTAGCTACCTTTAAAATCTGGACTTATCATAACGAATTTGTTTATGATAATTAATGAAGTATTTTTTCATAATTTTCTTTTTTTTAATAAATATAAATTTTTCATATTCTGCTCAAAAAGATAGAGCATATTTTGCTGGTGGATGTTTTTGGTGTGTTGAGGAGTCATTTGAAAAATTAAAAGGTGTGGAAGAAGTAATTTCTGGTTATTCTGGAGGTATTACTGAAAACCCAACTTACAAAGAAGTTACGTATGGAAATACTGGTCACTTTGAAGTTGTAGAAATAATCTATGATAAAAAAGTTATTTCGTTTAAAGAATTATTGGAAAATTTTTGGGTTAATATTGATCCATTTGATGCTTACGGTCAATTTTGTGACAAAGGATATAGTTATAGATCAGTTGCATTTTACCAAAATGATGAAGAAAAAAAATTGATAGAAAAAGATGTAAAAGATTTACAAAATAAATTTAACAAAAAAGTTGTTACATATATCAGAAATTTTGAAAAATTTTATAAAGCAGAGGAATACCATCAAGATTTTTATAAAATTAAATTAGAGAGATATCTTAGATATAAAAAAGCGTGTGGAAGAGAAGAACTATTAAAAAGAATCTGGAGTCAATAAATCTTTATGAAGAATAATATGAATTGGAATTTTGATAATTCTTATTCAAGATTATCTAATATATTCAAAGAGCATATCGAGCCTGTTGCTGTAAAAGATCCAGAATTAGTTTTGATGAATAAAGATTTAGCAAAAGACTTAAACCTGGACTTTTCCAAAATTAATGAAAATGAATTAGGGGCTTTATTCACAGGAAATATTCTTCCCGAAGGAAGTAATGCAATCGCTCAAGCTTATGCTGGTCACCAATTTGGACATTTCACAATGTTAGGGGACGGAAGAGCAGTTTTAATAGGAGAGCATTTAACAAAAAATAATGAAAGATACGATATTCAATTTAAAGGTTCGGGTAAAACGGCATTTTCGAGAAATGGTGACGGTAGAGCTGCACTAGGTCCAATGTTAAGAGAATATATAATTAGTGAAGCAATGCATAACCTAAATATTCCTACAACAAGAAGTTTAGCAGTAGCTAAAACAGGTGAGGAAATAATCCGAGAAACTTCATTGCAAGGTGCTATCCTTACCAGAGTGGCCTCAAGTCATATTAGGGTCGGAACTTTTCAATACGTTGCAGCACGTAATAAAAAAGATGAATTAGAAATTTTACTAAATTATGTTATTAAAAGACATTATCCAGAACTAATAAATTCAAATAATAAAGCTCTCGATCTTTTGAAAGTACTTATTGATAAACAAATTGATCTTGTAGTTAATTGGATGCGTGTTGGTTTTATTCATGGTGTTATGAATACTGATAACATGACGATTTCTGGTGAAACAATTGACTATGGTCCATGTGCATTCATGGATACCTATGACCCAAAAACTGTTTTTAGCTCAATTGATAAGATGGGAAGATATGCTTATTGCAATCAACCAGCTATTACAAAATGGAATCTTTCAAGATTTGCTGAGTGTTTAATACCTTTAATTGATAACGATGAGGATAAGGCGATTAAAAGAGCAACCGAGTTAATTGAAACATTCGGTAAAAAATATGAGGAAAAATGGTTGAATATGATGAGAGGTAAACTTGGATTATTAGGTGAGTATAACAAAGATAAATTTTTGATTGTCGATTTACTCTCTTGGATGCATCAAAACAAAGTTGACTACACAAATACCTTTTGTCATTTAATGAATCTTAAAGACTATGATGATGGTTTATATAAAGATGTTAATTTTAAAAAATGGAAAAAAAATTGGCAAGAAAGATTAAAATTAAATAATAACACTCCAGAAAATTATATAAAATTAATGAGAAGCGTTAATCCTCTTGTAATACCAAGAAATCATAAAATTGAGGAGTCATTAGAAAAAGCCAGCAATAGTAATCTTGAGCCATTCAATAAACTATTAGAAATTTTAAAAGCACCATATGACCTGCAAGAAAATATTTCAGATTATCTGAAAATGGACACCTCATTAAAAAATTATAAAACTTTTTGTGGTACTTAACTTTAATTAATTAATTAGAAAATTTTTTCCAATTTTCAACTGGAGGAACTAAATGTTCAAGTGTTGATGAGTCTTTTGCTAAAAATACTATATCTGCTGAAATTGATATCCTTTCAGAATTAGACTTTCCTTGTTCTGTGCCATGAATTGTTTTAGAGGGAAATATCAACAGATCATCTTCTTTTGTATCAAATACAACTTTACTTGAATTTAAAATATCTCGTTTTTTAAAAATATTTTCTTTTGCTAATGATCTTGAATCGAATAATTGAGGAATAAATTCATTATGCTTAGAAGTATCAAAAAACATGATCTTAGCATCGTCTTTTTGTTTCTTTAAATAAAATGCAATGGAAAGATGCGACTGATCATGTGAATGATTATCAATATGTTCGGTTTTTTTTGAAATTGTTGCCCACGATCTCTGAAAATAAAGATCAAGCTTTGTATGGTTCACTGATAAACTTTCTAAATATTCCAAAATACAATTGTTAATTTGAATAAACAAATTTTTAAATTTTGGATTATTGTGCAAATATTCAAATCCTTGAGTATCTCCTGTCCAAGCTTTCGTTGCAGATTTATAATCTAAATTTTTACTTTTTTTTTCCATTAATCGGACTTCTTCAATCATTTCATTTTTTTCATTTTCTGAAAGTGAAAGTGTCGACTTATAAACTGTCAGTGGAAAAAAATTAAAAATTTTTTGCATTTAAAAGTAAATTATAGAACGTAAGGTTCCGGTCTTGCTTTTGAACCTAATACTCTCTCTACTGCCATATTTGAGATATCAATCGATTGATAAGAACCTGTTGTAATTAGTTCTGTTAAAGCTCTTCCAATTCCTGGTGCTTGCATTAATCCTCTTCCAGTAAAACCAGTTGCTAAGTATACGTTTTCAAATTTAGGATGTTTTCCTACAACTGCATTATTATCTAATCTATTACAATCATAATAACCTGCCCAACCACCCGTTAACTTTAATTCTTCAAATGCAGGAATTCTTTTAGCTAAAGCAGGCCAAACCAATTCTTCAAAATCGTCCCAAGCTGGTTCGAGATCTGTTGCATCAAAAACTGATTTTGGTGAACCAGCTAAATACTCTTTACCTTCAGGTCTCCAATAAACTCCTGTTGTTAAATCTCCAGTTAATGGCATTTCAGGAATATGTTTTGGACACTTAACCCTAAAGACTGTGTGCTTTTGAGGCTCAACTGGAATATCTTCCAATAATTCTTTTGTCCAACATCCAGCGGCAGATACTATCGTTTTAGCTTTTATTTCCGATAAAGATTTAACTTCACCTTTAACAAATTCTGCACCTTGCTCTATCGCTTTACTTTTTAAAGCTGTGTGAAAAAGGAACGGATCAATCCATCCTTCACTTTTATTGTCAGTGAATGTAGCCGTTTCTATTCCTTCTTTGTTTATATAAGGAAAAAACTTATCTAACTCGGAACCTTTGATGTTCTTTGTTCCAGCATCACATGCTTTATGATTTTCAAGAGCCCTATATTGCTCGTCTGCATGTTCTGGGCCAAACATTAATAGATATCCATTTGGTACCATGCTTGCAGTAGGATTAGGATTTTTTTCTGTTTTGAGCAACTCTGGTATTTGAAAAATAAATTCTCTTGCAAATTTACCCAATAAAATATTTTCCGTTTGAAAAAATTGTCTTCTAAAACCGCCAAGAGATAATGGAAAGGAAGCTGATTTATAAGTTGGGTCTCTCTCAATTACTTTAACTTTTCTTCCCTCTTTAGATAGGAAATAAGCAGTTGCTGCACCAATTATTCCTCCACCAACTATTACAACATCATCCATTTAATTTAGCACCATTAAGTTATAGTTAAGAAATAAAGCATAGAAACACCAAAGTAAATATGGAATCATTAAGTAATAACTTACAAAATTGACACGTTTAAATCTAATAATCAAAATTATTATCAAAGTTATCAAAATCACAAGAACAACTAATGCAAAAAATATTTGATGTAGTCCAAAAAAAACAATACTCCAAGTTGCATTAAAAACTATATGTATAAAATAAATATAAATTGTATTTACATCCCTTTTTTTACTATGCCAAAAAAACCAAATAGCTAATGTCATCATTATATAAAGTGTTGTCCAAACAGGTGCAAATATCCAATCTGGTGGATTGTAATTCGATTTCACAAGACTAGAATACCAGGGCTCTTTGAAGCTAATTGAGACTAAACCTCCAGTAAATGATGCAGAAAAAGTGACAATTAAAAAAAGAATTAATGAATAAAATTTATTTTTTAGCATATTAGTATTATACATCTTTATAATATGAATAAAAAAACTATTTGGATCACAGGTGGTAGCACAGGAATTGGTAAAGCTTTAGCAATAAAATTTGCCAAAGAAGGTTGGAATGTTGCAATATCTGCAAGACGTGAAAATTTACTAAAAGAAACTTGTGGAAAGCATGAAAATATTAGTTCTTTTCCATTAGACGTAACCGATAAGAATAAATGTAAAGAAGTTTTTCAGAATATAGTAGATACTTTTCAGAATGTGGATATTTGTTTTTTCTCAACTGGTACATGGGATCCCAAGAAAGAAAAAGATATAGATGTTGAGCAAATTGAAAATGTATTTAAAGTAAATTTTTTTGGAACATTAAATAGTATTAAAGCTGTAGAGAAATATTTTAAAGATAGAAAAAGTGGGACAATAACTATAGTCTCCTCAATCGCTGGTTACCGAGGGTTACCTAATTCAACTGGATATGGACCATCGAAGTCAGCTTTAAATAATTTAGCTGAAAGTTTATATTTCGATTTTGGTAGATCAAATGTTCGGGTGTGTCTTGTCTCACCAGGTTTTATTAAAACACCGATGACCGATAAAAATGATTTTAAAATGCCTTTCTTAAAAACTTCTGAATATGCTGCAGAAAAAATTTATGATGGTTTAGTAAACAAAAATTCTTTTGAAATTCATTTTCCAAAATCTTTAACAACTATATTGAAAATATTAAGTTTCTTACCAAACAAAATTTATTTTGGCTTAATTGGGAAACTTACAAAATATCAAAAAAAAAATTAATCTTTTACAAAAACAACAGTTAATTCAGCGACTTTAAAACCAAACTTAGTCATTGTAGCCCTATTAATCGCTACACGTTCGTCTTGTTTAAAAATCCAATCATCAAAAGTAATTTTTATTTCTTTACCTTTGACTGGGACTAACAAAACATATTCAAATTTAAAAGCTGGACCATACGAATATCCTTTAGCTTTACCAACAACATCTCCTGCTGTACCCTCATAATTATTTTCATCAATTTTAGTGATCTGCCATTGTCTAGTTTGAATTTCCCCATCATCCCAATTAAATTTTTCGTCAAGTATCAGTTGTTTACCATCCCACTTTCCATCTAAATCTGCAGAAAATTGTCTTGTGACTTTTCCAGATCTATTTTGAAGCACACCCCAAGCTTTTACATTGCCAGACAAATAATTTTCAATAATTAATCTTGGTTCTTTATTTTTAAAATCTTCAGGTTTCATAGCGCTATTTTTTGAGCAGTTTGTAATTAAGAAAAGAAAAATTATCAATATAATTGATTTATTGTTTTTAAGTTTAATCATTTGTTTCCTTTAAAGATCATTTATTTTGAAGTGAAAATTGAATTAAATCTATATTTTTTGATTTAAATCCTGCCTCACAATAAGAAAGGTAAAATTCCCACATTCTTTTAAAAGTTAAATCAAATCCTTGTTTCTTAATTAAATCCCACTTCTTATTAAATTCATTTCTCCATATTGCTAATGTATCAGAATAATGATCTGCATAAGAGTCATATGACTTAATAGCTAGACCATTTTCTGAAACATATTTATTTATAATATTCTTACTTGGTAAAAATCCTCCAGGAAAAATATATTTTTGGATGAAATCTGTCTTATTTTTATATCGGTCAAACATATTATCATCTATTGTAATAGCCTGAATAGCAGCTCTTCCATCATCTGATAGATTGTCTTTAATAGTTTTAAAATAACTTTCTAGGTAATTTTGTCCGACAGCTTCTATCATTTCAATTGAAGCAATTGAATTATATTTATTTTTTAAATCTCTATAATCTTTAATTTCAATATTTACTTTTTCGTTTAAGCCACATTCGTGAATTCTTTTTTTTGCATATTCAAATTGTTTTTTCGATATAGTAATACAATCTAATTTGACATCATATTTTTTTCCTAAATATTCAGCAAAACCACCCCAACCACATCCAATCTCTAAAATTTTGTCACCGTTATTTGGTTTTATTAAATCT
This sequence comes from uncultured Pelagibacteraceae bacterium, assembly GCA_902596925.1. Taxonomy (GTDB): domain Bacteria; phylum Pseudomonadota; class Alphaproteobacteria; order Pelagibacterales; family Pelagibacteraceae; genus Pelagibacter. The sequence continues at coordinate 21,813 of CACJVT010000001.1, read as the reverse complement.
ATTAATTTTTGATATTTATTATTTTGTGCATTAGACAAATCTTTATTTCTCTCATCAAATATTGCACTTGAATATGTTAAGGTTTTATCAAGCCATAGTGCAAAAAACTCATTGCCTAAGTCGTAATGTTTTGAAATATTATCTTTACTTCGACCTCTGGTGTTTTTAATAAATATATTTTTTATGTAATTGACTATTGGAAAGTCTAATAGACCAGAAAATTTATAAATTATTTTAATATTTCTTGCAGTGATTTCTATTAAATTTGAAAGATTATCAGTTTCAAATTCATCCCTCATATAAGATTCTGCAAAACCAACACTTCCTCCTTTTATTAAGTTAAAAGTAAAATTTGGTTTTTTTATTTTTAAAATTGATTTTAAAGGACTATTAGGGTTTCCAAATTTTAATAATTCACCATTATATTTTGTGATCTCTAAATACCCGTGCTTAATATCTTTTAAAATTTTGAAGACGATTTGATCTGAAAAGTTATATAATCCCATTAATTCTCAAAAGTAATATTATTTTTAATTTTAAGTTTTTTTTTTACAAACTTTATTCCTTTAAACCATAATTTAAAGGCTTCAAAATGTATCGCCGATATAATTTTAAATGTCATTAAAGGATGTTTTATGTATGATTTAAGTAGTTCTATGGTTGTAAAATCTACCCTTTTTCCTTCTTGTGATGCAAATAAGATTTTTTCATTTTGCTGATATTGATCAATTATGACTGAAATCTTTTCAGAGGGTTTTAAGATTCTAAAAAAATAATTACAATTCATTTCAATAAACGGAGACACATGAAATTTTTTGAAACAGTTGTGTTGTAACATGTTATTTTTCTCTACTCTAAAAATATAAGTATGTTGTTCTCCAAAAGTATTTTTTACCTCATATAATATTGAAATTAAATTTTCATTATGATCATAAACAAAAAAAACACTAAGAGGATTAAACACATAACCAAAAATTCTTGGATAGCACAAAAGCTTTATTCTTATATCTTTTGAAAAGATATTATTTTCCTCTAAATTTTTTTTTACCCATTCAGTCAAAGATGAGCCATCTCTTTGACCATGATCTTTGTCAAAAAAACTAATTAGATTAAACCGATTATATGAGAAAAAACTTATTTTTTTATTCAGATTATTTAGATCAGATAAATCGATTAATAATGAAAATACACTGTACTTAAAATAATGTTTTTTTGGTTTAAATCTTTTGTGTATTACCGTTCCATTGTAAATTGAGCTAGTCATCAAGGTTTTTTAGCATTTCAATTGATGATTTTATTCCATCTTCATGAAAACCGTAACCAAAATAACTACCACAAAAAAGAATATTTCTTTTATTTTGCAAATTTTTAAGCTTACTTTGATAATCTAAAGCAGATTGATCAAAATAAGGGTGAGTGAATTTAACTTTTTTCAAAATTTTTGTTTCATCAATATCAAGGTATGGATTTAGTGTAAGAAATATATTTTTCTCACATTCTAAATTTTGAAGTAAATTTAACCAATAAGTGATTGAATTTTTTTCAATTTCATTTTTCCTCATAGAAGAGTTCCAAGCACACCAGGCATTCTTGTTTTTTGGCATAACTGTCTCGTCTGTGTGTATAAAAGCCAAATTTTCTTTATAACTGAAATTTGACAAAACTTCTTTCTCTTGATCAGTTGGATTTTCAATCATTGATAATGCTTCGTCCGCATGTGTTGCAATAATTACTTTATCGTAATCAAAAAATTCATTTTTTCCACCATAATACAAATCAATACCATTTGATTTACTAATGATTTTATTGACTTTATAATTCTTAAAATATTCTCCACTAATTTTTGATAAAATAGTTTTTACATATGACCTGCTTCTATTTGAGACTGTGTACCATTGTGGTCTACCTTTAAGTTTAAATAATCCATGATTTTGAAAAAATTTTAAAAAGAATTTTAAAGGCATCTTATTCGCAGCATATGGTGGCATCGACCAGATTGCTGATACCATAGGTATTAAATGATAATTGATAAATTCTATTGAAAGATTATTTTTTATCAAATAATCACCCAATGTGATTTTCTCATTTATATTATCTAGCTTGTCAGATTTTTTATAAAATTTTATAATATCAAAAAACATTTTTAAAAATTTGATATTAAATAAATTCATTTTGTTGGAAAAAATTCCATTTAATCCTTTTCCACAGTATTCGAAGTTTGAGCCCTCTACTGATACAGAAAAAGACATATTGCTTTTTTCAATTTCAATTTTATTTTCATTAAAAAAATTAATTAAATTTGGATAAGTTTCAAAGTTAAATACAATAAAGCCTATATCCACTGGTACTTTTTTGGTTCCAACCAATAGGTCAATTGTATGTGAGTGACCACCAAAGTGATCTTCTTTTTCAAATAAATCTACATGATTTTTTTTTGAGAGATAATAAGCAGCACTTAATCCTGAAATGCCTGAACCAACTACAGCAATTTTCATCAATAATTATGCTGCATCTTCTTTAAATTCGTCCATGCTAGGACATGTGCAGAAAATATTTTTATCACCATAAACATTGTCTACTCTTGCAACTGGTGGCCAAAATTTATTTACTTTTAAAAATTTAGCTGGGTAAGCAGCTTGCTCTCTAGAATATTTGTGTGTCCAATTATCAGAAGCTAACTCAGTATCAGTATGAGGAGCGTTTTTAATTGGATTATCAACTTTATCAAATTTACCAGTCTTAATTAGATCAATTTCTTGTTTAATCTTAATAAGAGTATCACAAAACCTATCAAGCTCTGACAAGTTCTCACTTTCTGTAGGTTCAATCATCATTGTTCCAGCCACAGGCCAAGACATTGTTGGTGCATGAAAACCAAAATCAATTAATCTTTTTGCGATATCTTCCTCAGTAACTCCCGTTTCTGATTTGATTGACCTAATATCAATTATACATTCGTGAGCAACATTACCGTTTGAACCTTTGTATAAGATTGGATAATGATCTTTCAGTCTTTCAGCAATATAATTTGCATTTAGTATCGCAATTTTAGAAGCTAGTTTTAATCCCTCTGATCCCATCATTTTTATATACATCCAAGAAATTGATAAAATACTTGAGCTTCCCCATGGAGCAGCGGACACAGCTCCAATTCCCGTTGCTGGACCACAATCTTTGACAACTGGATGATTAGGTAAATAAACTTGTAGATGTTTTTTACATGCAATAGGTCCCATACCTGGTCCACCCCCACCATGAGGGATACAAAATGTTTTATGTAAATTTATATGACAAACATCCGGACCAAAATTTCCAGGTTTGGCTATACCAACTAGTGCATTCAAATTTGCACCATCCATATACACTTGCCCACCATGTTTATGAATTAGCTCACATATATCCATAATTTTTTCCTCAAACACTCCATGAGTAGATGGATATGTAACCATCAAGGCTCCTAAATTTTCTGAATGAAGCTCTACTTTTTTCTTTAAATCATCAAAATCAACATTACCTTCTTTATCACAATTTACTACAACCACTTTCATTCCAACCATTTGTGCACTAGCAGGATTGGTTCCATGTGCAGAGCTTGGTATTAAACATATGTTTCTATTTTTTTCACCTCTATCTAAATGATATTTTCTAATTACCATTAGTCCTGCATATTCGCCTTGGGCGCCTGCATTTGGTTGAAGTGAAACTCCCGAAAAACCAGTAATTGATCTTAACCAGTTTTTTAAATCGGTGAATAATGTCCTATATCCCTCCATCTGCTCAATAGGTACAAATGGATGGGGCTCAGCTAATTCTCTCCAGGAGATAGGTATCATTTCTGCAGTGGCATTTAATTTCATAGTGCAAGAGCCTAACGCTATCATGGTTCTGTTTAGAGCTATATCCTTATCCTCTAACTTTTTAAGGTATCTGAGCATTTCAGTCTCAGAACGATATGAGTTAAAAACAGGATGTTCTAAATATTTAGAAGTTCTCAGTAAACTTTTTGGTAAATTGGGTAAACTTACTGTTGGATCTTCTTTTTTTATAGACTCTGCTGCATTAAAAATTTTTAATAGTTGATTTACTCTATAAACATTCTTTTTCTCATCAAAAGAAACAGCAAGCATTTCTGAATTTACTTTTCGAATATTAACTTTTTGATTTAAAGCATTTTTATAAATTTGATCAGTTTTTTCTTTGGTAATAATTGTAACAGTATCGAAAAAGTAATCAGAATATATTTCATATCCAGATTGTTTTATTTTATCAGCAAAATTTTTTGCTAATTGAGAAACTCTCTCAGAAATTTTATTAATTCCATCCGGACCATGATAAATAGCATAGGCTGCTGATACTATGGCTAGTAATGCTTGAGCAGTACAAATATTACTTGTTGCTTTGTCTCTTCTAATATGTTGTTCTCTAGTTTGTAGTGATAATCTATAAGCCTTGTTTCCATGTCTATCCACTGAAACACCAACTATTCTACCTGGCATAGATCTTTTGTATTCATCTTTTGTTGCAAAAAATGCTGCATGTGGTCCGCCATAACCCATCGGAATACCAAATCTTTGTGAACTGCCAACTGCAATATCAGCGCCAAGTTCTCTCGGTGTTTTAAGCTTTGCGAGCGCAAGAAGATCGCAAGCTAAAATAGCTTTACCATTTTTTTTGTGAATTTTGCTTATTGCCTCGCTTGGATCTTTAATATCTCCTAAGGTTCCAGGATACTGTAATATTCCACAAACAATATCCTCTTTTAATTGTTCTAAAACTTTATCCTCATTTCCAACAAGAACTTTGAGGCCCATAGGTTCTGCTCTCGTTTTTATAACCTCAATAGTTTGAGGGTGGCAATTTTCAGAAACAAAAACTAAATTACTATCACTTTTATCAAGTCTATAACTTAAACCCATAGCTTCTGCTGCAGCTGTACCCTCATCCAATAAAGATGCATTTGCAATATCCATTCCTGTAAAATCAACAATCATTTGTTGAAAGTTTAAAAGCATCTCCAGTCTTCCTTGAGCCACTTCTGGTTGATAAGGCGTGTATGATGTGTACCAACCTGGATTTTCCAATATATTTCTTAAAATTACGTAAGGTGTGTATGTACCATAATAGCCCATGCCAATAAAATTTGAGTAAATTTCATTTTTTTTAGAAATTGCTTTTAATTTTCTTAATGCTTCGTATTCTGAATTAGACACACCAATATTAAGTTCACCCTTAAACTGTATTTTTTCTGGAACAGTATTATTAATTAAATCATCTAATGATTTATAATTTAATTTTTTTAACATTTTAGATTGATCATCTTCAGATGGACCAATGTGTCTTTTTATAAAATCTTTTTCAGAATTATGTAACATTAGGTATTATTCTCCTTTGCAAATTTATCGTAGTCATCTTTGTTCATTAAAGAGTCCATTTCGGATTTATCTTTTATTTTTAATTTGAAGAACCAGGCAGAATTTTCAGGATCTTGATTTATTTTGGATGGATCATCTACAATTTCTTGATTTGTATCTACAACCTCACCACTCACTGGAGTATAAACATCACTTGCAGCTTTAGTAGACTCTACAACTCCTGCTGTACCATCTTTTTCAACATTAGAACCTTTTTCAGGTAGCTCTGCAAACACAATATCTCCTAGCATCTCTGTTGCATGCTTTGTTATGCCGATTGTTGCAACATCACCCTCTAATTTTATCCATTCATGCTCTTTAGAATATTTCACTTCACTCATTGATTTACTCCTTTTACGTAACTTTTTTTATAAAATGGTAAACTGCAAATGTTTGCTGCATATTTTTTACCTCTAATCTCTAAAAATACTTTAGTATCCTTTTTTGAAAATTTATTTTCCACATAACCCATTGCCACAGGTCCATTAACACTTGGCCCAAATGTACCACTAGTAATTTCTCCAATATGAACATCTGATTGGTTGAATATTTTTGTTTTTTCTCTGGCAATTATTCTTCCCTCAGGTTTAATCCCAACTCTTATTTTGGTGACACCATCATTTAATTGTTTAATAATTATGTCCGAACCAATAAAGTCACCTTTGGAAATTCTTTCTTTTGAAATTGCCCATTTCAAATTCGCTTCAACTGGAGTTTTATCTTTATCAAGGTCATGACCATACAAGCATAAGCCAGCTTCTAATCTTAAAGTATCTCTTGCTCCTAAGCCTGCCAATTTAGATCCTTTATTAATTAATTCTCTGGTCAATTTTTCTGCAAAGTTATTTGGGATTGATATTTCAAAACCATCTTCACCTGTATACCCAGATCGAGTAATGTATACTTTCTGCTTATCGAACAAGAACCAGTTTCCAGACATAAAATTTAAATCTTTTACTCCATCAATGACATCATTTAGGATTTGCGATGATTTAGGTCCCTGAATTGCAATTAAAGATCTATTTTCATCCAAAACTATTTTATACTTTTCGTTTAACAATTCCTTTAAAATTTTAAAATCATTGTCTTTACACGCTGCATTAATAATTATTAAAAAGCCTTCATTAATTTTTGTAATGATTAAATCATCTTGTATCCCAGCATCTTTATCCATTAGGAAGTTGTATTTAGAATGATTTAGTTTCAAATTTTTCAAATCTAATGGAAAAATTTTTTCTAAATCTTTAATTAATTCATCGCCACCATAAATAAATAATTGACCCATATGTGAAACATCGAAAATACCAGAGTGATTTCTTGTGAATTTATGCTCCTCCACAATACCTTCAGAATATTGGATTGGCATCTGATAACCTGCAAATTCAACAAACTTTGCGTTACAATCTTGATGTAATTGATAAAGCGATGTTTTTTTTGTTTCCATATTAACTCTTTATACCCATCTGTATATTTGCCTGAGAGTTTTGCTCCTTCGGCGAGAATTAAATCTCTTTCCAGAGTTAATATGTTACGGTCCTTTTTGCCTGAGAGATTCCTGGGTAGTTGCTCCTTCGGCGCTACGATAATCTGTAGTCTCTCCCGTATATCGATAGTCCTATAAGTAACTTAAAATGTCAATTGGAAACGATTGCCTTTGGTTTTTTTAAAAGGGTATAAAATTGAAGTAATACAGCAAAAAGTATTATTGCTCCTCCTATCAACCCATATAATGATGGCATTTCGCTCACAAAAAGAAAAGCCCAAATAGGACCAAGAACAGATTCGGATAACATGATTATTCCAACCATTGCAGAAGGTGTTGTTCTTGCACCAATTGTTATAAATATAAAACCAAAACCTATTTGAAAAAATCCAGCTAAAAAACCTAAAAAAATATCATGAGGTGAAATCATTATAGTTGGTGAAAGTGATAAACCAATAAGACATGAACTTACACCTGCAACAAACTGTGCTGGGACCATATCAACAGATGGAAATTTTCTAACGATCATTATCAAAACTGCAAAGGTAATTGGCATTGTGAAAGCTGCTAAATTTCCAGATAATTCTCCTGGAGATAATGAATTTCCAACCATTAACAGCACTCCAGACATTGCTAAAATAATTGAGATTAAAGTAATTAGATTAATTTTTTCTTTTAAGAAAAAGAAACCAAATATAGCTAAAAATAAGATTTGAAGTGATATGATGAAATTAGTATTAGCAACAGTAGTATTATACATAGCAAAAACGTAACCACAAAAACCAATAGATAATATTAATCCACCAATAAAACCTGGTAATCCAGAGTCATGAAACGATTTTAAAACTTTGCTTTTGTAAGTGATTATCAAAAAAGTTAAAACTGTAAGGGAGAAGAATAAGGATCTCCAAAATAATATCTGCCACAATGTTGCTCCCTCAAAAGATTTTACTATAAGTCCGCCAAAGCTTAAACTAAGAGCACCAAAAAATATCAGTAATGGACCAGGTAAACTTTTTAAAATATTCATTATATTTGTGAAATTAAATTTTGAGTCTCTAAGTCATACAATTTAAAAAGAGTTTCTGCACTATTTAAATCGACCTCTTGAAATTTGACTTTTGAGCCAGGAGTTAATTGAACCAATTTGTCATAATCGGCACTCACAACAACGCCTATTTTAGGATACCCCCCTATAGTACCATGATCTGAGAGCATGATTATTGGATTGCCATCAGCCGGCACTTGTATCACACCCTTAATTAAGCCTTCAGATCTAATATTAGTATCAACTATATTTTCTATTTTTTTTCCCTCTAATCTCATTCCCATACGATCGGATAATTTAGAGACTTTAAACTCATTTTTAAAAAAAATTTTCTTACCCTCTTCAGAAAAATAATTAAAATTTGTTCCTTTAATTACTCTAATATTTTCTATTTTTGTATTAACATAATTTAATTTTCTATTCACGAAGTTATTATTAATTTCTTTGATTGTAATTTTTTGGTTATCAGATAATTTTTCTCCATTGTTAGATCCTATCTTTGCTTTAGTATTAGTTGAACAACTAGACCATTGAAATTTTAAATCAAATGTACCACTGATTGCTAGATATCCATAAACGGATTTATTAGTTGAAATAATATCTAACTCGTCACCATTTTCTAGAATGAATGATTGATAACATTCTCCATCAATTAAATTATCACCATTTTTAATTTTAAAACTGACATCGCCAGTAATAGCAATATTAATTTTATCTCCATGATATTTTAAATGAGGGCCCTGATATGCAAATTCTATTACTGGATCATCATAATCATTTCCAACAAGTTTATTAGCCAATAAATAATTTCTATTATCCATAGCTCCACTGAATGGAACTCCTATATGATAGAGATTGTTTCTTCCAAGATCTTGGAAAGTTGAATTAATACCTGCCCTTATAATTTCAAAATAATTTTTATTCATAATAATTTTGATATTTTTCTTTGGTAATTCTCTTAAATGTAACTAAATCACCTGGATTAATTAAATTGGGTTCTTTTTCTTTAGTGCTATCAAAAATATTTAATGGGGTATTTCCAATGATATTCCATCCCCCAGGGCTTTCAAAAGTGTAGATATTGGCAAATTGCTCAGTCAAACCAATTGAACCCTTTGGAACCTTAACCCTAGGAGTATCAAGACGTTTTGCTCTAAGATTTTCATCTAAATCTCCAAGAAAAGGCATTCCTGCGATAAAACCTGTCATATAACAAAAAAATTCTTTTTCAAAAAAACTCTCGTATATTTTTTCCTCTTTCATCTTAAGTTTTTTTTCTAACCTTTTTATATCTAGAGAAAATTCTTTCTCACAGCAGACAGGAATTTCGAATTTTTTATTTTGAATACTATCACCTTTGATAATCTCAATATTATCAATTATCTTTTTAAGTTTATTAAAATTGATTTTTTTAAGATCAAAAGAAATAATCAATTTATTGTAAGATGGAGTAATATTATTTACCCCTAAAATATTTTTTTTTTGAATAGTTTTAAAGTATTTGATTACTTGTGTGTTAATGTCTTTATTTACATCTTTGCCAAAATCACAATATAAAGCTGCGTCACCAAGATTTGATATATTTTTTATCATGCCATGTTATACTGAAGAATAATGAGTATTGAAATTAATATAAATTGTGATTTAGGCGAGAAATCTAAACATCATTCTAACAAGCATGATCCTGACTTACTTGAAATAGTTAATTCAGCAAATATTGCATGTGGTTATCATGCAGGTGATGAGGAAACTATGAGTCAAGTTGTAGAAATATCAAAAAAAAATGGTGTCAGTATAGGAGCACATCCATCTTTTAATGATCCTGAAAATTTTGGGAGAGAACGAATGAATTTATCCTCTTCTGAATTAGAAAAATTAATAACTAATCAATATGAAATTCTTCAAACAATTTCGTCTAACCATGGTGAAAATGTAACTCATATAAAACCACATGGAGCTTTAAATAATATGGCATGCGAAGATATTGATTTAGCAACAACTTTAGCAAAAGTAATTAAAAGAATAAATCCAGACTTAATTTATTTAGTGCCAACTGGATCTAAAATGGAACAAGCTGCTAAAAAATTAGATATGAAAATTGCTTGTGAAATATTTGCTGACAGAAATTATGAGGATGATGGAAATCTTGTATCAAGAAAAAAACCTCATGCTTTAATCACTGACCCAGAACAAGCAAAAAAACATGTGTTAAAAATGGTGCAAACTCAGTCACTTAATTGTCACAGTGGGAAACAAATACCTTGTGAAATCGATTCTGTATGTATACATGGCGATAACATTAGTTCTTTAGAAACAGCTAAATCTATAAGAAAAAATTTACTGGATAACGGACTAAATTTAAAAACATTAAATAAAATGAAAAAATTTTTATGATTAAAAATTTACTTATTTCTCTTATTATATCTACTTTGGTTATCTCAAGCTCATATGCTGCAGGATCGAGCGATAGCGGTTCCTCTAAAACTAAAACAAAATATGATATGGCTGTTACACATATTAAAGCAGCAAAAAACTTTGAAAAAAAAGATGAGATAGATAAAGCAAAAAAAAGATACGAAAAAGCGAAAAAATTATTGGTTCAATCTAACAAAAATTTTCCAAATAAACCTGATACATTAAATTATCTTGGTTTTACAACTCGAAAACTTGGTGATTTTGAAAATGGGGAAAAATTTTATTTACAGGGATTAAAAATCGATCCAAAGCATATAGGTATAAATGAATACCTTGGTGAACTATATGTGGCTACAAACAGACACAATCTTGCAGTTGAAAGACTTGAAGTTTTAAAAGATTGTAATTGTAAAGAATATGACCAGCTAAAAGCAGTTATAGCTGGTGAAAAATCAAAATATTAACTACTAGTAATAGACAATAGAAAACTAACAATTATAATTGTCTTTTTAAAATAATATTACCTTGTTAGAAGAATCACTCATACTCTTACAGATCATTTTCATTGATATTATCTTAGCTGCAGATAATGCAATCATAATTGGTTTAATCGCTGCAAATTTTGTACCTAAAAATAGAAAATTAATTATTTTTTGGGGTGTAGTTGGTGCGCTTGTTTTTAAAGTTTTATTCGCTATTTTTGCTACTTACCTTTTCCAATTTTATTGGGTTAAAATAATCGGTGGTCTTCTTTTAATCTGGATTGTTAATGATTTAAGAAAAGATTTATTTGAAATTAAAAAGATCAAATCACCTACTAAAAAATCAAAAGAGCCCTCTTTTATTAAAAGTATTTATAAAGTCCTTTTTGCAGACATAACTATTAGTTTTGATAACGTCATTGGGGTTGTGGGTGCTGCAAAAGGAAATTTTGGGTACATGATGTTTGGATTGATCTTGTCAGTTGTTTTGACTGGTGCATTAGCTACTTATTTAGCTAATTATATTCAAAGACATCTTTGGATTGCCTATATTGGTTTAGGTTTTATTTTGCTTGTTGCTTTGCAGTTGATTATAGGTGGATTAAATGATTATGGTGTTTTATCAATTAATGAAACCTTTAAAAAATACTTCTAATCAAAAAAATTGCCACTTAAACACTTGCTCATTTTAATTTTTATAATGATAGCTCATGGGAGTGCGTTTCCTGTAGCTAAATTAGCTCTTAATAATTCTGTTCCACCCATCTTAATGGCATCATTAAGAATGGGATTAGTATTTTTATTACTAATACCTTTTTGGAAATTTAAATTACCAAATAAAAAATTTTTTAAACCATTGATACTATTTTCAATATCTATGGGCGTTTTAGTTTATGTATTTATGAATCTATCATTATTTCATTCCTCAATAATTGCTCCTATAATTTTAGGATCTCAACTTGCGATACCGTTTGGAATACTAGCAAGCGCGTTTCTATTAAATGAAAATATAAGCAAAAATAAATGGATTTTGATTTTCACGTCCTTTCTTGGAATAGTTATAATTTTTTTTGATCCTAAATTAACAGAAAACTATTTGGGTCTTTTTTTTGCAAGTCTTATGGCTTTATTTTTTGGACTAGCACAAGTTTATTCAAGACAATTAAAAGAGCTGCCAATAAGTATGATAAATGCTAGCACTGGTGTTTTTGGTTTTATAATACTCTTAATTATTTCAGTTTTCATTGAGGGTAATGTTCAAGAAAATATTGTACAAATAAATTTTGAGTCATGGATGCTCATATCTTATCAAGCAGTGATAGTATCTTTATGTGCACACCTGCTGATGTTTTATCTCTATAAATTTTATACCGTTGGTAAGATTTTTCCTTTTTATTCTCTCTTTCCAATATTTGGGATTATTCTCACTTATCTAGTTTTTGGTGAAGTGCCCACTATTTTGTTCATATTGGGTGGTATAATTGTAATTACTTCGGTGTTTTTTTTACACAAAATTAAATAATTTGCTTATTGCAACTTTTTATAAATCAGATTTAATTTGGTTTTTAAAAATTGTTAACAATTAAAGAGGATAATAATGAAAAAACTATTTGTGGCTGCATTTATATTTGTTTCTACTTTCACAACAAATGTTTTTGCAGAAGTAAAAATGGGAATTATATTAGGATTTACTGGTCCAATTGAATCCCTTACACCAGCTATGGCAGCATCTGCAGAACTTGCTTTTAAAGAAGCCTCAGACTCTGGATCATTACTTGGTGGTGAAAAAATTTCAGTTGTAAGAGCAGACTCAACTTGTGTTGACTCAGCGGCAGCAACAGCAGCAGCCGAAGGTGTTATTGCACAAGGTGTTGCAGCAATTATGGGAGCTGACTGTTCAGGTGTAACAGGTGCAATAGCATCAAATGTTGCAGTACCAAATGGTGTTGTAATGATTTCACCTTCAGCAACATCTCCTGGTTTAACAACTCTTGATGATAAAGGATACTTTTTTAGAACAGCTCCTTCAGATGCAAGAGGTGGACAAATCTTAGCTGATGTTACTAAAGATAGAAAAATTAAAAGTGTAGCAATTACTTATACAAACAACGACTATGGAAAAGGTTTAGCAGATGTTTATAAAGCAGCTGTTGAAGCTCATGGTATTAAAGTTACTACAGTAACTGCTCATGAAGATGGTAAAGCAGACTACTCATCTGAAGTAGCAACACTTGCTTCAGCAGGTGGAGATGCAGTAGCTGTGATAGGTTACTTAGACCAAGGTGGTAAAGGTATTATTCAAGCATCTTTAGACTCTGGTGCATTTGATAGATTTATTTTATCAGATGGTATGATCGGTCAATCTTTAGTTGATGCATTTGGTAAAGATTTAAATAAATCTTTTGGTTCATTACCTGGTTCAACTGGAAAAGGAGCTGGAGTATTTGCTAAAGTAGCAAGTGCTGCTGGTATAGATAGTTCTGGTCCATACACAGGAGAATCTTATGATGCTGCCGCTTTAATAGTTTTAGCTATGCAAGCAGGTAACTCAACTGATAGAGCATCAATTGCAAAAAATGTAATGGATGTTGCTAATGGTCCTGGAACAAAGATCTATCCAGGTCAGCTTAAAAAAGGTTTAGATTTATTAGCAAAAGGTAAAAAAGTTGATTACGAAGGTGCAACTGGAGTTACTTTTACTAGCGTCGGAGAAGCTGAAGGTTCTTTCTTAGAGCAAGAAGTTAAAGGCGGAAAATTCAAAACTAAAAAACAAAGATAATTTTATCTTAAAAGAATTAAACCCCTGACATATTCGATGTTGGGGGTTTTTTTTTTAAAAAAATAAATATTTGTCAGCCATATACAAAGCCCAAGCAATAGCAGCGCCTGTGATAATATATTTCATAATTTTATTTTATTTCTATTTTTTCAGGAAGTATACCCTTAGGTCGATACCTCATAATTAATAATAAACCTATTCCCATCATTAAAAATCTAAAATAAGGAACACTTTCAATTAAGTGAACTTTTAAAAAATGTGTATCCTCTAAACCTGCAGTTGTTAAATTGACTAGATACAATCCAATTGGTGCTGCTTCAATCCATAAGAACCAAACTACAAAACCTCCAAGAATTGCTCCAAAGTTATTTCCACTTCCACCAACAATTACCATTACCCAAATTAAAAAAGTATATCTCAAAGGTCTATAACTTCCTGGTGTAAATAATCCATCTTGAGTTACAAGCATAGCTCCTGCAATTCCAACTATTGCAGATCCTAAAACAAAAATTAACAAATGTTGTTTGACTACATTTTTCCCCATAGCATTAGCAGCTTCTTCATTATCTCTGATAGCTCTCATCATTCTTCCCCAAGGAGAATAAAGAGCTTTTTGAGTTAAGATTAAAAGAATAATCACAACAACTAAAAACAAACCTGAATAACAAAGTTTCACAAATACTGATGATCCTTCAATTACAAATTGATTAAGAGCTGCTTGCCTTTCTGACAGATCAGAAATTAAAGCTAATTTTCCTGAGTTAAATTTTTCTACTAAATTTATAAACCAATCTGTTTCTTGTAAGTTAACTTCATATGGAGCAGGACGTTTTAAACCAATCACATTTTTTACACCTCTAGTTAGCCAGTCTTCATGTTTTATAATTGCTATTACTATTTCTGATATTAGTAATGTTGCGATTGCCAAATAATCAGCTCTTAAACCTAATGCTACCTTTCCAATGACAAAAGCTAATCCTCCAGCAAAGAAAGCACCCACAATCCAAGAAAAAATTATTGGAAGCCCTAACCCACCTAGAAATCCAGTTCTCGCTGGATTTACTTCCTCAATTGCTTCAATACCAGGTTCAGAGACAAATCGTATAATAATTATTCCTGAAATAATAATTGCAGCGATTATATAATTTCTAATTTTAGATTTTTGATATCTTTTAAGAACAAATCTAACAGCTAAAACAATTCCTATAACAAGAAATAGACTAAATAGAATGTTGGTACCCCCTGCACTCCAAGCCTCTTGAACTGGATTTACAGAAATTAAAACTGCAGCTAGACCACCTAATGCGGTAAAGCCCATTATTCCAAAGTTAATTAAACCGGCATAACCCCATTGAATATTAGCGCCCATCGTCATGACAGCTGATATCAAACATAAATTAAAGATGGATAAAGCTATATTCCAAGATTGAAATATACCTACAAGGATAATTAATCCCATCATGATACTGTAAGCTGTAATTACATTTAAATTTTTTCTCACAATATCTTTCCTTTAAATATTCCTGATGGACGATAGAGCAACACAATTACCAATATTGAAAAAGATACTGCAAATTTATAATCAGTTGAAAGCAACTGAATTAAACCATCAGGTTCCATACTTTCTGGTAACACATAGATAAAGAATTTCTTATATGCATAAGTCAGAAGTATTTCAGAAAAAGCAATTACGTAACCTCCAAGGAAAGCTCCAAAAGGGTTACCAATTCCCCCAACTATAGCAGCAGCAAATATTGGGAGCATATTATTAAAATAGGTAAATGGTTTAAAACTTTTATCTAAACCATACAAAACACCACCTATTGTTGCTAAAATTGCAGCAATCATCCAAGTTATCATAACAATCTTTTTTGGATCTATTCCAGAAAGTAATGCTAAATCCTCATTGTCAGAATAAGCTCTCATACTTTTCCCCGTTTTCGTTTTGTTTAAAAACCAGAACAGAGTTGAAACTAAAATAATTGTAACAACAATTGTAATTACTTGGGTTGACTTTATAGCAAGTCCTTCGTTTAAACCTGTGATTTCCTTAAACTCATTAGCTCTAATCAAAAATTTCTCACCATCAAAGAATCTTCTATCTGATGGACCAATAATAATTCTCACTACTGCTTGAGTAACAAACATTACCCCTATACTAACCATTGCTAATTGAACTGGAGGACTTTTATTTTGTCTGTAATATTTAAATACAAACTTATCAATAATTAGCATGTATAAACCCATAAAAAGAATTGCAAAAGGTATTGCTATAAGTGCTGTGGGTAAAAAACCAAGTGTTAAACCTATGGACTGAAAGTACCATGTAAAAAGAATGGCAACCATTGTGCCAAAAGACATCATATCTCCAGTTGCAAAATTTGCAAAACGCAGTATTCCATAAATTAAAGTTACAAATATAGCACCAATAGCTAATTGAGATCCGTAGGCAAGAGCAGGAACAAAAATATAATTTAATAAAAGAATTAATGCGTTAAGAAAATCCATTTAACCACCTAAAAAAGAACTTCTTACTCTTGGATCGTTAAGCAATTCTTTACCTGTTCCCGAATAACGATTTTCACCAGTGACTAATACATAACCTCTATCAGAAATATTGAGAGCTTGCTTTGCATTTTGTTCAACCATTAAAATAGCTACATTTGTTTTTTTTACTTTTATAATATGATCAAAAAGTTCATCCATGACTATTGGGGAAACTCCAGCAGTTGGTTCATCTAACATTAGTACAGACGGCTTAATCATCAGTGCCCTTCCTAACGCTACTTGTTGTCTTTGACCTCCAGATAACTCTCCTACAAATTGTTTTCTTTTTTCACTCAAAATTGGAAAAAGATTATAAATTTCATCAGTTACTTTTGAGTAATCTTGATTTATTAAAAAAGCTCCCATCTCTAAATTTTCCTCAACTGTCATTCCCGCAAATACATTTTTTGTTTGAGGAACAAATGAAATTCCTTCTTTCACTCTATCTTGTGGAGAAAGTTTTGAGATGTCCTTACCATCAATAATTACAGAGCCTGATTTCAAATTTAACAAACCTAACATGGCTTTCATCGCAGTAGATTTACCAGCCCCATTAGGTCCAAGGATCGATACTATTTCACCCCTTTCAACATTTACAGTACATGAATTAATTACATCTGGACCCTTGCCGTATCCGCCTGTCATGTTTTTTCCCTCAAAAAATGCCATGCTTAATTATCTTTTAATTTTGAACCTCTGCCTAAGTAACTTTCAATTACTCTTTCATTTTCTTTTGCATCTTCCACAGAACCCTCAAATAAAACAGATCCCTCTGCCATAACAATTACTGGATCACATAATCTTCCTATAAAATCCATATCATGTTCAATCATACAAAAAGTATAACCTTTCTCTTTATTCAACTTCTCAATAGCTGTTCCTAGATCCTTTAATAAAGTTCGATTAACTCCAGCACCAACTTCATCTAATAATACTAATTTTGCATCAACCATCATTGTTCGTCCTAATTCTAATAGTTTTTTTTGTCCTCCAGATAAATTTCCAGCTAATTCATTTTTTAGGTGACTTAAATTAAGAAAATCCACTACTTTCATAGCTTTTTCTTTTATTTGACTTTCCTCTTTTGCAACTAATCCAGGATTTAACAAAGCATTCATTAGCTTTTCTCCAGATTGATTGCCAGGTACCATCATCAAATTTTCCAAAACAGATAAATTAGTAAATTCATGAGCTATTTGAAAAGTTCTTAACAATCCTTTTGAAAAAAGTTCATAAGACGGAACATCAGTAATGTTTTCATTATTAAATAAAACACTACCAGTAGATGATTTTAAATTACCAGCAATTAGATTAAACAAAGTTGTTTTTCCTGAACCATTGGGTCCAATTATCCCTGTTATTGTCCCCTTTTTTACTTTTAAAGAACAATTAGAAACAGCAGCTAATCCACCAAAATATTTGGATAAGTTTTTTATTTCTAAAATATTATCTTGCATGCCTAGAGTAAATTATAATCTTTTATAAATCTTCTTAAGTGATTTTTCCAATAATCTATAATAACCTAATTTTCTTAATTCATTAACGCCTTGCCAATTAAGTCCACCTGGTGTTTGCTCATCTACTAAATTTTTTAATGGTTTTGATGAATTTAAAAGTGCTAATTCAGCCAAAGCTGAATATAGCGAGGTTACATATTTTTGAGCATCTAATTTATTAGTTTTTTTCCTTATCAACCATTTTGATAAAACATTTAATAGCTCGTAAAATGAAGCCATAGTTCCTGAGATAGCCCAAAAATTCTTGGATAATTTTTCATTTTTTATTTCAATACTCGTTCCAATTTTATTGAAAAAGTTTTTAATTCTTTTATTAGGTGGAAATATAGCTACAGGACCTTTACCAATTCTTATTGGGGGCATAGGAATAGCTCTAATAATAGTTACTTTTTTTTTGATAAGTTTTCTTAATTTTAAATAATTTGTAGTAGACATAAAACTGATAATTATTTGGTTTTTTTTGAAGTTCAATTTAGGCAATATATTTTCTCCAACTTGAGGTAAAACACCGAGAAAAATCCAGTCCGACATATCTACTATTGCTTGATTATCTTTAGCTATAATTATCTTCTTAAATTTTTTCTTTAAATATTGAGCTTTTTTTTTATTTCTAGGAGAAATGATTATTTTTTTGTAAGAAAATTTAGATTTTTTTATGCCGGTTATGACATCTGATACAATGTTTCCTGTTCCTATAAATCCTAGGTTCATAGTTTAAAGTACATTATAGAAAGGTTTATTTGAACAAAAAAAAGGCTGGGTAAAACCCAGCCTTTAAATTTTAGATTTAAATATTATTAATTAAAATGATTTAACTAATGATATTCTTCCAGTCGCACCTCTTAAGTTACTTACTGTAATTGTGTTTTTATCGGTTTGACCATTGTTAGCTGTTAGATCATCAAACTCATGATAAGCTAATTCAGCTCTGACTGAAACTCCTTCGGCTGCTTCATGTTCATAGCCTACTGCTAATTCCATACCGTCTGTTGTACCTGGATCTGCATAAGTACCAGCGTTAGTAGACGTTACGTCAATATCCATTTGAGAGTAACCTATTTTACCATAAACACCAATAGGCGACTTCGCTAAAAGATATAATGTAGTTAGATCGTTAAAGTCAGCTTTAACTGTAATATCTACATAACCTGAGCCATTTGATTCACCCTCACTATCGTTTATGTTAGTAGGTGTTGAAATTGCATCCGGAGCATAACTTAGTCCTATAGATACAGTATCATTAACTTCGTACTCTAAAAATAGCGTCGCATAAGTATCTACGAAAGCAGCACCATCTTTTTTAGTAGTTCTCTCAACTGTTCCACTATGATCTGTATTTACTTCTTTACCATTACCGCCATACAAACCATGGTTAATTGATGCTCCAATAGATAAACTTGGGTTTGCATATGCTGAAGTGGTAAAAATCAAAGCTACTATAGTTGCTATTATTTTCTTCATTATAATGTCCTCTTGTTTAATATTAAACTTATATATATATTGGGTTTTGTAACATAATTGATGTCAATTTGATTAGTAAATTTACATAAAAATAATATTTTTTAATGGTGTTGCAAAATTATCACTAAATTAACCTCTAAAAATAAAGTTTTTTTGATTATGATAATTTAAAGTAAAAGTTGTAGTAACAATCTGATATTAGAATATTAATTTAAATTTTTATGTCAATGATTCTCATCACAAGCATTTAAATTTTGAAATTTTCATCAAATAATTAATCAAATAAAAAATTATTTATAAACTCAAAAAATTTCGGGGGATTGCTTTTTTATATGACCCACAAATATTTTTAAGTAAAATCCAAAATTAAATTATTGATTAATATTCACTTACTGTATTAAAAATGACAATATCTAAGGAAATTTAAAAGGATAGTCCTTAAAAACCGGGAGCTAAAGATGGCTAAAAGGACTATCAATTTTAATATACCATATCCCGAAAAAAATGCATTATCATTTTTTTTCAAATATAAAGGATTTATGAAAAAAAAAGGTCACAGGCCTGTCACCAGGGTCAAAAATCCCGAGCCAAATGTCGAAGATCCAGATTGGGTCATTTGGGCTGCCTGGGCAGATCGTATCACTTTTGAGGAAATTGAAAAAAAAACTGGGTACAAGGAATCTGATGTTATTAAGATAATGAGAAGGTCAATTAAACCCTCCTCATTTAGATTGTGGAGAAAAAGAGTAAATCAAAAAAGTATCAAACATAGAAAAAAATTTGAATATTCTAGAAAACTTATCACTAGTAAATTGAAAAAAGGTGACTATCTTTAGAGTATGAAAAACGTCGTAATTTATACAGGACCATTTTGTAATTATTGTGACGCGGCGAAAAGATTACTTACTCGAAACAATGCTACCTTTAAAGAAATTAATATTGCAAAAGTTGATGGTGCAATGGATGAGATGATTAAAAAAGCTAACGGTAAAAGGACTATTCCACAAATATTTTTTGATGATCAACATATAGGTGGTTATGATGAAGTTAGAGCTTTAGAAAAAGAAAATAAACTTCAGGATTTATTAAAAAGTACCTGAAATTTTTAAATTAACTCCATAATCTGAGATGTTGGATAATAAATTCATATTAGAATTCAAATTGTAATTAAAATTACCTACATCTTTTGAAAAACTTAACTTAGCAAGATTATTTGATAATGGATCGAAATCAAAAGCAAACTGGGAATTTTCTTCTTTTGATTTACTAATTTTAATAATAAAAGTCTCATCATTAAAATTATGAGATATTCCAAAATGCGTACATCTTGCGCAATTATCTAAGCTCCTTATCTTTTGATAATCGAAAAGTATAGTGAAACCATTTTCAAGTATATGCTCTAAACCGATATTAGTTTTTAATTTTTTATTCGAATAGCTATTAATTTTTCTTTTATTTACCACAGTTGAACCAACGTTTGAATATTTATACGTATTATCATCTGCTAGATCATAAATAATTTCAATTCCTCCCATTGGTTGGAAGGTATGCCCTTTTCTCTCAATTTTTTCCATTTCAAATAAAAGACCACCGGCAAATTCTCCACTTTCAAATGTATCTTCATGAAAACGAATATCTGTAGCTGGTCTGCTACTAGCCTTGCTTATAAAATCTGTAAATTCAGATAATTCTGTCACTCCGTAAGTAAGTTTTCCGGTGGGAGTAATGTTAAACTTGCCTTTTGTGTTTTTAGTTCTGTAATTAATTGATGCAAATGCTTGTCTTCCATTTCGCTCACCTGATATATTTCCTAAATACTTATTAGCGTATCTTAAGGCACTGAGACCTAAAATTACATTAATGTACTGATTGTTATTTGTTGGAGCAATTCCATAAATATTTAATGTCAAAGACTCGAGATCAACTTTTTGAACAGTACGTCCAATATTTGATGAACCATTCCCATACCTTAAGGCTAAACCAAAAAACTTATCATCTTCAATTTTCCTATCTGAACCTATTGTTATACCTTTCGTTTTAATGTTTTTTGCTCTATCTAAATCCATTTCTTTATAATCTCCTATTGATAAGTCCACTAAGCTCCATGATGACCATTTAGATTTTTTCTTTTCCTCTTTTTTCTGTGTATTGCTTACAAGTGATGCTAAATTATTCTTTATTGAAGGTTCAAATTTACTTGCTAGAGATTTTAATAAAGGATTGGGGTAGTTTATATTGATATTATGACTAGTTAAATCTTCATTATCTCTATTTCTTTTGATCCACTCAAATCTTTTAAAAATAGTCGTAACGTTTAAACTTATATTTTGCTTAGCTAATTCAACTTGAGAGTCAACCGATGCACGTGGGTCAGATGAACATTTTACTAATCCATAAGGACAGTCTAACTTATATTGGTTTATCTGGTGAACGCCATTACCAGCTACGTTATCTAATAAATACAAATTCATTCCATCTCTAGAAAAACCAAATCCACTTGGGTCTCCAAACCGATTACCAGCATCTCTGTTCATAAAAATTGCACCAACATGAAACCTTCCAGCTTTAACTGCGGTTGAAACGTCATAGTTTTCAGCTAAATCAAAATGATAAATATATTCTTGCTCTGTATCTGTATTACCAACTAAAACAAACATAACACTTCCATCA